>DASSUC010000155.1:0-9255 GCA_035707405.1 Micromonosporaceae bacterium | reverse complement strand
GCTGACCGCCGCGTCACCGTAGTGCCTGAGCTTGGCGTTGCCGAGCCAGATGAGGAACGGGTTGACGTCAACGGCCTGCCCCGTCCCTCCGTGCTCGGCCGCGGCGAGAGCGGTCGTGCCGGTGCCGGAGAAGGGGTCGGTGACCACGACGTCCTCCGGATGCGCGCGGACAGCGTCGCGAACGAGCCTGACGGAGTAGGCCGGCGTCAGCCGTAGCCAGCCATGACGGCCGACGCCCACATTGCCCTTGTACGTCAGGTGCGCGTTCTGCCTCTTCGTCACGCGGCCTCCACAGTGCATCGCACGATGCGTACGCCTTGGGCCCGGATCTTTTCATAGCTGCGATCGAGGAGGCGCCATACCACAGGGAGCGCCAGACAAGCACGCCGGTGTACCACGCACGCCGGCCGCATTCCGGACATATTTCAGCCATCAGGTCGCGCCACACACCAAGATCACGATCGTGGACGTCGAAAGTGCAGCCGCACTTCACATCGGCCGCCACGATCGCGATCTTGATGGGGAACGACCGGCGGAACCGGATAAACCGGGCACGGCGGTTGGGGCTCAGACCACCGCTGCCCGGGGTCAGTCGCTCTTCTCCGGTCCTACCACGTAGACGCCCTTGCCGGGCACGCCCTCGGCCATCCCGCGGGCCTTGAGCCAGTCGACGGCCTGTCTGACCACCATCATGGAGACCCCGAACTCGATGGCCAGCTGCTTGCCCGACGGCAGCTTGGCTCCGGACGGATACTCACCCGACTCGATGCGTCGGGTGAGCTCCTCGATCATGTGCAGGCGCTTGGTGTACGGCGGCATGTCTGGGCCCCTCTGGCAGGAGTAGCCCTATGCGATCATGCAAAGCCCGTCAGGTCAATATCTCTTGCGATATTGAAGCATGATAGGGCTTGACTGTTCATCAGTTGTAATTGTAAGTTTTCGACCGGGTCTCTCTGGCAGGAGTCCCGAACCGGCGGCGAGTGCCTCAGCCTGTGCACGCCCGCCGCCGGCCCGATCCGGCGGGCGGCCAGCCCCGATCAGCAAGCCCATGGCCGCCCGCCGGGTCCTTTCGGCAGTCCGACGTACCCGACGGGTGGGGGCGCAACAGGCGGGTGGCGGCGCAACACGCGCGGCAGGGGGCCCGGAGGCGAGGAGGAGGCGGGCTGGGCGAGGGTACGTTCTCGTTTCATGCGGGGGAACCGGTTGTCGTACCCTCGCCCGCCGTGCCGCCCTGCTGGTGGAGACGCCTGGCCGGAGGCGTCGTGCCGGCGGAGGCAGGCCGGCCACCAGCTGCGGGCGGGTGTCGCGGGACGGCGCGGCGTTGGCGGGTCGCCGCGGCTCGTCGCCGCTGGGTGAGCACCGGGGCGGGGCCGGTAAGCGGGGGCTGGATCCGGCCCCGCCGGGCGCTCGGTATTCAGTCTCGGTGTTCAGTCGAAATGGCCGCGGTTGGTGCGGTCAGCCCGGCTGCGGGCGTACCGGTTGGTACGCCGGCCGAGCGTCCCGCGCAGACCGCCCGGCACGTGCCGGTCGGTCCTATCGCGCCAGGGACGGCGGGACGTCTCCTGGCGGCGCTGGACGAGCCGTCGCGACAGCAGCGCCGTGACGCCAGCCTGTTCACCGTGACTGGTCACTCGTCCTCCCCCGTTTCGCGTGGAGAAAGGCTTCAAATCTCCGGGACACAGAGTCAACCTCCGGCACCGGTCCGGGTCGGACAGAGTGTGCGACCTTCAGAAACCGGGGGTGGACGGCGGGCCGGGGCGCCCATTTCGCGTTCGCTGACAGCGCAGCGTCGCCGGGCATCCCCCAGGGCGGTCGGGTGTTGCTGCCGCCATGGACACGGAGCGGGACGCGATGGACGCGTACAGCCGGGTTGTCACGACCGTCGCGGCGAAGGTGCTGCCGTCGGTGGCCGCGCTGGCGGTCCGCACGCCGCGCGGCGGCGGCGCCGGGTCCGCGGTGACCTTCACCGACGACGGCTTCCTGCTCACCAGCGCCCACGTCGTGGCCGGGGGCGGCGGTGGTACGGCGACCTTCGGCGACGGGTCGGAGGCCCGCTTCGACGTGGTGGGCGCGGATGCGCTGTCGGACCTGGCGGTGCTGCGCTCACGCGCGGTCGGCGCGCCCCCGGCCGAGCTGGGCAACGCGGACGAGCTGCGCATCGGCCAGCTGGTGGTGGCCGTGGGCAACCCGATGGGGCTGGCCGGCTCGGTGACCGCGGGGGTGGTCAGCGGCCTGGGCCGGTCGCTGCCGGCGCGGGACGGCCGGCACCTGCGGCTCATCGACGACGTGATCCAGACCGACGCGGCGCTCAACCCGGGCAACTCGGGCGGCGCGCTGGCCGACTCGACCGGCCGGGTGGTGGGGGTGAACACCGCGGTCGCCGGGTACGGCCTCGGGCTCGCCGTGCCGATCAACAGCACCACCCGGCACATCATCGGCGAGCTGGTGTCGAGCGGGCGGGTACGCCGGGCGTGGCTGGGCGTGGCCGGCTCACCGCTGCCGTTGCCGCCGGCCGTGGCGCAGCGGCTCGGCCAGCGGCTCGGGCTGCGGGTGGCCGAGGTGGTGCCGGGCAGCCCGGCCGGGCTCGCCGGCATCTACCTCGGCGACGTGATCGTCTCGGCCGGCGGCCGGCCGGTGGAGAACGTGCAGGCGCTGCTGCGGCTCATGCTCGGGCCGGCGATCGGCACCCGGCTGCCTATCACCGTGCTGCGCCGCGGCGCCTTCGTGGACGTGGTGGCGGTGCCTACCGAGCTCTCCTGACCCCGGCCCGGCCGCGCCCGGGCCCGCCCAGCGCCGGCTCAGCCCCCGCCCAGGTGGGCGAGCAGGTCCTGGCGCGTGATGACCCCCCGCGGCTTGCCGTCGACCAGCACGATGGCCGCGTCCGCCTTCTCCAGCAGCGCCACGGCCTCGCCCACCGGCTGCCCCCCGCCGACCATCGGCAGCGGCGGGCCCATGTGCTTCTCGACCATGTCGTGCAGCTGCGCCTGCCCGGTGAACAGCGCGTCCAGCAGGTCCTTCTCGGCCAGGGAGCCGGCCACCTCGCCGGTGACCACGGGCGGCTCGGCCTTGAGCACGGGCATCTGCGAGACGCCGTACTCCCGCATGTAGTCGATCGCGTCCCGCACCGTCTCGGTCGGGTGGACGTGCACCAGCTCCGGCATCCGGGCGCCCTTGCCGGCCAGCACGTCGGCGACGGTCGCCGAGGACGTGCCGGTGCGCAGGAAGCCGTACCGGGCCATCCAGTCGTCATTGAAGATCTTGGAGAGGTAGCCGCGACCGCCGTCCGGCAGCAGGACGACCACCACGGCGTCCGGGCCGGCGACCGCGGCGACCCGCAGCGCGGCCACCGCCGCCATGCCGCAGGAGCCGCCCACCAGCAGCCCCTCCTCGCGGGCGAGCCGCCGGGTGACCTCGAACGACTCCCGGTCGGTCACCTCGATGATCTCGTCGCAGACCGCCCGGTCGTACGTCTGCGGCCAGAAGTCCTCGCCGACGCCCTCCACCAGGTACGGCCGGCCGGTGCCGCCGGAGTAGACCGAGCCCTCCGGGTCCGCGCCGATGACCCGTACGTGCCCCCGGGAGGCCTCCTTCAGGTAGCGCCCGATGCCGGAGATCGTGCCGCCGGTGCCGACGCCGGCCACGAAGTGGGTGATCCGCCCGTCGGTCTGCTCCCACACCTCAGGACCGGTCGTCTCGTAATGGGAGAGCGGGTTGTTGGGGTTGGAGTACTGGTCGGGCTTCCACCCCCCGGGGATCTCCCGGGCCAGGCGGTCGGAGACGGAGTAGTACGAGCGCGGGTCCTCCGGCGCCACGGCGGTGGGGCAGACCACCACCTCGGCGCCGTACGCCCGCAGCACGTTCTGCTTGTCCTCGCTGACCTTGTCCGGGCAGACGAAGACGCAGCGGTAGCCGCGCAGCTGGGCCACGAGCGCCAGCCCCACACCGGTGTTGCCGGAGGTGGGCTCCACTATGGTGCCGCCCGGCCGGAGCAGGCCCTCCTTCTCGGCCTCCTCGATCATGCGCCGGGCGATGCGGTCCTTGACCGACCCGCCCGGGTTGAAGTACTCCACCTTCGCCAGCACGGTGGCGGAGATGCCCGCAGTGACGTTGCGGAGCCGGACCAGCGGCGTGTCACCGATCAGGTCCACAACCGACTCGTAGTAGCGCACGCCTCAGCCTACGTCCGGCCGGCGCGGCCCGTTGCGGCTGTCCGGGCTCCCACCACCCGCGCCGCCCGGACACCCCAGGTGCGCCCGGGCGCACAGGCGCTTGTTGCGGCCGGGTGGGCGGGCGGGGAACACTCGCCGTCATGGCCTCCCCCGCCCTGCCCCTGCCCTACCGGCACATCTACGTGGTGGTGCGCTACGACGACCCGGACGCGGGGGAAGGGTCCGCGCCCGTGCCGATCGAGGACCGGGTGACGCTCGCCAAGGCGTACCAGACCTACGAGGAGGCCAGGCGGGACGCGCAGCGGCTGAACCAGCTGGCCAGCGACGCGGGCCGGGGATGCCACTACTGGGCCGCGATCACCCGCCTGATGACGCCGGACGCCGACCCGTACGCCTAGGCGGACCGGTGCTGCCCGGCGCCGGCCCGTAGGCCTACCGGCGACGCGGCCCCGGCGGCTGGGGAGGCGGTGGCTGCGGAGCGGGGCCCCGGCCGCCCGGCGGCTGGGGGACGGGCGCCCGGCCCGGCGGCGGCTGCGGCAGGCCCGGCGGCGCGCCCGGCCTGACCTGGCCGGGGATGACCGCGCGGCCCCGCCTCTCCCACTCCAGGAACCGCTCGGTCTCGGCGAGCACGGAACCGGCCAGCCAGGTGCCGACGACCACGTCGTCGGCGAGGCCGAGCAGCAGGAGCAGGCCCTCCGGCACCACGTCGATCGGCGACACCACATACGCCGTCGCGGCGCCCATCATGGCCACCCGCAGGCCGCCGTCGTACTCGCCGCGCATCGAGGCCCGGACCATCCTGGGGATCGCCGCCAGCCGGGTGCGAAGCGGCGGACCGCCCCGGGAGCCGGCCGTCAGCGTCCGCCACAGTGCGGTGAAAGCTGCCGTACGCCGTAGCCCTTTCGGCATGACCTCTCCTTTTCCTCAAGTCTTCCTCGACCTCATTGCCTCGGGACGGCACCATGTCTCTATGCACCTGGATGAGGCTCGTGACGTTATACGTACCCAGCATCGCGCGGTTCTGTGCACCCTGCGCGCTGACGGCCGCCCCCAGATGAGCCCGGTGACGGTCAACGTCGACGCGGACGGGATGGTGGTGGTCAGCAGCCGGCAGACCGCGTACAAGGTGCGCAACCTGCGCCGGGACCCGCGCGTCTGGATCTGCGTGCTGCCCGACGCGTTCTTCGGCCGGTGGATCCAGGTCGAGGGCACGGCGAGCGTCGTCGACCTGCCCGAGGCGATGGAGGGCCTGGTCGACTACTACCGCCGTACCAGTGGGGAGCATCCGGACTGGGCGGACTACCGCGCAGCTATGAATCGGGAACAACGGGTATTGGTTCGGATCGACATCACGCAGGCGGGGCCGGACCGCGCAGGCTAGCGACATCTCGCGAGCATGCGCCGGCCCCGCACAGCGTCCGAGGGGAGAGGGGACCCATGGGGCGCGTCAGGCAGGCCGCCAAGCTCGCCGCTCTCGGTGGCGGCTCGGCAGCGTTCGCCGGGGCTGTCGCCACCGGCGTCGTTGTCGGCCAGGTCATGTTGGCACGGCACACGATTCCCAGGGCGGAGGCGCCGCCACCGCGCTGCAGCGGCCGCTACGGCCCCCGCCGTGGCGGCCGGCCCGTCCGCCTGGCCATCCTCGGGGACTCCACCGGTGCCGGGTTCGGCGTGCAGCACGCCCGGGAGACTCCCGGCGCACTGCTCGGCGCCGGCCTGGCCGACCAGCTGGGACGCCCCGTCCAGGTGCGCTGCCTGGCGGTCGTCGGCACGACCTCGCCCACGCTCGCCCCCCAGGTCGAGGCGGCCGTCGAGATGCGCCCGGACGTCGCGGTGATCCTGATCGGGGCCAACGACGTGACCCACCGGGTTCCGCTCGGCGTGGCCATCCCACACCTGGTGGCGGCGGTCCAGGAGCTGCGCCGCGCCGGTGCGCGCGTCGTCGTCGGCACCTGCCCCGACCTGAGCACAGTCCGGCCCATCCAGCCACCGCTGCGCTGGATGGTCCGCCGGTGGAGCCGGCAGGTGGCGACCGCTCAGACGGTCGCCGTGGTCGAGGCGGGCGGCGCGACCGTGTCCCTCGGCGACCTGCTCGGCCCGGTGTTCGCCGCCGAGCCGCTGCGGATGTTCGCGTCCGACCGGTTCCACCCCTCCGCCGATGGGTACGCCGCAGCGGCCGCCGCACTGCTGCCCACCCTGGTGGCTGTGCTCGGTGCCGAGGCCCAGCCGGACGCCCCGCTGTCGGATGTCGAGGGGGTCCGGGCGCTGCCGGACGCCGCCGTCGAGGCGGTCGAGCACGCCGGCACGGAGGTCAGCGCGGCGATCGTGGCCGGCCGCGAGCGCGGCCCGTTCGGCCGCTGGGTGCAGCTGCGTAACCGTGTGCAGAAGGCCATCCGTCCCGCCGATCCCGCGATGCCCGGTTCCGCCGTAACCTCGGAGGACAACCCTGGGCAACCACAGGTGTCAATCGAGGAGGCAGCGTGAGGACGGCCCGACGCTTGGGGAGGGCGGCCGCGATCACGCTGGTCGCCGGCACCGTCGGCGGGGCGGCACTCCTCGCCGCGGAGGCGGTGGCCGCCCGTGCCCGCCGCTACGCCCAGCCCACGCTCGGGCTGGCCCTGCGGTCGACGGTCGGGGACATCACGGCTCCCCCGCTGCGCCTGGTGCTGCTCGGCGACTCGGCGGCCATGGGCGTGGGCGTCGACCGGTTGGCCGACACCGTTGGCGGCCGGCTCGCCGCGATGCTCACCCGCGACTACGCCCGGCGGGTCGAGCTGTCCAGCGTGGCGGTGGCCGGCTCCCGCTCGGTGGACCTGGCCACCCAGGTCGCCCGGGCGCTGCTGGCGACCCGGCCCGACGTCGCCCTGATCCTGGTGGGAGCGAAGGACGCCACCGGGCTGCGGCGGCCCGTAGACGCCGGTGCCCACGTCGCCGCCGCCGTCCGCCGGCTGCGGGAGGCCGGCGCCGGAGTGGTCCTCGGGACCTGCCCGGACCTGGGCGCGGCATGGGCGTTCGCCCCACCGCTGCGACAGGTGGTCGGCTGGCTGGGACAGCGGGTCGCCCGGGCGCAGGCCCGGGCGGCGCTTGAGGCGGGCGCCTCAGTCGTCGACCTGGCGACCGAGACCGGGCCCGTCTTCCGGGCCGACCCGGGCACGCTCTGCTCGGACGGCTACCACCCGTCCGCCGACGGATACCAGGTGTGGGCGCACGCCCTCTACCCGGCCGTGGCCGCGGCCGCCGCCGACGCCTCACGCAGGTGACGGCCGGCGCACGATGGCCGCAGCATGGCGCGGCCGGAGCGCGATAGCCGCAGCATGCCCCGGCCGGCGCATGATGGTCCCGGCCGCCGCCGGGTAGCGTGGCTGGCATGCCGGAAGCCGTCATCGTCGCCACCGCCCGATCGCCTATCGGCCGGGCCTACAAGGGGTCGCTGCGGGAGCTGCGCGCCGACGACCTCACCGCCACGATCATCCGGGCGGTGCTGGCCAAGGTCCCCCAGCTCGACCCCGCCCACATCGACGACCTCTACGTCGGCTGCGGCCTGCCAGGTGGCGAGCAGGGCTTCAACCTGGCCCGGGTGGTCGCCATCCTGCTCGGCTACGACCACCTGCCCGGCGCCACGCTCACCCGGTACTGCTCGTCCTCGCTGCAGACCACCCGGATGGCGTACCACGCGATCAAGGCGGGCGAGGGGGACGTGTTCCTCTCCGCCGGGGTGGAGTGCGTCTCCCGGTACGTGCGCGGCAACTCCGACACCCTGCCCCCCGAGGCGCAGGAGCTGGTCGGCGGTGGCTGGCAGAACCCGGTGTTCGACGGCGCCCGGGCCCGCTCCGAGCAGCGGGCCGCCGGCGGCGCGCCAACCTGGCACGACCCGCGCGACGACGGTGCCGTGCCCGACATCTACCTGGCCATGGGCCAGACCGCGGAGAACCTTGCCCAGCTCAAGGGCGTGACCCGCGAGGACATGGACTCCTTCGGCGTACGGTCGCAGAACCTCGCCGAGAAGGCGATCGCGGACGGCGTCTGGGCGCGCGAGATCACCCCGGTGACGCTGCCGGACGGCACGGTCGTCGCCGCCGACGACGGGCCCCGGCCCGGGGTCACCATGGAGGGCGTCGCCGCCCTCAAGCCGGTGTTCCGTCCGGACGGGCGGATCACGGCGGGCAACTGCTGCCCGCTCAACGACGGCGCCGCAGCGGTCGTCGTGATGAGCGACACGAAGGCGCACGAGCTGGGCGTCACCCCGCTCGCCCGGATCGTGTCCACCGGCGTGACCGCGCTCTCCCCCGAGATCATGGGTCTCGGCCCGGTCGAGGCGTCCCGGCAGGCACTGCGCCGGGCCGGCATGACAATGTCCGATGTGGATCTCGTGGAGATCAACGAGGCGTTCGCCGCGCAGGTCATCCCGTCCTACCGGGACCTTGCGATCCCGCTGGAGAAGCTGAACGTGATGGGTGGCGCGATCGCGGTCGGGCACCCGTTCGGCATGACCGGTGCCCGGATCACCGGCACCCTGCTGAACGCGCTGGACTGGCACGACAGGACGGTCGGCCTGGAGACGATGTGCGTGGGCGGCGGCCAGGGCATGGCGATGGTTGTCGAGCGCCTCTCCTGAGGCGGGCTCCCGCGCAGGCGGGCTACAGCGCTCGGCGTACCGCGGCCAGGTCTGCCGCGGCGGCGGCCAGCACGTGCTCGGCCGGCGCGGCCGCAAGCAGGTCTGCGGTGACCACCCGCAGCTGGTCGACGAGCGCCAGGTCGCTGTCGAGCCGGGGCACCGGTCGGCGCGGCTCGCCCTCGGCGTCCGCGGCCCGGTCCGCGATGCGCTGGACCAGCCCGTGCACGGTGTCGGAGCGCCCCACCCAGCGCGGCGGCCCCCAGTGCGACACCCGGTTACGCAGCAGCTCCAACTCCCGCACCACCCCCGCCCCCGGAGACCCCGCTGGCGATCCAGAAGACCCCGCCTCTGGCGATCCAGAAGACCCCGCCTCTGGCGATCCAGAAGACCCCGCCTCTGGCGATCCAGAAGAGTTGTGCACGCCATCCCTGCCTAACTCTTCTAGATCTCAAGTGTCGGGGTCCGCGCAGCGCG
>DASSUC010000154.1:0-2243 GCA_035707405.1 Micromonosporaceae bacterium | reverse complement strand
GTCCTTCACCCGGCCACCGCGGACCAGCACGATCGAGTGCTCCTGCAGGTTGTGGCCGACGCCCGGGATGTAGGCGGTCACCTCGAAGCCGCTCATCAACCGGACCCGGGCCACCTTCCGCAAGGCCGAGTTCGGCTTCTTAGGGGTCGTGGTGTACACGCGGGTGCACACGCCGCGCCGCTGCGGGCAGCCCTTCAGCGCCGGCGTCTTGCTCTTGCTGACCTTGGCCTTGCGGCCCTTGCGGACCAGCTGCTGGATCGTGGGCACCGGGTTTCCTGTCTCCCCTGTCTCGCCCGGACCTCGCGTTGCTCGGCCCGGAACTGTATCTCCGCTGTCTCGCCCGGACCTCGCGTCGCTCAGCCCGGAACCCCTACCTGTCCCGGGCCGCTGCCCGGGGCCTGGTGCCGGGGCTCGCGCCCGCGGCCGCGCCGTTTCGTCTCACCGCCACCGATACCCGGCAGCGCCGACCCCCGGGGTCGGGCGTGTCGCCCGCACACGGGCCCGGACCTCCTCGCGGAAGCTCGGGTGGTCTTCTCGCCCTGCTCCGGCGCTGTGCTGCCCCGGAGCGGGACCTCGTCCTTCGCGGCGCGCCTGTGGCCCCCGCCGCGGCGCACGCACGATGGGCCCGGGCTAGCCCGGGCACGAGGAGAAAGAGTACCTACCGTGAGCGCGCAGGTCAAAACAGGGGGCCGGACGGCTCTCCGCATGCCCACACGCGCGCGGCGGGCCGCTTCGTCCACCAGTCTACCCCGCCCGTCCGGAGCACCCAGCCGGCTTTACCGGAACGCCGGATTTAACGGAAGCACGGTGGAGAACCGCATCATATGGCTAGGAGCAGGGCCCCGCCGATGGCCAGCAGGGTCAGCGCCACTGCGCTCGCCCCGCACGCAACCGCCGCTATGGCCAGGCCGCGGCCGGTGACCCGGGCTGGGCCGGCTCGGCGGATCTGGCGCTGCCCCAGCACGCCCAGCGTGACCGCCCCCGCGCCGAGCAGTGCAGCCGGCACCGCAAAGGCGCCACCGACCCGAGCTCCCCAGCCCTCCTCGGCACCGGCCAGCCCAAAACACGCTACGACCAGCATCACGAGCAGGCCGGCCACGCCGGCCACCAGGCCGCCGACCGCCAGGCCGGACACCACCGGCGGGACGTCCAGGTACGCCAGGGCGAACGGCGTACCTGGTACCGGCTCGACCCGGGTCGGCGACCGCCACCCGGCACTGGCTGGCGGCGGTCCGGCGTACGGGCGGGGTGGAACCGGCAGAGGACCTGGGTAGCCGAACGGCGGGCCGGCTGGGGCAGGCGCCACACCGGGCGGCACCGCCGGGCGGCCGGACACCGGCGCCACCGGACTGCCGGGCACGGGCCCTGCCGGACTGCCAGGCACCGGCGCCATTTGGCTCCCATACATCGGTGCTGCTGGACCGGGGGCGCCGATGGTCGGGCGTTGGGCGCCAGGGACGCTCCAGTCCGGGTACGGCGCGCCGCCGGCCGGCCCGTCAGGCAGGCCGGCGCCGCCGGGGTCCCGCGGCTCCTCGCTCATCCCTGCGCCTCCGTCTCCCATTCCAGCTCCGCCGGCTCAGCTAGCTCAGTCGACACCGGCCAGCTCAGTCGACACCCGGCGCGAAGTCCTGCCCGTCGGCCCCGGCGGCGAAGCGCAGCAGCCCGACCACGACGGCGACGACCAGGGCCGCCGCCGCCAGGACGACCCCCAGCCAGGCGAGCGAGATGCCGGTGCGCAGCCGGCGGGCGCCGACCAGGAACCCGCGACCGGCGATCAGGTCGGTGCGGGCCTGCCGGGCCAGGGCCAGGGCGACCACGGCCGGCACCAGCCCACCGACGAGCGGACCGGTGACCGCCCCGACGACCCCCAGCACCAGCACTGCGGTCGCCTTCGACGAGTGAGCCGGGTCCGGGTCGAGCGGGTGCCGTGCCGGCTCGGTGGTCACGGTCCCACCCTACAAAGAACGGGGGGTCCGGGGCGCGGCACCGGACCCCCCGACATGCTCCGCTAGCGGTACGACCCGAAGTCGAAGTCGTCCAGCGGCACCGCGGCACCGCTGGCCGGCCCGAAGCCGTAGTCGCTCTCGGCGTACCCGGTCATGGAGTAGACCTTGGCCTTCGCCTCCTCGGTCGGCTCCACCCGGACGTTGCGGTACTTGGCGATGCCCGTACCAGCCGGGATGAGCTTGCCGATGATGACGTTCTCCTTGAGCCCGATCAGCGAGTCGCTGCGGGCGTGGATG
>DASSUC010000153.1:0-5853 GCA_035707405.1 Micromonosporaceae bacterium | reverse complement strand
TACCTCCTCGGCCTGCAGGGGCCCAGCAAGGTGGTGGACACCTCGTGCTCGTCCTCGCTGGTCGCGGTCCACGAGGCGTGCCAGGCGCTGCGGCTGCGCGAGTGCGACCTCGCGCTCGCCGGCGGGGTCAACGCGATGCTGTCCCCGTACGGCTTCGTGATCATGAGCAAGTTCCGGGCGCTGGCCGGTGACGGCAGGTGCAAGACGTTCGACGCCAGCGCGGACGGGTACGCGCGCGGCGAGGGCGTGGGCGTGGTGGTGCTCAAGCGCCTCGCTGACGCCATCGCCGCCAGCGACCCGATCGTCGCGGTGGTCCGCGGGTCCGCGGTCAACCACGACGGCCGGTCCAGCGGGCTGACCGTGCCCAACCCGGCGGCGCAGCAGGCCGTCATCACGGCGGCGCTGAAGCGATCCCAGATCGACCCGGCACACGTGGACTACGTGGAGGCGCACGGCACCGGCACCGCGCTCGGCGACCCGATCGAGCTGCGGGCGCTGGAGGCGGTCATCGGCCGGCACCACACCCACGACGCCCCGCTGCTGGTCGGGTCCGTCAAGACCAACATCGGCCACCTGGAGTCGGCCGCGGGCATCGCCGGCCTGATCAAGGTGGCGCTGGCGATCGAGGCCGGCGAGGTGCCCCCCCACCTGCACCTGACGGACCCCAACCCGAACGTCGACTGGCACCGGCTGCACGTGCAGGTCCCGCGCGCCTGCACCCCGTGGCCGGACCACGGCCGGCCGAGGGTCGGCGCGGTGAGCAGCTTCGGCGCCAGCGGCACGAACGCGCACGCGGTGCTCAGCTCGCCACCGCCCCCGCTGCCGCGGTCGGTGGCCGGGCGCGGGCACGGCCTGTTCCTCGCCTCCGCCCGCACCGAGGAGGCGCTCGTCGCGCTGGCTGAGCGCTACGTACGCCACCTGCGCGGGCCGGCGGAGTCCTCGCTCGGCGACGTGTGCTTCACCACGCACGTCGGGCGGGCGGCGCAGGCGCGAGGGCTCGCCGTTGTCGCGTCCACAGTGGACGAGCTGGCCGACGCGCTCGAGGCGTACGCCCAGAAGGGCCGGGGGCCGGGCGTGGTGACCGGCGTGCAGCCGCCGCACCGCCACCGCAAGGTGGCGTGGCTCTTCACCGGCCAGGGCTCCCAGTTCCCGGGCATGGGCCGGCAGCTGGCCACGGAGCCGGCGTTCCAGGACGCGTTCGACGCGTGCGCGCAGCTGTTCGACCCGGAGCTGGACCGCCCGCTGCGCGAGGTGGTCTGGCCGGAGCCCGGGCAGCCGGTCCCGCTGGAGGACACGCGCTACACCCAGCCCGCACTCTTCACCGTCGAGTACGCCCTGGCCCAGCTGTGGCTGTCGTGGGGGCTGCACCCGGCGGCGGTGGCCGGGCACAGCATCGGCGAGATCGTCGCCGCCTGCCTGGCCGGCGTGTTCGGGCTCGCCGACGCGGTCCGGCTGGTGGCCGCCCGCGCCCGGCTCATGGCGGAGCTGCCGCCGGGCGGCGCCATGGCGGCGGTGTTCTGCGGCGAGGACCGGGCCCGTGAGGTGATCGCGCCCTACCCGCAGACGCTGGCCGTCGCGGCGGTGAACGGACCGGGCGAGGTCGTCATCTCCGGCGCCGAGGCGGATGTGGCGGCCGTGCTCGCTGCGCTGGACGGCGAGGGGGTACGCGCGCGGCGGGTGCCCGTCTCGCACGCCTTCCACTCCCCGCTCATCGCGCCGATGCTGGCCGCGTTCCGCGAGGTGCTGGACGGGATCAGCTTTGCCGAGCCGCAATTGCCGGTGATCTCCAACGTCACCGGTGGCTGGCTCGGCGGCGCCGATATCGGCCCGGACTACTGGGTCCGGCACGCCGCCGGCACGGTCCGCTTCGCCGACGGCATGCAGACCCTGCACGGGGCGGGCGTGCGCACCTTCCTCGAGCTCGGGCCGCAGCCGGTCCTGTCAGCGCTGGGCAACCGCTGCCTCAACGACCCGGACACCACCTTCGTGCCGACGCTGCGCCGAGGGGTGCGGGACGAAAAGGCGGTCCTGGCCGCCCTCGGCGCGGTCTGCCTGCGCGGGGCCCGCCCGGACTGGGCCGCGTTCCACGCCGGGGAGGACGTGCGGCGGGTGCCGCTGCCGACGACGGTGTGGCGCGGGGTGCCGTACTGGTTCCGGGAGGCGGAGCCGCCGGCCGCCGCCGTAGCGCCGCCGGCCGGCGTGGACGTGCCCGGCGTCGGCCGCCGCCTGCGCGCCACCACGCCCACCTACGAGGTGCCGGTCGACCGCTTCGAGCCGGTGGCGGTGGCCGACCGCGACGGCCGCCGGTTCGCGCCGTTGGGCGCGCTGGTCGACCTCGCCGTCACCGCCGCGGGCGACTGCCTCGGCGGCTCCTGGGCCTGCGTGGAGGACCTGGCCGGGCAGGCCCCGGTGCCGGTTGACGACCCGGGCCGGCGCACGGTCCAGCTCAGCGTGGTCGAGGCCGAGGACGGCGGTGCCCGCTGGGAGGTGCTCAGCCTCACCGCGGTCGAGGAGGCGGCCGGTGCGCCGTGGCGGCGGCACGCGTGCGGCGTGCTGCGCCGCCGCCCGGCCGTACCACAGCCCGGGCCGGTCCAGCCCGGGCTCGATCTCACCGGGCTCGACCTCGCCGAGCTCGACGAGGTCCGCTCCTGCGGCGAGGGCACGCTCGTCGTGCTCGCCCCGGCCGCGCGGCGTGGCTGGTCCGAGGTGCTCGCCGCGGCGGTCACCGCGGTCGCCAACACTGCCCGCGAGGCCGCTCCCGGCGGCGCGAGCCCCGGGGACGCGACCGCGGCAGGTACGGCGCCCGCGGACCGCCCGGCGGCAGCCGGGGTCGCCACCGGCTGCGCCGCGCTGACCGTCACCGGGAACCTGGCCGGCACCGGGGACCTGGCCGGTGTCCGGTACGTGCGCGTGCGCGCCGACGCGCTGTCGCCGGTGGCCGGGGATGGCGGCGCGGTCGGCACGGCCGAGCTTCTGGACGCCGATGGAGCCGCCCTCGGGTACGCCCGCGACCTGCGGGTGGTCCCGCTGTCCCAGGCGGGCGCCGGGCCCGAGCCCTGGCGGGACCCGGCCGAGCTGCTCTACGAGGTGGAGTGGCAGGAGCCGCCGGACGGCTCCGCAGCGGCGGAGCTGGACGTCGCAGGGGCGAGCTTCCTCGTCGTCGCCGACGGCGACGGGCCCGGGCGCCGGGTGGCCGACCGGCTCGCCGCCGCGCTGCGGGACCGCCGCGCCGAGGTGACGGTCGCGCCGCCGCCGCTGGCCGGCGTGGCCGAGCAGAGCCGGCCGGACCCGGAGTCGGTCCGGGCGCTGCTGGACTCCTGGTGCGCCTCGCCCGGCCGCCCGGCCGGTGTGCTGGTGCTGACCGGCCTGGACGCGCCGGCGCCGGCCCACGCCGACGCGTGGCTGCTGGACGAGTACGCCGCCCGTGCCGACCTGATGGTCGTCGCGCTGGTGCAGCAGCTGGCCGCCAGGCAGGACTGCGACGGGGCCCGGGTGACGGTGGTGACGCGGGGCGCCGTGGCGACCGGGGACGGGCAGGACGCGGTGAGCCCGCTCGGCGGGACGCTGTGGGGCCTCGGCCGGGTGCTGGCGCTGGAGCACGCCGACCGGTGGGGCGGAGCCGTCGACCTCGACCCGGCGGTGCCCGCCGACGACCAGGAGCGCCTGGAGGAGGAGCTGCTGGCCGCCCTCGCCACCCTCGCCACAGAGGACCAGCAGGCGCTGCGCGGCGGGCGGCGGCTCGTCGCCCGGCTGCTGGCGCGGCCACCCGCGCCGGCCGAGCTGCGCCCCGCCCCCCCGGTCCGCGGCGACGGCACCTACCTCATCACCGGCGGCTTCGGCGGCATCGGGGTGGCGCTCGCCGAGTGGCTGGCCCGGGCCGGTGCCGGGCGGCTGGTGCTGCTCGGGCGCACCCCGCTGCCGGACCGCTCGCGGTGGGACGACGCGCAGCTGGCCGGCGCCCCGGCCGCGGTACGCGCCAACGTCGAGGCCGTCCGGCGCGTCGAGCGGCTGGGCGCGGCGGTGGAGGTGCTCGCCGCGGACGTCACCGACGAGGCGGCGATGATGCGGGTGTTCGCCGCCCTCGACGCCGGGCCCATGCCGCTGCGCGGGGTGGTGCACGCCGCAGGCGTCTCGGCACCCCAGTACGTGCGGGACGTCACGCCCGAGGAGTACCGGCGGGTGTGGCGCCCCAAGGTGGTCGGCGGCTGGCTGCTGCACCAGCTGTCGCACTCCGCCGGGCTGGACTTCTTCCTCGGCTTCTCCTCGATCGCCGCCACCTGGGGCTCCCAGCACCTGGCCAGCTACGCCGCCGGCAACGCGTTCCTGGACAGCCTCGCGCAGCACCGCTGGGCCACCGGGCAGCCGGGCCTGTCGGTCAGCTGGGGCCCGTGGGAGCTGGCGTCGAGCCTGTTCGGCGAGGAGGTCATGAGCTTCCTGCGGGCGACCGGCCTGCGCCCGCTCTCCGCGCCCCAGTGCCTGCGGCTGCTTGGCGGGCTCCTCGCCGGCGACCGGCCGCACCGGGTCGTGTGCGCGGTCGACTGGTCGGTCTTCAAGCCGGTCATGGAGGCCCGCTCGGACCGGCCGATGCTGCACACCATCGAGGTGGTCGAGGCGGCGCTGGGCGAGGCGCCGGCCGAGGTACTCGGTGAGCTGCGTGACGCGCCCGCGGATGCGGCGGCCATCCTGCACCGGTACCTGCGCGGCGTCCTCGGCGACGTGCTCGGCGCGGACCCGGCGGGCATCGACGCCGACGCCGACGTGATGGGCTACGGGCTGGACTCGCTCATGGTCATGGAGGTGGTCGGCCGCTGCAAGCGGGACCTGCGGGTCACCGTGCGCGCCAGCGAGCTGTTCGCCCGCACCACGCTCGCCGACTGGGTCGGCCTGCTCGCCGGCGAGCTGGGGCTCGCCGACCGCGTGGGCCTGCTCGCCGGTGAGCTCGGGGTCCCCGCCGGGCCCGGCGGCCCGCCGGGGGCGGCGCCCGTGGCGGACGGGGCCGCCGCGGCGGACGGCGGCGACGGGCCGCAGGAGCCGGCCTGGATCGCCCGGGACGTGACCCTGGACGACGACATCGTGGCCTCCACCCGGGTGAGCGCGCCGGTGCGGGACCCGCGGGAGGTGCTGCTGACCGGGGCGACCGGTTTCGTCGGCGCGTACCTGCTGCGCGAGCTGCTGGCGGTGACCTCGGCCCGGGTGCACTGCCTGGTCCGCTGCTCCGACGAGGCGCAAGGGCGGCACCGGGTACGCACCAACCTCGAGCGCTACCTGCCCTGGCCGGACGGTGCCGACGAGCGCGTCGCGGTCGTCGCCGGCGACCTCGGCGAGCCGCGCCTCGGCCTGGACCCGGCGCGCTTCGAGGAGCTGGCCGGGTGCCTCGACGCCATCTACCACAACGGGGCGTGGGTCAACTTCAGCTACACCTACGAGCAGATGCGGCCGGTGAACGTGGCCGGCACCGCCGAGATCCTGCGCCTGGCCGGCAAGGGCCGGGCCACGGTGCACCACGTGTCCACGTACGGGATCTGGGGGCTGCCGGTCGACGGGCGGACCACCATCCGCGAGGACGACGACATCGCCGCCGCCGGCCGACTGGTGACCGGGTACGTGCAGACGAAGTGGGCCGCCGAGCGCATGGTGGAGCTGGGCCGGGAGCGGGGGATCGCAGTCGACCTCTACCGGCCGGGCCGGGTCCTCGGCGACTCGCGCACCGGGGCCTGCCTGACCACGCACTTCACCACCCGGGTCATCAAGGGGTGCATCCAGCTCGGGATGGCTCCGGACATCGACATCGAGGTGGAGATGACCCCGGTCGACTACGTCGCCGCGGGGCTGGTGCGCATCTCGCTCGGCGCG
>DASSUC010000152.1:0-18497 GCA_035707405.1 Micromonosporaceae bacterium | reverse complement strand
GCCCTGGATCGGGCCGGGCCGGATCAGCGCCACCTCGACCACGAGGTCGTAGAAGCGCTGCGGCTTGAGCCGGGGCAGCGTGGCCATCTGCGCCCGCGACTCCACCTGGAACACGCCCACCGAGTCGGCGCGGCACAGCATGCGGTAGACCTCGGGGTCCTCGGCCGGGACCGTGTGCAGCTCGTAGCGCACCCCCTCGTGCTCGGCGACCAGGTCGAACGCGTACCGCAGGGCGGAGAGCATGCCGAGCCCCAGCAGGTCGAACTTGACCAGGCCGACGCTGGCGCAGTCGTCCTTGTCCCACTGGAGCACGGTGCGGCCGGGCATCCGGGCGTGCTCCACCGGGCACACCTCGATGACCGGCCGGTCACAGATCACCATGCCGCCGGAGTGGATGCCCAGGTGCCGCGGGAACGTCTGCAGCTCGTTCGCGAGCTCGACCACCTGGGTCGGGATGTCGTCGTACTCCACCTGGGCCTGGGCGCCCCAGCGGTCGATCTGCCTGCTCCACGCGTCCTGCTGCCCGGGCGAGAAGCCGAGCGCCTTGGCCACGTCCCGCACCGCCGACCGGGGCCGGTACGAGATGACGTTGGCCACCTGGGCGGTGTGCTGCCGGCCGTACTTTTCGTAGACGTGCTGGATGACCTCCTCGCGGCGGCCGGACTCGATGTCCACGTCGATGTCGGGCGGCCCGTCCCGCTCCGGGGTGAGGAACCGCTCGAAGAGCAGCTCGTGGGCTACCGCGTCGACGCTGGTGATGCCCAGCGCGTAGCAGACCGCCGAGTTCGCCGCCGAGCCCCGCCCCTGGCAGTAGATCCGGTGCTCCTTGCAGAACTGGACGATGTCGTAGACGACGAGGAAGTAGCCCGGGAACTGCAGCTGCTCGATCATGTCGAGCTCGTGCCCGATCTGCCGGTGGGCCTTCGGGTCGTCGCCGTAGCGCTCCCGTACGCCGTCCCAGGTGAGCTTGCGCAGCCAGGTCATCTCGGTGTGGCCGGCCGGGGTCGGGTAGTCGGGCAGCTTCGGGGAGACCAGCTTGAGGTCGAAGGCGAGCTCGCGGGCGAGCGCCGCGGTCCGGGCGACCACGCCGGGGTGGGCCGCGAACCGCGCCCGCATCTCCGCCCCGCTGCGCAGGTGGGCGGTTGCCGCCGCCGGCAGCCAGCCGTCCATCTCGTCCAGGCTGCGCCGGGCCCGCACCGCCGCCAGCGCGGTGGCCAGCCGGCGCCGGGACGGGGCGTGGTAGTGCGCGTTGGTCGTGGCCACCACCGGCAGGCCGGTGTCGCGGGCCAGCCCGGCCAGGGCCTCGTTGCGCTCGTCGTCGAGCGGGTCGGCGTGGTCGGTGAGCTCGACCGCGACCGAGCCGGCGCCGAAGAGCGCCACCAGCCGGTCCAGCTCGCGGCGCGCCGCCCGCTCGCCCCCGGCCGCCAGCGCCGCCGGCACGTGCCCCTTCCGGCAGCCGGTGAGCACGAGTACGTGGTCGCGCAGCTGCTCCGCGACCTGCTCCACGCCCCCGTAGTCGGGCCTGCCCTTCTCCCCGCCGCGCAGGTGCGCTTCAGAGATCACCCGGGCCAGCCGGGCGTACCCGCCCGCCCCGCGGGCGAGGGCGAGCAGGTGGTGGCCTGCCGGGTCGGGCTCACCCTGCTGGGGCCGGGGCAGCCCCAGCGAGAGCTCCGCGCCGAAGATGGTCGCCACGCCCAGCTCGCGCGCTGCCTCGGCGAAACGGACCACGCCGTAGAACCCGTCGTGGTCGGTGATGGCGAGCGCGGTGAGCCCGAGCCGGGCCGCCTCCTCCACCAGCTCCTCGGGGTGGCTGGCTCCGTCCAGGAAGCTGAAGTTGGAGTGACAGTGCAGCTCCGCGTAGGGCACCGGGTCGGCGGGCGGGTCCGGCAGCTCCGGCGGTTGGTAGCGCGGGCGCTTGCGGGAGTGGGCGGGTGAGCCCCCGCCGGCGTCGACCGCGAGCGGGTCGACCACCAGCGGGTCGACCACCAGCGGGTCGTCCGCCAGCGGCGGCCGGCCGGAGAGCCGCCGCTGGCGCTCCGACCAGCGCACCGGCGGGTTGTCCCAGTCCATCGGCCCACCCCGTCCCCGCCCTGGCCATAGGGCCCACCCCGGCTAGTCGTAGATCGCCTCCACCACCCAGTGGCCGGCGCTCAGCAGCATCAGCAGCGCCCGACCGTCGGCCAGGCAGAGCTGGAACCGGGCTCCCCGCCGGGCCTGGGCAGCCGCCCACCAGCGCTCGTCCACCGGCCACGGCCCGGCCCAGGCGACGACCTCCACCGGCGCCGCCCGGTCCACGCTGACCCAGGCCGGCGGTGCGCTGACCGCCAGCCGGCCGTTCACACCGACCACGCCACCCGCCTCGTCACCGACGACAGCGGGCAGCGGCTCGGGCAGCACGACGGCGGGTGCCGGGCCGGGCAGGCGCCCGGGCCAGGGCGCGGACCGCCCGGCCCGGGTCCGGGCGCCATGTCCTCGGTCGCCGCCCTGGCCGTCCCCTCGGTCGCTCCGGCCGTCCCCTCGGTCGCTCTGGCCGGCTCCCCGGTCGTCGCCCCAGCGGACAAGGCGCACCTGGTCGCCGGGGGACCGCCCGCCGGTCAGCACCGCGGTGACCACCGCCTCCGGCCCGAGGATGCCCTGCACCCGGGCGATCGCCCGGCCGGCCCGGTCGCGCTGCCTTCCCGCCTCCCCCCACAGGCCCGGCTGGAGACCCACGTGGGTCAGCATCCCGTCGGGCACCAGCCGCAGCCGCAGGATGCCCGCTGTCGGCGCGCCCTGGCCCGTCCGCGCGGCCCGGGTGAGCCAGCCGTCCAGCTGCCAGCGCACCCGGTCCGCGATAGCCGCCTCGGTCAGCAGCCCGTCATGCCGCCAGGTGCGGTGCAGCTCCTCCCCGTGCGCGGTCACCGCCTCGATGCCCAGCCGGGTGCAGGCCAGCCCGTGCCCTGCCAGGCGCTCATGCAGCCGCCGCGCCAGCGCCCGGCTGGCGAAGGCGGCCACGTCCACCCGTTCCAGTGGCTCGTCGAAGGTCTCCGCCACGTCGAGGTCGGGCGGGGGGCGCCGCACCGCCAGCGGCCGGGTGTCCCGGCCCGCGGCCAGTCGGTGCGCGTACGCCGCGTCGAACCCGAACCGCGCCAGCACGTCCGCGGCGGGCAGGGCGGCGAAGCCACCCAGGCTACGGATGCCGAGGCGCCGTAGCAGCCCTGTCAACTGTGGACGGTCCAGTGTGGATATATCGAGGTCGGCGAGGAACCGTGCGCTGCCGCCCACGGGCACGAGCTGCCCGGCCCGGGCGGCGAGGACCGCGGCGAACACTCCGTCCGCCGCCCCGACCTGGCTCTCCACGCCGCAGGCCACGGCCACGTGCTCCACGATCCGCTCGGCGGCCCGGGCCTCGCCGCCGAAGTACGCCGAGGGCCCCCGGGCGCCCAGCGCGCAGACACCCGCCCGGAGCACCTCCACCCCGGGCGCCAGCGCCTCGACGGCGGCGACGACCGGCTCGAAGGCGCGCACGTCCCGGGCCGGGTCGTACGCCACGGCCACCAGCTGCGGGCAGCGGCTCTGCGCCTCCCGCTTGCGCAGGCCACGCCGGACCCCCTCGGCCCGGGCGGCGGTCGAGGCGGCGACCACGCGGTTGGCGGCGAACACGGCCACCGGCGCGAAGGTGGGCACGCCGTCGACGATCCCGGCCGCGGTGACCGGCCAGTCCGGACACCAGACGACCAGCGTGCGGGGGTTGGCCGCCTCAGCCGGCATCCTTGTCCTCGGCCCACGCGGCGTCCCGGCAGCCGTGGCCCCCGGCCTCAGCTCCCATGACGCACCGGAGCCCGGAGCCGGCCGGGCGGGGAACCGGCGGGCGCCGCCCCGCCCTGGCCGGCCGGCAGCCAGAGGTGGGCCTCCCGGCGGCGGGCTGCCGCCCCGCGGCCCACCGCGACGACCGTGAGCTGCCGGCACCGCAGCCTTCCGCGGCCGGGGCCGAGCCCCTCCCAACGCCCGCCACTCGCCCGCAGCACCACGTGCGCCGAGTCCCACCATCCATACAGGACAAGCACCGCACCGCGCTGCCGGGCCCGGGCCGCCAGCCGGCTCGCCACCACCGCCGCCACCGGCCCGGGCGGGGCGGCGACCACGATGTCCACCCCGTCGAGCAGCGCCGCTACCACGCGCGACCAGTCAGGACCGGGGCTTGGCACCAGCGCGAGCCGGGACAGCTCGATGCCGGCCTCCGCGGCGGCCACCGCCCCGAGCGCGGGGATGCCCACCACCGCGCACCATGAGCCGGACCGGGACGCCGCCGCGAGCAGGGTGAGCAGCACGGAGGTCGCACCGGTGCCGCCCAGGCCAGCGCCGGCCGGGCCGGGCGGCTCATCGGAAGGCTCGCCGACCCCGGTCGCGACCGCGACGGTGGTCCCCCGCCGCAGCCCTCCGGCCGGGAGCAGGGGACGCAGCTCGGGCACGACCGGCAGGACGCGGTCGGTGGCGCCCACCGCCCCGGTGCGGTCGTCGCCACCCGCCGCCCCGGCGTGGTTGTCGCCACCCGGTGCCCGCACGGCGTAGTCACTCGCCTGACGCACCAGGCCGGTCAGCCCGGCCGAGCGGATCAGCTCCAGTGTCCGCCCGCTCACCGCGCGCACCGGTCCCATGGCCTCCTCCTAGGCCGCGAGCCCGTCCAGGGTCGGCTGGTGCGCCAGCCCCAGGGTGACCTCGACCAGCCCCACGAACTGCTCCGCAGCCCGCAGCAGGTCGTCGGCCTCCTGGGCGGTGACCACCCGGGGGATGCCGGCCTCGGCCGCCGCCCGCTTCGAGGCGCCGGCCGCGAAGAACGCGGCCCACTCCGAGAACTCCGGCGCGACCAGCACGAGCAGAGCCCACACGCTGGTCACCCGGCCGCGCCGGCCGGGAGCTGGCCGGGCCCGTGCGGCCAGCACGGCCGCGGCCGCCCGGAGCGCGGCGAGGTGCGCCGCGGCGTACCGCAGGCCGTCCGGGCCGGTCCGGGCCGCCTCGTCCAGGCCGTGCCGGGAGAGGCGGAGCAGCTCGGCCGGTGGGCGATGGGGCAGCGCGGAGATCGGCACCGTCGGCGGAGCCTTGGCGGATGCCGCCGGTGGGGCGGGTGCCGCCGGGACGCGGCCAGGTGCCGAGGGTGGCGGCGGCACCGGCAGCGGTGGCGTGGCCTCGTAGGTCTGCATGGATGGTTTCCTCTCCTGCGCGCTGTGCCGGCCGACCGCTGCGGAGGAGGTCGCAGCGGTGGATGGCCCGCCGGTCGGGCGTGGTGCTTCCCCACGCCACACCCGACCGACCGGCCGGGCCGCTGCCCGCCGCCCGGGGGTCGGGGGCGGCGAACAGCGGCCCTGCATCGAGGACCGGACCCGCGAATGTCCGGACCTCCTGGGTTGTCCGCGGACCGCTTCGAGGGACGCGTCACTCTGCGGCGCCATGGTCAGCACGTCCCTCACGCTCGAACAGGCGTTCTTCTGAATCGCCAGTCGAACACCCGTTCGAACTACTCCAACAGTAAACCCTGGGTACGACAAGACCGCAACGTCCTGCCCGGCGTGGCGACTGCGCCTTCGCGCCTGCTGGCGTACTGGTGGGACGATGCCGTCCGGCCCGGCGGGACCTAGCAAGATAGGGGCATGCACCCGCACCCCAACGTGCAGGCCGTCCAGGATGCGCTCGAGTCCACCGGGGCCAGGGACGCCTCCGGCGCCCTGTGCCGGGTCCGCCTGCTCCCAGACGCCGTACACACCGCTCCGGCCGCGGCGGCCGCCCTCAACGTGGCGGTCGGGCAGATCGCCAACTCGCTCGTCTTCGACGCGGACGGCGAGCCCCTGCTGGTTCTCACCTCCGGCGCGCACCGGGTGGACACCGACAAGGTTGCGGGCATCGCTGGCGTCGCCGCCCTGCGCCGGGCCAGTGCCGACTTCGTACGCAGGCACACCGGCCAGCCGATCGGCGGGGTCGCCCCGGTCGGGCACCCCAAGCCGGTGCCCACCCTGGTCGACCGGGCGCTCGCCGGGTACGACGAGGTCTGGGCGGCGGGCGGCGTACCCCGGGCGATCTTCCCCACCACCTACCGGGAGCTGGTCCGGATCACCGCCGGCACCCCGGCCGATGTCGCGTGAGCGCCCGCATCATGCGGCTCGTACCGTGGACCCCCGACGACGTCGCCCGGCGCCTCGACGATGTCATCGAGGTCTACGGCCAGGCCATGGGGTACCACGGCGACCTGCTGGAGGCCCGCCGTGGGTATGTCGCCACGCACGTCCGCCGGCCAGGGTTCCGCGCGGTCGCGACGATCGCCACGGACGGGCACCTGCTCGGCTTCGGGTACGGCTACCGGTCCGCACCCGGCCAGTGGTGGCATGACCAGGTACGCGCAGCGCTGCGCCGGGAGCAGCGCACGGCGTGGCTGGCCGACTGCTTCGAGGTCGTGGAGCTGCATGTGCGACCGGGCGCGCAGGGCCACGGCCTGGGCGCCAGCCAGCTGCGCACCTTGCTTTACCTGACCACCGCCCAGACCACCCTGCTGTCCACACCCGAGGCCGACGAGACGGCGTCCCGGGCCTGGCGGCTCTACCGGCGGTTCAGCTTCGTGGACCTGCTCCGCAACTTCTACTTCCCCGGCGACGAGCGCGCCTTCGCCATCCTGGGCCGGCAGCTGCCGCTCTGACCGCGCCCGGCCCGGCGGCCACGCCGGCCACCCCGCCCGCCTGCGCTCATCGAGCGGCGCCGACCTGCACCCCCTGGTCACGCGCCACCACCGCGCCGCCGGCCCGGCCGTCCCCGTCGCCCGCCGCCGGGCGGCTGGCCTGGAGGTTGCGCCACACCTCGCGGGTCGCAGTGGAGCGGTTGAGGGTGATGAGGTGGATGCCGGGGGCGCCCTCGGCGAGCAGGCGCTGGCACAGCTCGGTCGCCACCTCGACCCCGATGGCCCGGACGGCGTGCGGGTCGTCGGCGACCGCGCGCAGCCGCTCGGCCAGGTCCGCGGGGAACGCGGCACCGGACAGCTGGGCCATCCGCTCGATCTGCGACACGTTGGTCACCGGCATCACGCCCGGCACGATGGGCACGTCACAGCCGCGGGCCACCACCTCGTCCCGCAGCCGCACCCAGTCCTCCCAGCGGAAGAAGAACTGCGTGATGGCGAAGTCAGCACCCGCGCGACACTTGCGGACGAAGTAGTCGACGTCGGTGGCCAGATCGGGAGAGCGGGGGTGCTGCTCGGGGAACGCGGCCACGCCGACGCAGAAGTCGCCGCTCTCCCGCAGCAGCCGGACCAGCTCCTCGGCGTAGCTCAGCCCGGACGGGTGCGCCACCCACTCGCCTTGCGGATCCCCTGGCGGGTCGCCCCGCAGGGCGAGGATGTCGTGCACGCCGACCGCGGCGTAGTGACCGATCACGTTGCGCAGCTCGGCGACCGAGTGGTTCACGGCGGTCAGGTGCGCCATGGCGAGCAACGTCGTCTCGGTGGCGATCCGGTCGGTGACGGCCACCGTACGGTCCCGGGTCGACCCGCCGGCCCCGTACGTGATCGAGACAAAGGACGGCCGCAGCGGCTCCAGCTCCCGGATGGCCTGCCACAGCACCCGCTCGCCCTCGGCCGTCTTGGGCGGGAAGAACTCGAACGAGAACGTCGGCTCGGGTGCCCGGATCAGCTCGGCAACCGACGGGTGTTTGCTGGGGAGCACCGAGGGGAGTCCGAGAGCCATTGTTCGACTCTACTCAGTCCAGCCCGGGAAGGTCATCGAGGTACGCCGTGAGGCCGCGCCCCGGCCGCGGCGCCCGGCACGCCACCAGCAGGCCCCGCTCGGCCATCCGGCGCGGGTAGCAGGGCCAGGGGCGGCGGCAGGTCAGGCAGGCACCGGGCCAGGTCCAGTCCACGCGGTCCCCGCCGTGGTCCCGGTAGACCCGGACGGCGAGGCGCCACAGCAGCGGCTGCACCACCGACGCCGGCGGGGAGTCGGGCGGGTTCTCGGGGTCGAAGGGCAGCTGGCCCATTGGCGTCTCCTGCCGGCGCGGCGGTCACACGTCGCTGTGCTGGGCTCGGAGCCGCCACCGCGTCCCGGCGCCTGGGCCCCGTGCCGACGCCAGCAAACCGTCGTACCGGCGCGGTATGAAGGAGCCAGCACGGGGGGCCGTTCCCGGGGCCAGCCCCCACTGGCCCCGGGAGCGGCTGCGGGCTACGGCCCAGGGGCCAGCGCGGGCCCGGCCCACCGGCCGGCGCCCGCGCCCGCGCAGGCCCACCCCGTGCCGGCACGACGGGGGTTACGAGGGGGTTCCCGAGCACGGCTGGCCGCCGGAGGAGAGAGCCCTGCATGCCTGAGACACCGCACGGTCCGGCCGTCGAGTCGATCGGTGCCCTGCTGGCGCGCCTGCGCACCGCCCGGGGCATGTCCCAGCTGCGCCTGGCCGAGCTGCTCTGCGCCGCCTCCGGCGTGGCGACGGTGACCCGGCACGAGTGCTCGCGGTGGGAGCGCGAGGAGCGCATCCCGAGCGGGCACTGGCTGCGCTGGCTCGCCCTGGTGCTGGAGGTCCCGCTGGAGGAGCTGGAGGCGGGGGCTGCGGCGGCCCGGCGCCGACGCACCCCGGAGCCGGCCCGGCACGAGCCTCCGCTGTGGGCGCCGCCGACGGCGGACGCGGTCGCCGCCGAGCTCGACCGGGCAGCAGCCGGCGACCTGCCCCGCCTGGCTCACGCCTGGCTCGCCGAGGTGCTCTCCGGCAGCCCCACCGCCCATCCGCTGCCGGCCCCTGGCCGCCGGGTGGCGGCCGGCGCCGGCCTGGACCTCGCCACCGCCCGGCTGGCCGAGCTGCGCCGCATGGACGACCTGTTCGGCGGGGTGGCCCTGGCCGACCTCGTCAACCGCGAGCTGCGCGCCTGTCTCCCCCTGCTGCGCCCGCCCCGCCCGGCCGGGCGGCACCGCCGCGCGCTGCGCCTGGTCGCCGGGTACGCGCAGCTGGCCGGGTGGGTGCTGGCCGACTCGGGGCGAGCCGCGGCAGCCGCCCGCGCCTACCGGGCGGGGCTGCGCACCGCGGTGGCCGCCGGCGACCGGTCGCTCGCCGCGCACCTGCTCGGCTCGGCGAGCCACCTGCTGGCCGGCACCGGCGAGCCAAGGCAGGCGCTGCTGCTGGCGCAGACCGCGTACGCCGGCACGCGCCGCACCGCCACCGCCACCCTGCAGACCCTGCTGCTGCACCGGATCGCCTTCGCCGCGGCGGTCGCCGGCGAGCGCCGGGTCAGCGAGCGGGCGCTCGCCGCTGCCGAACGCACCGCCGACCGGCGCGAGCCCGGCCGCGACCTGCCCTGGCTCTACTGGCTCGACGACGCCGAGCTGACCGCGATGAACGGCCGGTGCTTCGCGGCCCTCGGCCGGCCGCTGCGCGCCGAGCCGCTGCTGCGGTCGCGGCTGTCGGCGCGGCTCGGGCGGGTCCCGCCGCGCGTCGCGGCCATCGACGGTGGCTGGCTGGCCCAGGCCTACCTGGACGCGGGTGAGGCCGCCCAGGCGTGCGACACCGCGGCCGGGGCGCTCGTGGCCGCGGTGCGGGCCGGGTCGGTGCGGGCCGCGGCACGGGCGCTGGCCGCCGCCACCCGCCTGGCCCGCTTGCGCGACCTGCCCCCCGCCCTGGAGTACGCCAACCTGCTGAGACTCGCCCAGCCGCTGCTCCCGCCCCCAGGGGCCGGCCAGCCAGAACACCGGTACACCGGCTAGGTTCGGAAACTGTGATCCTTGCACCTATGGACCTTGCAGAGCTGCGGCAGCGCGTCGAGAAGGCGCTCGCCGCGTTCCTGTCGCAGCAGCGGGACCGGCTGGCCTCGATCGACCCGGCGCTGCTCACGGTCGCCGAGGCCATGGACGCGTTCGTGCTCGGTGGCGGCAAGCGGCTGCGCCCGGCGTTCGCCTACTGGGGCCACCGCGGTGCGGGCGGAGCCGACTCGGACGCGGTCGTGGCCACGCTCGCCTCGCTGGAGCTGTTGCAGGCCGGCGCGCTGATCCACGACGACATCATCGACTCCTCCGACACCCGCCGGGGCGAGCCGTCCATGCACCAGCAGTTCGCGGCCCTGCACCGTACGGGCGCCTGGCACGGCGAGCCGGCCGCGTTCGGGGCCGCCGCGGCGCTCCTGCTGGGCGACCTGTGCCTGGTGTGGTCGGACGAGCTGCTGCACGCCGGCGGGCTGGACCCGGTGACGCTGGCCCGGGCCCGGCCGGTCTTCAACCAGATGCGCCGGGAGGTGATGGCCGGGCAGTACCTGGACGTGCTGACCCAGGCCACCGGCGAGCTGTCGGTGCGGCGCGCGGCGCAGGTGGCCCGCTACAAGTCCGCCAAGTACACAGTGGAGCAGCCCCTGCTGCTGGGCGCGGCGCTGGCCGGCGCCCCGGCCGCCGTAGTGGAGGCCTACTCCGGGTACGGCCTGGCGCTCGGTGAGGCGTTCCAGCTGCGCGACGACGTGCTCGGCGTCTTCGGCGACCCGGCGGTCACCGGCAAGCCAGCCGGCGACGACCTGCGCGAGGGCAAGCGCACGTTCCTGGTCGCCGCGGCGTACGAGGCCGCGGGCGAGGCGGACCGGACCACGCTCCTCCGCCGGCTGGGCGACCGCTCGCTGGACGCAGCCGGGGTGGCCGCGCTGCGCCGGGTCATCGTCGACACCGGCGCGCTGGAGCGGACCGAGCGGCGCATCGACGAGCTGACTGCCGCCGCCCGCCACGCGCTGGCCGGGGTGGCGCTGGAGCCGGCCGCCACCGAGGCGCTGACTCAGCTCGCCACCGCAGCCACCCGCCGGGCGGTCTAGCTGCGCGCCGAACCTGCCGGCAGGCCCGCAGTGCCGGCCGGCCAAGGGCCCGGGCCAGCGGCGCCGCGCGGATGGGCACGGCGCGGATGGTGGTTCCTCGCGGCGGCCGGCCTCGGGCTGCTCGCCGCCGCGGCGTTCGCCGCCGGGGCGCTGCCCGGCACGGACCCGGCCGTGGCGGTCCGCCAGACCGGGCTGCCCGGCGCACCAGCCCGCTACCTCGCCGGCCTCGGCGCGTGGCTGGCCGGCTGCGGCCTGCTGGTCGCCGCCTGGTGGCGGCTTGCCGACCCGGCCCGGCGCGGCGCCCGCGCCGCCGGCCTGCTCGCGGTGCCCGCCGCGCTGGCGGCGCTGCTACTGGTCCTCGCGCCGCCCCTGGGCAGCCGGGACATCTACGCCTACGCCTGCCACGGGGCGCTCGTCGTGGACGGGCACGACCCCTACACGGTCGGCGCGGCGGCCGGCTGCCCGTGGGCCGGTGCGGTGCCGCAGCTGTGGCGGGACACGCCGGCACCGTACGGCCCGGTCGCCATCGCCGCCTCCGCTGGCGCGGCGGCGCTCGCCCGCACCCTGCCGGCCGGCCCGGACGCCCAGCTGCTCGCCGCGGTCGGCCTGCTGCGGGCGGTCGCCCTGGCCGGCGTCGCCATGATGGCCTGGTACGGCGCCCGCCTGGCCACCCGGGTCGGTGGCGACCCGGCCGTGGCCGTCTGGCTCGGTGCGGTGACCCCGCTCGTCGTTGTGCACGCCGTCTCCGGCGCGCACAACGACGCGCTGGTCGCCGGTCTGGTGCTGGCCGCCTTCTCAGCCGCCGCCGGGACCGGCCCGGCGGTGTCGGCCCGCGCCGCCGGGACCGCCGGGGCGCTGCTCGGGCTCGCCGTTGCGGTGAAGGTGACCGCGCTCGTGGCGGTGCCGTTCGCGGTGCTGCTGATAGCCGGCGCCGGGCGGCACCCGGGCCGGGCAGCCGGGGCCGGCGGGCGGCTGGCCCGGGCCGGGGCGCTCGTCCTCGGCTCCGGCGCGCTGGCCTTCGCTGCCGTGTCCACCGCCGTCGCCGCCCTGCCCGGCGTCGGGACGGGCCTGGGCTGGGTGGCCGCGCTGGGGCGTACCGGCAGCCTGGTGCAGTGGACCTCGCTGCCGACCGGGCTGGGCATGGCCGCCGGGTACGGCCTGCGGGTGCTCGGCTGGCCGCAGGCGTACGAGGAGGCGGTGGCCGTTGCGCGCGCGCTCGGGCTGGCCGCGCTGGCCGCCGTACTCGTGCTGCTGTGGTGGCGGGCGTGGCGCCGCGCGGCGGCACCGCGCGGCGTGGTGGCCGCCGCCGGCGCGGCGCTGGCCGCGACCGCCGTGCTCGGCCCGGTCTTCTACCCGTGGTACGCGCTGGCGCCGCTCGCCGTGCTCGCCACCTGCGCCACCAGCGACCGGGCGCGCCGGTGGCTGGCCGGGGTCACCACCGCGCTGACGCTGCTCGTACTCCCCTTCGGGCTGGGCCTTGCGGTGCTCACCAAGCTGCCCGGCGCGCTGCTGGACGTGGCCGCGGTCATCGCCGCGGCGCTCTGGTGGCGTCGACGCCGCGGCGGCCCCACCACACCCACAGCGAGAGCGTGAGCAGCACCAGCGCGAACCCGAACGCGAGATCCTCGACCGGCGCATACACGATGCGCGGCCCGAGGATCGCCTCGGGCGCGTAGCGCGCCACCTGGCGGCTGGTGAGCACGCCGTTGGAGAGCAGCTGGAAGAAGAGCATGACCGGGTACATGGCCCAGAACAACGGTCGCAGCACCACCCGGGTACGCAGCACGGCCAGGTCGACCGCCACCGCGACGGCCGCCGCGAGCAGCACGGCAGCGGTATAGGTCATCGCTCGTCCCCGCCCGGCCAGCCCAGGACCTTACGCGCGGCCTCGAAGGTGAGCACCGCGCAGAGCGGCACCACCATGAAGAACAGCAGCTCCTCCAGGGGCAGGCCGCCGGGCAGCACCACCCCGGTGGTCTGGGCCGGGTCCAGCGACCAGTGCCCGGCGCCGAACGCGGCGATGTCCCACAGCGCGAACGCAGCGACCACCGGCAGCAGGGTCAGCCCCACCCGGCGCCAGCGGCGCAGCACGCCCACCCGCAGCAACGGCTCCAGCAAGAGCGCGGATACCAGGCTGCCGCAGAGCACGAGCAGATAGGTCAGGTGACGCATGCGCTTGAGGATACGGCTTAGAAGCCGAGGGCCTGGGCTCGGCGCTTGACCTCGGTGGCCTGGTCGCCGGCGAGGGCGCGGGCCGGGGTGCCGGGCAGCGAGCTGTCCGGCCGGTAGAGCCACCCCAGCGCCTCCTCGTCGCTGTAGCCGGCGTCGCGCAGCAAGGTCAGCACGCCGGGCAGGTGCTTGAGCACGGTGCGGTTGACGACCAGCTCCGCGGGGACGCGCTGGACGCCGTCCCGGCGGAGGGCGAGCAGCGCGCCGTCCCGGATCATCTGGTGGACCCGGGTGATCGGCACCTCCAGACGCTCGGCGACGTCCGGCAGCGTGAGCCACTCGGCTGGCCCGGCAGCGGGTGCTTGCTCGGCAGCGGGTGCTTGCTCGGCGGCAGGTCCGGTCACGGACCTACCCTGCCACAACTCGCGGTAGCCGCGAGTGCGCCAGGCCGTAGTCGCGGCGTGCCAGCCGGCCTGCCCCCGTGTCGCCGCGCGCCCGGGGCTCCTAAACTCGCTCCCGATGGACACGCAAGTCGCCGACCCGCTGCTGGGCACCGTGATCGATGGGCGCTACCGCGTCCGGGCGCGGGTGGCCCGGGGCGGGATGGCGACTGTCTACGCCGCCACCGACGAGCGGCTGGAGCGCACGGTCGCGCTCAAGGTGATCCATCCGGCGCAGGCGCGTGACCCGCGGTTCGTGGACCGCTTCATCGACGAGGCGGAGACCATCGCCCGGCTCACCCACCCCAACGTGGTCGCCGTCTACGACGAGGGCAGCCACGCCGGCCTGCCGTACCTGGTGATGGAGTACGTGCGCGGCAGGACCCTGCGGGACATCCTGGCCGAGCGGCGGCGGCTGAACCCGGTGGAGGCGCTGGCGATCCTGGAGCAGATGCTGGCCGCCATCGCCTCGGCGCACCGGGCCGGGCTGGTGCACCGCGACGTGAAGCCGGAGAACGTGCTGGTCGCGGAGGCTCCGAGCGGCGGCGCGGGCAACCTGGTCGACGCGGTCGTCAAGGTCGCCGACTTCGGGCTGGCCCGGGCCGTGGAGGCCAGCGCCCACGACGCCGGGGGCCAGCTCATGGCCACCGTGGCGTACGTCGCGCCGGAGCTGGTCACCGACGGCCACGCCGACCCGCGCACCGACGTCTACTCGGCCGGCATCGTGCTGTTCGAGATGCTCACCGGCCGGGTGCCGTACCAGGGCGGTCGGCCGGTCGACATCGCCTGGCAGCACGTCGACCAGGACGTGCCGGCCCCGTCGAAGTACGTGGCGGGCCTGCCGCCCGTCCTCGACGAGCTGGTAGCCCGGGCCACCCGGCGCGAGCCCGGAGCCCGGCCCAGCGACGCCGGGGTGATGCTGGCCGAGGTGCAGGCGGCCCGGGACGACATCGGCATGGCCAACGCCGCCACCGCCGTCCTGCAGCCGATGGCGCAGCCGACGGTCGTGGTGGCGCCGGTGCGGCCGGCGCAGCGCCCGGCGTGGGCCCGGCTGCCCTCGTCCCGCCGGGGTCCGGGCGGCCAGGCCGTGCCGGTGCCCCTGTCCTCGTGGCGGGAGCGGCTGCACCACCTGCACCAACGGGTGTTCGGCCACCCGCAGGGCCGTACCGGGCTCGTCGCCGGCATCGCCGTGGTCGGCCTGCTGCTCGCGGCCGGCGGCTGGTGGTTCACCCTGGGCCGCTACACCACCGCCCCGGCGTTCGGCAGCCTGCCCCGGGCGCAGGCCGAGCAGAAGGCCGCGGCGGGCGGCTTCGACCTCGTCTTCGACGACGGCCGCCACGACGAGAAGGTCGCCAAGGATGTGGTCCTCGCCCAGCGGCCCGGCCCGGGTGAGCGCATCCGCAAGGGTGGGCAGATCACCCTGACCCTGTCCCTCGGACCGGAGCGATACCAGGTGCCGGACATCATCGGCGCGGAGTACGAGGTGGCAGCGACCCAGCTGCGGGGGATGAAGCTCGTGGTGCAGCGCGCGAACGACCGCTACAGCGACACCGTCCCGGCCGGCAACGTGCTTGCGGTGGAGCCGAAGGTCGGCACCGCGCTGAAGCCCGGCGACAAGGTGACGGTCACCGTGAGCAAGGGCAAGGCCCCGCTCACCGTCCCCAACGTGACCGGCCGCAACGTCAACGACGCCCGGCAGGTCCTGCAGGCCATGGGCCTCGTCGTGGAGGTCGAGGACGTCGACAGCCCGAAGCCGCCGGGTGAGGTGGTCGAGCAGAACCCGGCCGACGGCGCCGGCGTCGAGCCCGGCGCGACGGTGAAGCTGAAGGTGAGCAAGGGCCCGCCGATGGTCGCCGTGCCGGACGTGACCAGCGGGCAGAACGTGCCGTGCCGCGATGCCGAGGCCGCGCTGCGCAACGCCGGGCTCACCGTCGCGGTGCAGGGCAACATCGACACCACCGCCCGGGTGCAGAGCCCCGGTCCGGGCGCGCAGGTGCCCGCCGGCACCCAGGTCACCATCCTCTGCCTGTGATGCCGGCTGGGCCACGCGGCGCTGAAGCCAGCCGGGACGCGGCTGCGATGACGCCGGCGACGCGGCCGGTCGGCGCGCACGCGCCCACCGCCGGGGGGCTGGCCCGCTCGGCGCTGCCCTACCTGGACTCGGCCCGGGCCGAGGTGGTGCAGGTCTTCGTCAGCAACCCGCGGGGCTGGGCGCGCTCACCGGGTGACCCGGCGCAGGACGAGGAGTTCCGGGCCGGCTGCGCGGCCCGTGGCGTCCCCGCCTACATCCACGCCTGCCTGCTGGTGAACCTCGGCTCGCCGACACCGGCCACCGTCGAGCGGTCGGTCGCCACGCTGGCGCACGCGCTGCGGCGCGGGGCCGCGATCGGCGCCTGCGGGGTGGTGTTCCACGCCGGCAGCGCGGTCACCGCGGCCCCCGGCGAGCAGACCCCTCGCGGGTACGTCGGCGCGGCGCTGCGCCAGGTCCGGCGGGCCCTGCTGCCCCTGCTCGACGAGGCCGTGGCGCGCGGCTGGCCGCCGCTGCTGGTCGAGCCGAGCGCGGGTGGCGGCCGGTCGCTCGCGGCCCGGGTGGAGCAGCTCGGACCGTACCTGGACGCGGTCGACCGGCACCCGGCGCTGGGCGTGTGCTTCGACACCTGCCACGCCTGGGCCGCCGGCCACGACCTGGCCCCACCGGGCGGGATGGCGGCGACCCTGGACGCTCTCGTGGCGGCGTGCGGGAAGGACCGGCTGTGGCTGGTGCACGCCAACGACTCCCGGGACGCCTGCGGCTCCACCCGGGACCGGCATGAGAACGTCGGCAAGGGCACGATCGGCGAGGCGGCCTTCGCCGAGCTGCTCAGGCACCCGGCCACGGCCGGCGTACCAGTGGTGGTGGAGACCCCGACCACCGGACCCGACGGGCACACCGCCGACATCATCCGGCTGAAGAGCCTGCGTACGGAGGACGACGGCGGTGCGGTGGACGGCGGCGGTGCGGTGGACGGCGGTGGCGCGGTCAGGACTGTGGCCGGGACCACGACCCGACCCTTGCATCCGTCATCTATTTAGGGCAGCCTTACCTCGGCAAGCCTCTACGAGGTGACGGGGTGTCATGTACGTCTGCGTCTGTAACCGCGTACGCGACTGCGAGGTCCGCGCGGCGATCCGCTGCGGCGCCCGCAGCGAGGAGGCGGTCGGCACCGCCTGCGGGGCCGGCACCGGGTGCGGCAGCTGCCTGGAGCGCATCGGCGACCTGATCGACGAGGAGACGCGCGCCGACACGCTGGCCGGCGTCGCCGCCTAGCCCGGCCCGGCGCCTAGGCTGGCACGGTCACCGGAGACAGGGGGCTCGCGCATGCAGGGCGACACACGGGTCATCGAGTTTCTCAACGAGCAGCTGACCGCGGAGCTGACCGCGATCAACCAGTACTTCCTGCACGCCAGGATGCAGGCGAACTGGGGCTACTCGAGGCTGGCGGCGTACACCAGGCACGAGTCCATCGACGAGATGCGCCACGCCGAGATGCTCACCGACCGGATCCTGTTCCTCGAGGGCCTGCCCAACTACCAGCGGCTGTCCGCCCTGCGCATCGGCGAGACCGTCCGCGAGCAGCTCGAGTGCGACATGAAGATAGAGCTGGAGGCGGTCGACCGGCTGCGGCGCGGCATCGAGCACATGCGCTCGGTGGGCGACGTCACCTCGGCCCGGATCTTCGAGGAGATCCTCGCCGACGAGGAGTCCCACGTCGACTACCTGGAGACCCAGCTGGGCCTCATCGACAAGCTCGGCGAGGCGCTCTACCTGCACCATGTGACCGAGCACCCCGAGCCGAGCTGACAGCGTCAGCTGGCTGGGAGGATCCCCGCCAGCGCCTCGGCCGCCCGCTCCACCCCGGCGTCGTCCACGTCCAGGTGCGTGACGAGGCGCGCGGTCCGCGGCCCCAGCACCGACACGAGTACGCCGCGCTCCCGCGCCGCGGCACCGAGTGCCGGAGCGTCCACGGTGGACTTGGTGAGGTCCAGCGGGACGATGTTGGTGCGCACCTTCGCCGCGTCCACCACCCCGGTCGGCGCCAGTGCGTCGGCGAGCCGGCGGGCGCGGGCGTGGTCCTCGGCGAGCCGCTCCACGTGGTGGTGCAGGGCGTAGCGCCCGGCGGCGGCGAGCACCCCCGCCTGCCGCATGCCGCCGCCCAGCCGCTTGCGCAGCCACCGCGCCCGCTCGATCCTCTCCGCGGAGGCGATGACGAGCGAGCCGACCGGGGCGCCCAGCCCCTTGGACAGGCACACCGACAGCGTGTCGAACAGCCGGCCATAGGTCGCAAGCGGCACCCCGTCGGCCACGTGCGCGTGCCAGATCCGGGCCCCGTCGCAGTGCAGGGCCACCCCGGCGGCGTCGGCCACCGCCCGCAGCCGCTCCAGCGTGGAAAGCGACAGGACCGCCCCGCCGGCCCGGTTGTGCGTCTGCTCGACCGCTATCGCCCGGGTCGGCACCGCCCAGTAGCCGTCCGGGCGCACCATCGCGGCCACCGCGTCGACGTCGATCTCCGCCCCGACCGCCGGCCAGGTGCGGGTGGACACGCCGCCGTACGCCGCCGCGGCGCCGATCTCGTACGTCACCACGTGCGCGTCGGCGTCGCAGAGCAGCTCCTCGCCGCGCGGGACGAGCAGCTGCACGGCGATCTGGTTGGCCATCGAGCCGGTCGGCGTGAACAGCGCCGCCTCGTGCCCGAAGAGCGCCGCGACCTCCTGCTGGAGCGCGTTGACGGTCGGGTCCTCACCGTAGACGTCGTCGCCGACGCCGGCGTTCGCGATCGCCTCGCGCATGGCCGCGGTGGGCTTGGTGACGGTGTCGCTGCGAAGGTCCACGGGGCGAAGGTCGACAGGCCGGCTCACCGGGCCAGGATAACGCTCAGCCGCGCAGCATCTCCGCCACGAGGAACGCCAGCTCCAGCGACTGCTGCGTGTTCAGCCGGGGGTCGCAGGCGGTCTCGTACCGGTCGGGCAGGTTGTGGTCGGCGATGGCCTGCGCCCCGCCGAGGCACTCGGTGACGTCCTCCCCGGTCAGCTCCACGTGCAGCCCGCCGGGGTGGGTGCCCAGCTCG
>DASSUC010000151.1:0-3086 GCA_035707405.1 Micromonosporaceae bacterium | reverse complement strand
GTCGCTGGAGGAGGTCATGTCGCTGACCCGGGAGGCCGGCTTCGGCCCGGAGGTCAAGCGGCGGATCATCCTCGGCACGTACGCGCTGTCGGCCGGCTACTACGACGCCTACTACGGCCAGGCGCAGAAGGTGCGCACGCTCATCACGCGCGACTTCACCGCCGCGTTCGAGTCGGTCGACGTGCTGGTCAGCCCCACCACGCCGTTCGTCGCGTTCCCGTTCGGGTCGCGCACGTCCGACCCGTACCAGATGTATCTGGCGGACCTGTTCACCATCCCGTCCAACCTCTACGGCGGGCCGGCGATCTCTGTCCCTTGTGGACTGTCGGAGGGGCTGCCGGTGGGGTTGCAGGTGATGGCGCCGACCATGGCCGACGACCGGATGTACCGGGTGGGCGCCGCGCTGGAGTCGGTGGTCGGCACCCTCACCCCACCCGCCCTGTGAGCACCGCCCATGCTGACCCGGATCGAGATCGACGGGTTCAAGTCGTTCCGGAGCTTCGCCCTCGACGTACCACCGTTCCTGGTAGTCCTCGGTCGTAACGCCGCCGGCAAGTCCAACCTCTTCGATGCGCTTCGTTTCCTGAGGCTGATGGCCGACCGCCCGTTGCGGGAGGCGGCGCAGGGGATCCGGGGCGAGCTGGCGGAGCTGTTCCACCGGCACGTCGATGGCACTCGGATGAGCCGCATGTCGTTCGCCGTAGAGGTGCTGCTGGACCGCGCGGTGACCGATGCGTTCGGCGATACGGCCCAGGTCGGGCACTCCAGGGTCCGCTATGAGACAACCATCGAGCTTCGGGGAGACGGCCTCGGCCTTCGGCCATTTGTTGTACAGGAGGCGGCGATTCTGATCCGCAAGAAGGACGATCGCTGGATGGACCGCTTCGCCAAGGATCTGCGCCCCCAGTTGGGGGCATACAGCTCCCGGAGCCCGCAGCTGTTACGAACGATTGGCGCTGAGGCCGGGCAGCCCTGGTTCCAGATCTTCCCAGGCTTTCTTGGCAAGCCACGGCAGGTGCCTGCGAGTAAGGCCGAAGCCACCGTGCTGTCGAGCCTGACCACGGTGTACGAGTATCCCTTGCTCTTCGCTCTGAAGCGGGAGATGCAGTCCTGGCGGCTGCTGCACTTGGACCCGACGGCGCTGCGCAGCCCGGACTTCTACGACGGCCCTGACACGCTAAGCGCCGATGGTGCCCATCTAGCGAACACGCTGCGCCGTATCGTCGTGGAGACCGGCACCGAGGACCGGCCGGATGGCCTGCTCAACGACCTCGCCGCCGACCTCGCCGCGGTCGTCCCTGAGGTGGCGTCGGTCCGGCTGGCCGAGGACGATGCACATCGGCTACGCCAGGTGGAGGTGGTGACCCGCAACGAGGCCCCGTTCTCAGCCCGGGTGGCCTCCGACGGCACCCTTCGGGCGCTTGCGTTACTAGCTGCGGCGTACGACCCGCGCGGCGGCGGGCTGATCTGCTTCGAGGAGCCGGAGAACGGCATCTACCCGCAACGCCTGGCGCGGTTTGTCCGTCTCCTCAGGATGCTGGTCCAACGCTCGCTGGACGCCCGGCGCAACGACGAAGGCGCTTCGCTGACCCAGCTGATCCTGAGCAGCCATCATCCGGCGACCCTGCGGGCCCTCGGCCCATCGTCGGACGGTCCGCTGCGCGAGGACGTCGTGTTTCTCGACAACATCACGCGCCTGACGCCGGGCTCGCCGCGCAGCCGGGTGACCTGGCTGCGCCGGATCGCGTCGGGCGGGCATGCTGGGCCGCCTCCCAACGACGTGTCCGTGCTGCCCGAAGCGGAGATCAGGGATTTTGAGGTGAGTGAGGCTTTGGACGACTGATGCGCTACCTCACGTCGGCCCTGGTCGCGGAGGGCTCTTCCGACGACGACTTCCTTCCACGGGTGATCGGCCGCAGCATCGAGGAGATCTGTGCCGTCGACTTCACCGAGTCCATCGACGTTGCAGACGTCACCGTGCTGCGTGCGGCACCCGGCCCGGTCGGCGTCGAGGCCATCATGCGGCTGGTGGCGCAGAACGCCGGCATGTTCAACCTGGTGTTCGTCCACCGTGACCAGGGAGCCAACCCAGAACGGGTACAGCGGGAGTGGGTCGACCCGCTTCGTAGCACCTGGGGTGACCACTCCGAGCGGCTGGTGCCGATCATCCCGGTGCGGGAGACAGAGGCGTGGCTCCTCGCTGATGGCGAGGCTCTGCGAGCCGTCCTGGGCGTCCGGTGGAGCGACGACTCAATGGGCCTGCCGTTGCATCCGGCGCACGTCGAGCGGGTTGCCGACCCCAAACGCGTTACGGCCGAGATCGGCAGGCGGGTCCGCCGTCCGCTTTCGAACTATCTGGTCCGCCTGGGCGAACTGGTCTCGCTGGATCAGCTCAGCCAGGTGCCGGCGTACCGGGAATGGCGGGTGGCGACGCGGGACGCACTGGCCGATCTGGGCCTGCGCCCGGCGGAGGCCGCGACCGCACGCCGTGGCGGCAAAACCCGACGGATGCCGGCAGCCCGAGCGGACTAGGCTGGACAAGCCCAGGTAGCCATGGAGTTGGAGACCCGATGAGTACGACGGTCCTTTCCTCGGTCGAGGACGTGGTCGCCCGGTACGAGCCGGTGATCGGTCTTGAGGTCCACGTGGAGCTGGGCACCCGCACGAAGATGTTCTGCGACTGCCCGACCGCCTTCGGGGCCGAGCCCAACACGCAGGTCTGCCCGGTCTGCCTGGGCCTGCCGGGCAGCCTGCCGGTGGCCAACCGAGCCGCCATCGAGGCGACGGTCCGCATCGGGCTCGCGCTCAACTGCTCGGTCGCGGAGTGGTGCCGGTTCGCCCGCAAGAACTACTTCTACCCGGACATGCCGAAGAACTTCCAGATCAGCCAGTACGACGAGCCGCTGTGCACGGACGGGTGGCTGGACGTCGAGGTCGACGGCGAGATCGTGCGGTTCGGCATCGAGCGGGTCCACCTGGAGGAGGACACCGGCAAGACGCTGCACATCGGCGGCGCCACCGGGCGCATCCACGGCGCCACCGAGTCCCTTGTGGACTACAACCGGGCCGGCATCCCGCTGGTGGAG
>DASSUC010000150.1:0-26875 GCA_035707405.1 Micromonosporaceae bacterium | reverse complement strand
GATGCCCTCGTCGTACACGGTGATGGTCAGGCCCTCGACGGTGGACCGGGCCGACACCCGCACCGGGGTGTGCGGCGGCGAGAAGCTGGTGGCGTTCTCCAGCAGCTCCGCGAGGAGGTGGATCACGTCGCGGGCGGCCTGGGCGCTGATCGCCACCGGCGGGATGTCGAACGCGTCCACCCGCTGGTAGTCCTCGATCTCCCGGGCCGCGGCCCGGATCACCCGCCGCAGCGAGACCGGGGCGGTGAACCGCCGGCCGGGCTCGCCGCCGGCCAGGACCAGCAGGTTCTCCTCGTTGCGCCGCATCCGGGTGGCGACGTGGTCCAGCGCGAGCAGCCGGGTCCGGGTGGCCGGATCCGGCTCCGCCTCCCCGAACTGGTCGATGAGCTGGATCTGGCGCTGCACCAGCGTCTGCCCCCGGCGGGCCAGGCCGACGAAGATCGCTTCGACATCCATGCGCAGCATCGCTTGGTCCGCCGCGAGGCGCAGGGCCTGCCGGTGCACCGCACCGAACGCCGTGGACAGCTCGCCGATCTCGTCCGCGCCGGTGGTCAGCATGCTGTCGAAGCGGGTGGACGAGTCCTGCAGCGCGCCGCGCACGGCGGCGGGCTCGGTCGCCGCGGTGACCCGGGCGATCGCGTTGGGCAGCTCGGTGCGCGCGACGGTGAGCGCGGCCTCGCGCATCTGGCGCAGCCGGCGGCTGGTGCGCACGGCCAGCACGCCGGAGCCGGCGAGGACGATGACCACGACCAGCAGGGTGAGCCCGGTGGTCAGCGCGATCCTGCGCTGCCCGGCGATCTGGACGTCGTAGGAGGCGCGCTCCATCTCTCCGGCGAGCGCGACCTCCATCAGGCGCAGCCGGCGCAGGTAGCCGCTCTGGGCCACATACCACACGTCCGGGTCCACGCCCAACGCCTCGGGCGAGGTGGGTTGGCTGAGCACCCGGTCCCGTGCCTGTATCGACGTCTCCACGTCCGGACCGGCGACCAGGTCGGCATAGCGCGGCGCGGCCGGGCCGGGGATGCGCTTCAGCTGGGTGAGGCGCTGCCCTTCGGCACCGGCGAGCCGGGCGAGGCGGACCAGGTCGCTGGTTGGCAGCCGCTCCAGGGTGAACGCCCGCCGGAGCACGTCGAGCTGCTCGGCCGCCAGGTGCTCCACCTCGGCGACGAGCACGACCGCCCGGGCGATCTCGACCAGCTGCGGGTCGGTCAGCTGCGCCGGGATGGCGTCGGCGACCGCCAGCAGCGCGTAGGCCGCGTCGTTGTAGGCGTTGAAGACCTGCGGCGCGCCTTCCGGGTTGGCCAGGGCGATCTCCCGGGCCGCCGGGATGCGGTCGAGGAACGCGTCCGCGTTCGCCAGGGAAGGGCCGAGCGTGGGTACGGCGGCCCGCGCGTCCCGCCCGGCCGTCACATATCTGGTACGCGCAGTGTCTGTGCGGGCACGTTGCGCTACAAGAAGTTGGCTACCGGCCTCGCCGCCCCGGTGGCGCAGCGCGTTCGTCTCGACGTACTCCCGCTCCAGCTCATGGATCAGCGTGACCACGGCGTTGGACATGCGGGCCAGCACCCGGGCCCGGTCGCCCTGGCGCGTCTGGGCGATCGCGTCCTCGGTCTGGATGACACCGAGCCCGACCAGCCCGGCGGTGGCGAGGATGACCGGCAGCAGGATCCGGATCCGGATGGACTGCAGCCGGCTCGGCCGGTTGTGCCCGGTCACCGCGGCCTCGCCCAGCGGTGCGGCGCGGCTGGGCTGCCCGGCCCCGTCCGGTCGCCGGGCAGGGGGTCTCGCAGCGTCGTTCGCCCCCATCGCCTGCACCCTTCGCCGCCTCCCCCGTCGCCTCCATGAGGGTTTCCTGCGATCGATCAGACCGCAAGCCCGTAAGGCTCCCCCGGACGGTCACCTCCCGACAACCGATCATCCTGTCCACGAACTGGTCAAGGCCCTCTTTTTATCGAGCTCCCGCCAGGAGGGTACCCACCGAACAGGCAGACCTGCGCATCCGATGACATAGTGCGCGCCGATGGCCTGTCCCGTTGCTGGCCGGCGCTACTCAACCCGGCCGGGTCGCCCGGGATCGACAGTGGACACGTCCGCGACGGCCGGCCTGTCACCGGCCTGTGACGTGGCGACGCAGGCTCAGTGCACCGGGTCGGCCCACTGCCGTACGTCGTCGACCGAGCCGTACAGCAGCGGGGTGAACCAGCCCGGCGCCGAGCGCCGGAACACCCCGCAGTCCATCCCGCTGGCGCCGTCGGGCACCACGCCGGCCAGGTCCGGGGCGAGCGCCACCAGGTTGGACAGGTGCACCAGCTCCGGCACCGCGGGCCAGGCGCCGATGACCACCCGCGCGGAGAGGCCCCGCCGTCGCAGCGCCTCCAGGGTGAGCGCGGTGTGGTTGAGCGTGCCGAGGCCGGCCCGGGCCACGACCAGCGCCGGGCAGCCGAGGTTCACCGCGAGGTCGGCCAGGGTCCAGCCCTCCCCCATCGGCGCCAGCAGCCCACCGGCGCCCTCGACGAGCACCAGGTCGTACGCTGCCGCGTCGGCCCGTACCGCGGCCAGCGCGGTGTCCAGGGCGAGCGGGGGCAGCTGCGCCACCTGGGCCGCGGCGAGCGGCGAGAGCGGCTCCGGGTAGGTGGCCAGCGCCCGGGCGCTGGCCGGCGCGGCCAGCCGCAGCACCACGTCCACGTCGGACTCCACTGTGGTGTCCGGGTCGGCGCCTGTGGTGTCCGGGTCGGCGCCGGTGTCGATGCCGGTCTGCGCCGGCTTGACGACGGCGACCCGCAGCCCGGCCGCGCCGGCCGCCGCGGCCACGGCCGCCGTCACCACGGTCTTGCCGACCTCGGTGTCGGTGCCGGTCACCAGCACCGGCCCCCGCCACGGCTCGGTCACGAGGGTGCCTCCTCGCTCCGCCCGGTCACGGTGCGCACTCCACGATGACATCCAGCGCCTTGTCCAGCTCGCCGGCGGGGACCGCGACGTTGATGGTGAGCCGCAGCCGGGACTGCCCGTCCGGAGTGGACGGCGGCCGGAAGCAGCCGACCACCACGCCCCGGTCGCGGCAGGCCGCCGCCCACGCCACGGCCTGCTCCGGCCCGCTCGCCCGCACCGAAAGCACCCCGCCCGCCGGGTCGGGCAAGGACAGGCCGGCGGCGCGCAGCCGGGCGGTGGCGAGCGCGGCGCGGCGGGCCAGCTCGGCCCGGGCGGCGTCGCCGCACCGGATGAGGTCCAGCGCCGCGTGCGCCCCGGCGGCCAGCGCCGGCGGCAGGGCCGTGTCGTAGATGAAGCTGCGCCCGGTGTCCACCAGGTGGGTGCGCAGCACGGCCGGCCCGGCCACCACCCCGCCGGCGGCGCCGAACGCCTTGGACAGCGTGGCGGTCACCACGACGTCGAGCTGGCCGGCTAGCCCGGCTGCGGCCACCCCGCCGGCACCGTACGGGCCCAGCAGGCCCACCGCGTGGGCGTCGTCGACCAGCAGCACCGCACCGTGGCGGCGGGCCACGGCGTGCAGCTCGGCCAGGGGCGCCAGGTCGCCGTCCACAGAGAACACCGACTCGGTCACCACGACCGCGTCCCGGCCCGGCCGGGCGGCGAGCGCCCGGGCCACCGCCCCCGGGTCGGCGTGGTCCACCACCACCGTCTCCGCGCCCGCCGCCGCCGCGAGCCGGCAACCGTCCACCAGGGACGCGTGGTTGTACGCGTCGGCGACCACCACGCCGTCGCGCCCGGCGAGCGCCCGTACCGCCGCGAGGTTCGCCAGGTAGCCGGAGGAGAAGACGAGCGCGGCCGGGTGCCCGAGCCAGCCGGCGAGAGCCGTCTCGAGGTCCGCGTGGGCCTGCGTGGTGCCGCGTACCAGCCGGGAGCTGGTGGCGCCGAGGCCGTACCCGGTGATGGCCGCGGTGGCGGCGGCGAGCACCGCGGGGTGGCGGGCCATGCCCAGGTAGTCGTTGCCGGCCAGGTCGACCGCCTGGTCGGTGGCTGCGCGCGGGCGCAGCTCGCGGCGCAGCCCGGCCTGCGCCCGCTGCTGCGCCTTCTCCGCCAGCCGGTCCAGGTAGCCGGTCATCTCCTCGCCCCCGACTGCTCCGCCGTGCCTTGGACGCCTTGTAGGGTACGACCATGCCTGAGGTCCTCGAACAGGCCCGTAGCCAGGTGCTGGAGGCGGGCGTGGGGCTCGACGAGGCCGGCGTCCTGGCCGTGCTGGAGCTCCCCGACGACCAGGTGCCCGCCGCACTCGCGCTGGCACACGAGGTACGCATGCGCTGGTGCGGGCCTGACGTGGAGGTCGAGGGCATCGTCTCGCTGAAGACCGGCGGCTGCCCCGAGGACTGCCACTTCTGCTCCCAGTCCGGCGTGTTCACCTCGCCGGTGCGCGCCGTCTGGCTCGACATCCCGGCGCTGGTCGAGGCGGCCCGGCAGACCGCGGCGACCGGGGCGACCGAGTTCTGCATCGTGGCCGCCGTCCGGGGGCCGGACGAGCGGCTGATGGCGCAGGTGCGCGAGGGCATGGCCGCGATCCGGGCGGCGGTGGACATCAACATCGCGGCGTCACTGGGCATGCTCACCCAGGCCCAGGTGGACGAGCTGGCCGCGCTCGGCGTGCACCGTTACAACCACAACCTGGAGACGGCCCGCTCCTACTTCCCGCGCGTGGTCACCACGCACACCTGGGAGGAGCGCTTCGAGACGCTACGCATGGTGCGCGAGGCCGGCATGGAGGTCTGCTGCGGCGGCATCCTCGGCCTCGGCGAGACCCTCGCGCAGCGCGCCGAGTTTGCGACCCAGCTCGCCGCCCTCGGGCCGGACGAGGTGCCGCTGAACTTCCTCAACCCCCGGCCCGGCACGCCGCTGGGCGGGCAGGCGGTGCTCGACGCGCGGGACGCGCTGCGGGCCATCGCCGCGTTCCGGCTCGCGCTGCCCCGCACGATCCTGCGGTACGCCGGCGGCCGCGAGATCACCCTGGGTGACCTGGGTACGCGTGACGGCCTACTCGGCGGGGTCAACGCGGTGATCGTCGGCAACTACCTGACCACGCTGGGCCGGCCGGCCCAGGCCGACCTGGCACTGCTGGACGAGCTGCGGATGCCGGTCAAGGCGCTGTCCGCGACGCTGTGAAGATGACAGTGGGCGCGGTGTGGTGCGACCGCTGCGGCGGCGCGCTGGATGCCGCGGGCTCCTCCGGTGGCCATGACGCGTGCCGGCGCGCCCGGGTGCTGGAGCCGCCGAGGTACTGCCCGGCGTGCCGCCGGCGGCTGAAGGTCCAGGTGCTGCCGGCCGGGTGGCGGGCGGTCTGCGTCGAGCACGGCGCGAGCGGCCCGGCAGCCGGCTGAACGGCGGTCGTACGGCGAGCCGACCGGTTGCTACCACTCACTCGTAGTAGCATCCGGTGGCATGGCGGACACCATCAAGCGGACGCTGTCCATGCGCCCCGAGGTCGACCGGATGCTCACCGCGCACGTGCAGAGCACGCCAGGGGCCAACCTCTCCTCGACGGTCAACGCCGCGCTGGTCGAGTACCTCGAGACTGCCGCGCTGGAGGCGTACCGGCAATGGGACGCCGACGCGGACGCGCAGGAGCGCGCGGCGCTGGATGCGCTCGCGGCCCATGACGACCGGTCCTGGGCCGCTGGATGAGGCGCGGCAGCATCCTGCACTACACGGTGGGCAGCCACCGGCTGCGGGTGGTCGTGGTCACCGCCGACCGCTACAACCCGGCGCACGGGCTCCTGGCACCACTGCGGGAACGGGCCGCGCCGGGTCTCGCGCCCGCCTTTCTCGTACCACTCAACCGGCAGGACTGGCCGACCGCCGCAGTCGTCGACCTCTCCCGGATACGCTCCATCGACCCTGCCGCAGTCGCCGGGCCGGCCGGGCAGCTCACCCCCGCGACCATGCGGACCCTGACCACCGCCATCCGCACCTACCTCGGCGCGGCGGAGTGAGGCGCCGGTGGTGGTGCGGGTCCCGCGTCAGCCGGTGCCCCGCTTGCCCGGCCGCAGCCAGCGCCGCCGCTCGGGCGGCCCGGGCGGGTCACCGGCGGCCGGCGGCTCCTCGGCGGGTACCGGCGCCGCAGGCCGCACCATGGTGGTCTCGGTGCTGCTCGCAGCCTCCGCAGGCCGGTCCCGGCCGGTGGGTGCGGCGGCGCGCTCCGGCTCACCTGCCGGCGGCCCACCGTGAGCAGGCCCGGCGTCGGGGACAGCCTCGCTGACGACCTGGGCCGGCGCGGCGCCACCCGTGGCGGCCGGTCCGGGTGGCCCGGCGGGACCGGCGGCGGACGGCTGCGCGACGAGGACGTACTGCCCGGCCGCGTACCCCGGCACGGCCCCGCCGGAGACGACCACCGTGCCGGCTGGGACGGCCGGCCGCACGGGCGGCGGGGGCTCGGTCATCCGGGGCGGCGTCACGATGGGAGAGGGCGGCCGTGGCTTGACGCTGCGCACCTCGGGCGCTGCCGCCCAGGGGTTGACGGCCAGCCGTAGCGGTGCCTCCATCTCGCCCGGCGCACCGCCTCCGCCGTTCTCACCGTACGGCCCGTTCGGGGCGTAGCCGCTGCCGCCACGGCCGTTTCCCGCGCTCCCGTTTGGAGAGTGCCCGTTCGGGCCGTGCCCGTTGCCGGTGTGCCGGTTACCGCCGGACGAGCCGTTCGACTGGTAGCCGCTGCGACCGTAGCCGTCGCCGGCACCCGGGCCGCGATGTCCCGGGCTGTCGTGCCCGGGCGGACCGCCTTGCCTGCCGATGTCGCCATGCCTGCCGATGTCGCCGTGCCGGGCGGCGTCGCTGTGCCGGCCGCCCGGGGGCGGGCCGCCGCCCTCCGGCATGCCACCCGGCGCGGGAGGCGAGACCCGGGCCTGGCCCAGCAGCGCGGCAGGGGCTGTCATGGGAACCGCCGCGGTGGCCCGGATGGTCGCCGCGGCGAGGAGAGGGGCCGGGGCGGCCACGTCGTCCCGCACGCCCGGCGCCTCGGCTGGAGGGCTGGCTTCGGCCACGGCCGCCCGCCGCTCGGTGCTCGCACCGCACGGCCGGCCGTGCCGGGCGTACGCGCGGGCCTCGTCGTCCAGGTAGAAGTTGGGGCGCTGGTCAGCCTCGTCGTAGTAGCGGTGGAAGACCGGGGTGAGCCCGCCCGACATCGGGGGCACGATCCAGGTCCAGTCCGCCGGGGTCTTGCGGCCGGCGCGCTCCTCCTTGGCGACGTGGGTCAGGAAGCGCCGCGACTCGCTGTGGTGGTCGGCGATGCGTACCTCTGCCTGCTCGAACGACCAGAGCACGGCGCGGTTGAGCTCGACCAGCGCCCGGTCCCGCCACAGCGTCCGCTCACTGGACATGTCGAGCCCGAGCCGCGCGCCGATGACCGGCAGCATGTCGTAGCGGTCGGTGTCGGCGAGGTTGCGGGCGCCGATCTCGGTGCCCATGTACCAGCCGCTGAACGGTGCCAGCGGGTAGTTGACGCCACCGATCGACAGCCGCATGTTGGCGATCGCCGGGATGGCGTACCAGCGCAGGCCCAGCTCGGCGAACCACCGGTGCTCCGGGTGGGTCAACGGCACCTCGTGCACGGCCGACTCGGGCAGCTCGTAGACCCGCGGCCCGGTCCCCGGCGCGTCCAGCACCAGCGGCAGGACATCGAACGCCGCGCCCTTGCCGTGCCAGCCAAGCTCGGTGACCGCTTCGGTGAAGTCGACAAACTTCGGGTCGCCGACCACCGACCCGTCCTCGGTGCGGTAGCCCGCGTACCGGATGAGCTGGTCGTTCCAGATGCGCGTGGCGGGCCGGCCGGGCACCGCCTGGCCGAAGACCGAGATGACCGGACGCAGCCGTCCCGGTGCCGGCTCGGCGTCGGCCTGCCGGGACCGTCCACTGGCGACATCCAGGTGGGTGAGGATGTGGTCGAAGATCTCATCGGGGGTACGGGCGGTGCGCCGGTCGAGCACGACCAGGCTGCGCCAGTAGAGCCGGCCGATGCACCGGCTGCTGTTGCGCCACGCCATCCGCGCGCCGTGGACCAGCTCGGCCTGCGTGTGCACGTACGTCCCGACGGCGTCGACCTGCTCGCGCACGATGGCCAGACGGGGCTCGACCGGGCCGAGCGTCGGCGTCTCCGCATAGCAGGCGCGCAGGAACTCCTCGGCCTCCGCGAGGTCGACCGGCGTGTCGGGATGCCAAGGTTTGATTGGCACGTCACGGTAACCGGGAACGGCGGTCATGCCCGGAACCTCCCGAGGTCGGCCAGCTCGGTCTCGGGGGTCGCCGGCACCGCATGGTCCCCGCGCAAGGCGTCGACCGACCACCGTTGGTCACATTCTGGCCACCTCACGGCGGGCGACGCCGCACACCGTGTGCGGTTTCAGGCCGTTGTCCGCCCGTCCGGCGTGGTTTCGCGGCGCCCTCCGCACACCCTGTGCGGCCGGATGGCCGGCTCCGTGCTATCGCCCGCCCACTATCACCCGCCCGGCCAAGGTCGCCCTGGTCGGACCGTCCGAGTGGACGCGCCGCCGACAAGGTGCCTATTTTACCGATTTAAATCTTTGTTGGTTTCGTATAATCGACCCACAACTCTTGGCAAGGCCGAGACCCGGCGGATCTACCTTGCATTCGGAGCTGGATTTCCAGGGGGCTACGTTGGCAGGCAACCCAGACCTTGACAATAAGGCGGCCCCGGCCAGCACGAGGCGTTCTTGGAAGAGTTTTGTCCGCGCCGTGGCCATTGGGGTGGCAGGCAACATCGTGGCCTTCACCGCCGTGCTCGTCGCCGCCGGGGTTATCGGCTCGTACTCCTCGGTGCTGCTCCGGGCCTGCGGCCTCGGGCTGCCGCTGGTAGTTTTCCTTACACTGCTCGACGAACGGCTGCGGAAGTCACGCCGATACTGCATGTCGGCCGTCCTCCTGCTGGAGGCCACCATCGCCTATGTCGGTCTGACAACAGCCGATGACTGGCCGGAGAGCATCCTGCCGTCCACTCTCTACGTGGCTCCCCTGGCTCTGGTGATGAGCTACGCAGCAATCCTGTCCAACGAGACGGGGAAGCCACCAGAGAACCCACCGCAGGTGCTCGATCAGGAATGCTAGACGGCTAACAGGTCGCGGCCAGAGCGCCGGCTGCCATGGCCGCGATGGCCTTCCGGTCGACCTTCTCCCCGCCCGGGGTCACGGGGATCTTCTCCACTACCATCACCCGGTCGGGAACCATATAGGACGGAAGCCTGCCACGGCACATCTCACGCAGTGCCTCGCCTGCCGGCGGAGCGGCCCGGTCCACCGGCAGGACGGCCGCGACGAGAGTGCGTTCGTCTCCCGGGAGCGCCACCACCGTGGCAGCCGCGTCCCTGACATCGCCGCTCTGGCGCAGGACAGCCTCGATCTCACCCAGCTCGATGCGGAAGCCACGCAGGTTGACCTGGGAGTCGAGCCGATCGAGGTAGAGCAGGTTACCGTCGGGCTGCCGGCTTGCCACGTCGCCGCTGCGGTACCACCGGCGGGTGCCGCTGCCGAGGTCGCGGTTCACGAACCTCTCGGCGGTGAGGTCCGGGCTCCCGACGTAGCCCGGGCTGAGCGTGCTGCCCGAGACCCACATCTCGCCGGGCTCACCCGCGCCGGCGACCGTGCCATCGGCCCGGACCAGGGCGATGTCGAGGTGCGGGAGGGCAACGCCGATCGAGGTCGGTGACGAGTCGTCAGCGACGTCCGCCGGCGTGACGACCTTGGCGGTGACGTGCACGGTCGTCTCGGTGATGCCGTACATATTGACCAGCTGTTCGGGGCCGTCGCGCAGCGACAGCCAGGTGCGGACCGAGGGTTTGTCCAGCGCCTCGCCGCCGAACACGACGTAGCGCAGCGACCTCAGCGGCCGGGGGCTCATCTCGTACCGCAGTGACAGGTACTTGAACGGACTGGGCACCTGGCTGAGCACCGATACCCGGTGCTCGTGGAGGAGGGTGAGCAGCTGCCCCGGGTCGCGCCTGGCCGCGTCGTCGACGATGACGATGGCGCCGCCGAAGACGAGCGCTCCCCATATCTCCCATACGGAGAAGTCGAAGCTGTAGCTGTGGAAGAAGGTCCACACGTCCTCGCAGCTGAAGGAGAAGTGCGACCGGCACGCTCCCCCGAACAGGCTCAGCACGTGCTGCTGCGGGATGACCACACCCTTCGGCCTGCCGGTAGAGCCCGACGTGTAGATGACATACCCCGACGACTCCGCCGCGTCCGGTGCCAGGAGCCCGTCGGAGCCGTCTCCGGACACCGGGACCTGCGTCAGCCCCAGCGGAACGCTCGCCGGCCGCCCCGCATCGCAGCACACCACACGCAGTCCGCTGTCGGCGGCCATGAAGTCGATCCGCGCCTGCGGGTAGCTCGGGTCGAGCGGCACGTAGCGGGCGCCGGCGGCGAGCGTGCCGACGATCGCGGCGACAACCCGCCAGGACCGCTGCATCGAGATGCCGACGTGGTCCGACGGGCGCACTCCGGCGCCGACGAGGTCCCGGCGCACCTTCTCGGCTGCCCGGGCTAGGTCGCGGTAGCGTATCCGTCGAGATCCGTCAATGATCGCTACCCGCCGGGGATGCTTGTCCACCTGGTCGAGGAACGCGTGCAGCAGGGTCGGGGAGTCAGCTGCTGTGGTCATCCCACTCAGCCCACCTTCGCTTGTCATGTGGTTGTCCGGGTTGTGCCACCTGGTGTCGTGGTTGCCCGGCCGGTGTCGTGGTTGCCGGACCGGTGTCGTGGTTGCCCGGCCGGTCAGGTCATGAGGCCCTGTCCCGTAGGGGTTCCAGCAGCTGGTCCAGGTGCGGGGTCGGCCCGTGCCCGGCCACGAGGCGGCGTACGTCGGCGCCGAGCACGGGCAGCTCCGTATACCCCGTTGCGCGCATGTGCGGAGCGATCGCGACCGTGCCGACCGGGCCGCGCAGCTGGCGTTGCCAGTAGCGGACCGCAAAGAACCGGGGTACCACCGTGAAGATCAGCCGTAGCGGTACCGGTGTGACCGGGATGCCCTGCCGGGACAGCGCCCGGAACCCTTCTCCGACCGCGGCCACCACGTCGGCCACCCGCCTGCGGTCCGCGGCGAGGGCGACGCTGTCACCGCCCTCGGCGAGGACGGCGGCGCCTACCGCGGTGACGAAGACCGAGTGCGTCGCCAGCCACGCCCCCATGCTGTCGCTGACGGCGACGGGGAAGCCCGCCGTCCGCAGCATCTCGACGACCGGTCGCTCGCGCCCGGCACGGTGCTCGATCGTGGTCTTCTGCTGCGGTATCTCGATGTAGGTGACTGCTGTCTCCGAAGACTGGTAGCCCCCCACTCCGGGGAAGCCGAAGAGGGTCCGTTCCGGCCCGGTCCTGCGCCGCAGCTCCTCCAGGTCGATGCCCTGGTTGAGCAGGAAGACCACGTGGTCGGCGGCCACGTGCGCGAGCTGCGGCGCGGCGTGGGCGACCTGGTCCCGGCGGACCGCCACGAGGACAACGTCGAACACGGTGTCCGCAGGGACTGCGGTGACCACCTGCGGGCGCCACTGCCGCAGCTCGCCGTCCTTGCACAGGGTCACGCCGTGCTCGGCCAGCGACCGGACCCGGTCCCCGCGGGCGAGCAGGGTCACGTTGTGGCCGCCCTCCGCCAGCCGACCGCCGTAGATCTGGCCGATGACGCCCGCTCCGTAGATCAGTATGTTCATGGTCGCCTTCCTACACCGTCAGGACGACTTTGCCGACGGTGCCACGGTCGCTGATCGCCCGGTGCGCATCAGCCACCTTCTCCAGCGGGAAGGCGTGCCGGACAACCGCGTGGATCCGGCCCTGGCCCGCCAGCTCCAGCAGGCTCGCGACGGCGTCCATGACCGGCCTGCTGTCGCGGGCGAGCCGGCCGGTCAGCCAGTAGCCGGTGACCGACTGGTTCTTCTGCATGAGCTGCGACCCGGAGAACGCGGCGAGCAGCTTGCTCGACACGCCGTAGGACACGAGCCTGCCGAACGGTGCCAGGCAGGCGAGGCTCTGCTCGCCGACATCCCCTCCGACGGCGTCGAGGATGATGTCCACACCCTGCCCACCGGTCGACGCGAGCACCGCGTCCGCCCAGTCGGGGACGGTGTAGTCGACCGTGACGTCGGCACCGAGCTCGGCGGCGAGCTTGCGCTTGTCGGCCGACCCGGCAGTCGCGATGACGGTTGATGCTCCGAGCGCCTTGGCGAGCTGGACCGCGAGCGTGCCCACACCGCCGGCTGCTGTGTGCACCAGGACGGTCTCGCCTCGGTCGATGCGCCCGCACTCCCGCAGCAGCTGCCAGGCGGTGACCCCCTGGACCAGGAACGCGGTCGCGTCGGCCAGGTCGATGCCGGGCGGCAGCTCCGCGACGAGCTGCCGCGACGCGACCGCGTACTCGGCGTAGCCGCCACGGACGAAGGCGATGACCCGCTTGCCGGCCAGGTCCTCGGTGACGCCCGGGCCGGTGGCGGTCACGACGCCGGCCACCTCGGTGCCGAGGATGGCCGGCAGCGCCGGCGCGACGTCCCGGCTGATGTAGACACCCTGCCGGGCCATGACGTCGGTGAAGTTCACCCCTGCCACGCCGACGCGGATGAGGACCCGGTCGTCCACCGGGACCGGGACGTCGACCTCCTCCAGCTCAAGCACCTCGGGACTACCGGTCTGGTGAATTCGGGCTGCCTTCATCGGTACGCCTCTCCGACGGTTGGTGCGGTGGTCGCGTGCGCGGTCGTCACCGGGACGGCCCCGGTGGGTGCCGGTAGGTAACCGCTGTCCCGGAAGTAGTCGAGGTAGGTGCGCAGGAGGTCCTCCGTCAGCGGCGGGCACTGGATGCCGCTTCCGGCCAGGCCCTGCTCGACGTTGCGCTGGTCGTAACGGGCGGCGGGGATCCGGTCCAGCGGCAGCGTCCCGGAGAGGAACGGCGCCAGCGCCCCGGCGGTCCGGTCGGACAGCTCGGCGGCGCGCTGGACCACCCGCACGCACCACTCCTGGAAGGTGACCTTGTCGGTGTGGTACCCGTAGCGTTCCAGCCAGTCGACGAGCTCGCGCTCCGGGATCTCCTTCGGAGCGAGCAGGTGGAACGCCTTGCCCTCCAGCGCCGGTTGGCGGGACAGGTGGACCAGTGCGCTGGCGACGTAGTCGACCGGCGTGAGGTCCATCCCCATGTCCATGACCGGGGCAGCGGCCATTTCGACCCCCACCTTCGTGACCTGCCACATGAAGTCGTACGTCTGGCAGGCCCCGGTCCTGCTGTGCCCGGCGACCCGGCCCAACCGGTAGATGTAGACGGGCAGGCCACGGCGCCCGGCCTCGCGGACCAGCTGCTCGCTGACCCACTTGCTCTGCGTGTACCCGAACGTGTGGTCGAGGTCGTGCAGCGGCTCCATGTCCTCGGTGAGCACCGTTCCCGGTGGGTAGCTGAAACGGGAGAAGACAAAGAGCGTGGAGACGAGGTGCACCGGCTTGACCGGGCCGCGGCAGGCCAGCCGGAGTATCTCCTCGGTGCCCGCCACGTTGGCAGGCTTCATCGCCCGGTACTTGAGCAGGAAGTTCACCTCTGCGCCGCAGTGGTAGATGACGTCCACCATCTCCGCCAGGTGGTGCCACAGCGGCCGGCTGAGGCCGAGGCGCGGGCGGCCCAGGGTGCCGACCACCGGGATGATGCGTCCGGCCATGGCGGTGTCCCAGATCCCGAACTCCGTCATCGCGTCACGGATGCGCTCCCTGCCCTCCCCGGCGGAGGCCGCGCGGACCAGGCAGAAGACCGTCGCCTCGGTGACGCGCAGCAGCTCGGCGAGCAGGAACGCGCCGACGAAGCCGGTGGCACCGGTGAGCAGGATGTGCTGGGGGTGCCGCACCGAATGCACGTGCGCGCCGGGCGACGGACGGATGTCATCGGCCAGCCGCGCCTCCTCGGCCAGGTCGGGAACCTCCTCGTCACCGCCGGAGGCGTCGCTCCCTTCGGTGACGAGCGCGGCGAGCCCGGCGACGGTGGGCGCGCCCTCGAAGAGGGCGTTGAGCGGCAGGTCGACGCCGAGGACCTCGCGGATCCGGAAGATGAGCTTGGTCGCCAGCAGGGAGTGCCCGCCCAGCTCGAAGAAGCTGTCCTCCACCCCTACCTCGCCCAGCCCGAGCAGGTCCCGCCAGATGCCCGCGATGGCCTGCTCGGTCTCGGTGCGCGGCGCGGTGGAGGGCGCAGCGGAGCCGGGCGGCGCGGCGGCCGGGCCCGGGTCGGCCTCAATGCGGCGGTCCGGCCGGGGCAGGCGGTTGCGGTCGATCTTGCCATTGGGAGTGAGCGGCAGCTCGGCGAGGAACACGACCCGACCGGGAACCATGTAGTCCGGCAGCCGCTCGCTGGCGAATGCCTGCAACCCGGCGGGTGTGACGCCACCCTCGCCAGGCGCGGAAAGCCCAGGCCCGCCGCCGGCTGGTGTGAGCTGCACGTAGGCGATGACTAACTTATCGATGTCGCCGTCGTTCTCGACGGCCGCCGCGGCCACGCGGGCCACGCCGGGGTACGCGCCCAGAACCGCCTCGATCTCGCCCAGCTCGACCCGGAAGCCGCGGACCTTCACCTGGTCGTCGTTGCGGCCGTGGAAGTCGATCGTCCCGCCCGCACGGGCACGGGCGATGTCCCCGGTCCGGTACACGCGGGCTCCGGCGAGCCACGGCGGTGTGACGAACCTGGCCGCTGTCAGGTCGGGGCGCTGGTGGTAACCGGTGGAGACCCCGTCACCACCGAGGCAGAGCTCGCCGAGGACGCCTTCCGGCACCGGGTTGAGCCCGGCATCGAGCACGAAGGCGGTGGTGTTGGCGATCGGCCTCCCGATGGGGATCGAGCCGCCCGCCGGGTCCTCCTCGCTGACCCGGTGGATCGTCGACCAGATCGTCGTCTCGGTTGGGCCGTACATGTTCCACACCTCGCCGCACCGGGCCAGCAGCGCCGCGGCGAGCGCGGGTGGGAATGCCTCGCCGCCGCACAGTGCCCGCAGGCCGGGCCGGCCGCGCCACCCACTCGCCAGCAGGAGCTGCCAGGTCGCGGGCGTTGCCTGCATGACGGTCACCTGATGAGCTTCGATCAGTGCGGCGAGGCGCCGGCCGTCGGTCACGTCCGCGGGCGAGGCGATGACGGCCCGCGCGCCGCAGGTGAGCGGCGCGAGCATCTCCAGCAGGGCGATGTCGAACGAGGGGCTGGTGACCGCGAGCAGGACGTCGGGCCGCCCCAGGCCGGGGCGCTCGCAGATCGAGAGCAGGAAGTTCACGACGTTGCGGTGGCTGATCTGGACGCCCTTGGGCAGGCCGGTCGAGCCTGAGGTGTAGATGGTGTAGGCGCGCCGGTCGCCGCCCGCCCCGTCACCGTGCCCGGCTTCACCAGGGGCGCTGTCGAGCTCGTCCATCCAGACCGTCGGCAGGCCGGCTGCCGGGACGACGTCCTCGAGCCCATGGCGGCTCACCACCGCAGCCGCGCGGGCATCCTCGCAGATGAACGCGAGCCTCGCCGCGGGGTACTCAGGATCGAGCGGTACGTAGCTGAGCCCCGCCCGCAGGACGCCGAGGATCGCGACCACCATGTCGGCCGACCGGGGCAGGCAGATGGCCACGTGTGCGTCTGGTGCAGTGTGTGCGTCTGGTGCAGTGTCTGCGTCTGGTGCGGTGACCAGCCGGCGCAGCCGCGCCGCCACGGCCGCGGAGCGGGCGGCGACCTCGCGGTACGTGACCTCCCGGTCGCCTTCGACCAGCGCCACCCGCGCCGGGTCCTGGTGAGCCTGCCGCAGCACGAGGTCGTGCACCCCGCACTGGCCGTCGTACGGCATCGTGGGGCCGGCCGCGCGTGCGGCGACGTCGGAGTACGCGTCCGCGCCCACGAGCGCAAGCTCAGCCACCGGCCGCCCGGGGTCGCCCACCGCGGCACGCAGCAGCTCCCAGAAGGCCCCGGCGAACCGGGCCACGCTGCTCTCCTCGTAGACATCGGCGTAGTAGTCGATGTGGGCGGTCATCCCATCGGCACCGCTGACGATGCTGACCAGCAGGTCGAAGTCGCAGCCGCCGTTGTGCACGTCCCGCAGCTGCGAGCCCGGGGCCCCGGCCGACGCCTGGTCGGCCTGGAAGTTGAACAGGACCTGGAACAGCGGGCTCCGGCTCGGGTCGCGGCCGTGCTGCACCTCCCGCAGGACCCGCTCGAACGGGACCTGCTGGTGCTCCAGGCTCGCCAGGAACGTGCGGTTGACCTGCTGCACGAGCTCGGCGAAGGTCGGCGCCGCGGTGAGGTCGAACCGCAGCGCGAGCGTGTTGAGGAAGGGGCCGATGAGCTGCTCGACGCCGGCCTGCTCCCGGTTGGCCACGGGTACGCCGACGACGAGGTCGTCCTGCGCCGCGTACCTGGAGAGGGTGGCGACGAACCCCGCCAGCATCGTGACGAACGGGGTCACCCCGTTCCGCTGGCTCCACGACTGCACCTGTCCGGCCAGCGCCGCGGGCAGCGCGACCCGCAGGCGCCCGCCGCGGTTCGTCATCCGGGGAGGCCGCGGATGGTCGGCGGGCAGGGTGAGCCGTTGCGGCGCGTCGTGCAGGTGGCTGGCCCAGTAACGGATGGACCCCGCCTGCGACCGGCTGTCGACGTGCTGGCGCTCCCACGCCGCGACGTCGGCGAACTGGAACGGCAGCGGCGGCAGCTCGACCCGTACCCCGGCCCGCCGTTGGCGGTAGAGCTGGGTGAGCTCGCGGAAGAACACCCCGGTGGAGAACCCGTCCGACACGATGTGGTGCATGGTGAGCTGGACCAGGCTCTCCTCGCCGGGCTCCGGCGCGATCGTCACCCGCAGCAGCGGCGCCTCCCGCAGGTCGAACGGGCGGGTGGCGTCCTGCTGGAACAGCCGTTCGCGGTCCTGCTCCGGCAGCTCGGGTAGGACCCGGATGGGGACGGTGACGTGCTGCTCGGCGATCCCGACCGGCTCCCCGTCATGTATGACGAACCGCGTACGCAGGATCTCGTGCCGGGCGAGCACCTCGTCGATGCAGTCCCGGAACACGTCGGGCTCTATCCGCATCGGCACGTGGGCCACCCCGGACATGTTGTGGTACGGCGTACCGGGGTCGAACTGCTCCAGGAACCAGATGCGTTCCTGGGTGAACGACAACGGGAGGTGGCGGCCGTCCCGTGGTACGGGGGTGATGCCACCGGCGCCCTCCGGCACCGGGGAGGCGCCAGCGGCCGGCCGGCGGAGCAGGCTCGCCAGCCTGGTGCGTTCCTCCGGGGACAGCTGCGCGATCCGTGCGGCCAGGTCTGTCACCGTTCCGATCCCTTCGCACCGGGCAGCGCGGCCTGCGCGAGCAGCGCCTCTGCGGCTTCCGGACCCAGGTCGGCGAGGAGCGCGGCCAGATCCTCGGCCGAGTCACCGGCCGGCTGCGGCGTGAGCTTCTCCTCGATGTAGTCGGCGACGCCGCCGACCGTGGTGTTCTGCAACAGGTACACGACCTTCGGGGCGGTGCCGAACGCCTGCTCCAGCCGGATCCGCATCTCGACCGCGATCATCGAGTCCAGCCCGAGCTGGTTGAGCGGGACGTCCCGGGCCAGGGCGTCCGGCTTGATCCGCAGGACCCCGCCGACCACCTCCGCACAGCAGTCCTCGATGACGCCCCGGCGCTCCTCGCCGGAGGCTGCGGCGAGCCGGTCGGCGACCGAGCGCCCCCCGCCGGATCCGGCGCCGGCCGGCTGGTCGTCCTCGTGCGCCAGGTGGTCGACGAGCTGCGGCACGATGGCGTAGTTCGCGACGACCGTGGGCCAGTGCGCCGACACCACGACCTGCTCCGTCTCCGAGGAGCCGAGCAGCTCCTCGAAGATCTCCATGCCGGTCTCCTCCGGGATCACGTCGATGCCGCGCCGCTGGTAGAACGGCTGGAGCTCGAGCTGAGCGATCATCCCGGTGTTCCACGGCCCCCAGTTGACCGACAGGGCGGGCAGGCCGCGGGCGCGCCGGTAGTGCGCGAGACCGTCCAGGAAGGCGTTGCCTGCGGCGTAGTTGCCTTGGCCGGCCGTCACGACGACGGAGCTCACCGACGAGAACAGCACGAAGAAGTCGAGCGGCTGCCCCGCGAACACCTGGTGGAGCGACCAGCCGCCGCGGACCTTGGCCCGCAGTACCGCCTCCAGCTGGGCCTCGGTCATCCTGATCATCACCTGGTCCTGCACGGTGCCGGCGGCGTGCAGGACACCGCGGACCGGCGGCAGGTTGCCGGCGCGGCGCCGGGCGAGGAAGGCGGTGAGCTCCGCCGGGTCCGCCACGTCGAGGCTGGCCGTCTCGACGGTTGCGCCAAGCTCCTCGATGCCTGCGACCGCATCCGCCACGCGGCGCTGCGGGTCGTCCGCCGCAAGTGCCGGCCAGGCGCTCCTGGGCGGCGGCGACGACCTGCCCAGCAGGATCAGCCGCCGCGCGCCGTGCTCGGCGAGCCAGCGGGCAGTGAGCAGGCCGAGGCTGCCCAGGCCACCGGTGACCAGGTAGGCCGCGTCCGGGCGGAGCGGGTACGGCACCGAGCCGGTGTCGCGCCGGGACGGCTGGAGCCGTGCCACGCGGCGCTCGCCGCCGCGCCAGGCCAGCTGGTCCTCCTCTGGTGAGGCGAGCAGAACCTCAGTGACCAGGGCGGTCACGTCGCCGGCCGGCCGGGCCGGGTCGAGGTCCACCAGCCGGGGGCGCAGGGCGAGCGACTCCTGGCGCAGGGTGCGCGCCATCCCCCACAACGGCGCCTGTAGCAGGCCAGCGGCCGTGACATAGCCGTCGACCGGCTGGGCGCCGACCGTGACGACCGTGAGCGGCCAGGCCAGGCCGTCCGCGTCGAGCGTCTGCACCAGGTGGAGAACCGGTGTCAGGCCCAGGCTCACGGCGGCCGGCACGGCGTCACCGGCACCTGTGCACCCGGGGTCGGCGGCGTCCAGGCACGCGGGCGACAGGTAGATGACACCGCGTACCGGTTGGTCCGTCCGGGCCGCGACGGTGCGTACCACCCGCTCGATGTCCTCGCGCTCCCCTGGCCGGATGACGAGCTCGTCGGGACCGGTCGCGGCGAACGCCGTTCCCGGGCGGGCGACCACCGCGGTGTGGCCCGCCCGGGCGAGCTGGCCGGCGATCTCGTCCGCGAGCCCCTGCCGGTCGGCGAGCACCAGCCACCGGCCCGGTCCGACGTTCTCGGCGTCGCCGAGGTCCTGCCGGGGCCAGGTCACCTCGTACAGCCAGCGGTTCCCGAGCCGCCTGCGCACCTGCTGCTCCTCGCCCACGACCCGGGCCCGGAACCCGGTCACCTCGACAACGGCGCGGCCGTCCTCGGTCATGAGCACGGCGTCGCCGGCCAGCTGGCCGTCGGCCGCGCTGGTCGCCGTGGCATGGGCCCACAGCCGGCCGCTGGGGCGGCTGTACACGACGACCCGGTCGATGCCGACCGGCAGCAGCGCGGCGTGCTCCTCCACCGCCGCGCTGATCAGCGGTAGCAGCATCTGGAAGGAGCCGTCCAGCGCGATCGGGTCCACCACCAGGTCGTCCGCTGCGCTCGGGGCCAGCGCGTCCGGGGTGAGCTCGCCGAGCGCCTCACCCTCGCCGAGCCACACCCGGCCGAGGGGCCGGAACGCGGGCCCGTACTCGAACCCGTGGGCGCCGACGGTCTCGTAGAAGCGGGTGCCGGTCCACTCCTCCCGCTGGCAGCGCGCCCGGATGGCGGCAAGGTCGAAGACCGGTGCCGACACGGCGGCCGGAGCCAGCCGGGCGGACGCGTGCCGCACCCACTGCTCCCGGCCGGGGTGGCGGCCGTAGATCGCCACCCGGCCGGTGGTGCGGTCCACGGTCGTGTCGAGCAGGTACGGCTCGCGGCCGCGCAGGACGACCGGCGCCTCGAACCGGACCCGCTGGGCGATGCAGCGCGGCGCGCCGAACAGCGCCCGCCCGGCGGCCAGCGCCATCTCGACGTACCCCGCGCCCGGGAACAGGTTGGTGTCCATGACCCGGTGGTCGGCGAGGTACGCCGGGCGGCTGCCGTCCAGGTTCCGGCGCCAGGTCGGCAGCGGCACGTCCCGGCGCAGGCCGAGCAGGCAGTGGTCGACCTCCCCGAGCCGGTCGTGGCGGAGGTCCTCGGCCTCCATCCAGTACCGCTCGCGCTGCCAGGGGTAGCGGGGCAGGTGCTGGAAGAAGCCGCGCGGGTGCAGGGCGTCCCAGTCAGGTGAGTAGCCCGCGACGTACAGGTCGGCGCAGGAGTGCGCGATCGTGGCCGGCTCGTCCTTCCCGCGCTTGAGCGACGGTACGGCGAAGCCGTGCCGTCCGCTGGCGTCGAGGCAGTCCAGGAGCGAGCGGTGCAGCACGGGGTGCGGGCCGATCTCGACGAACGCGGTGATCCCGTCGGCGATCATCTCGAGGGCCGCGTCCGCGAACCGCATCGGCTTTCGTACGTTGCCCCACCAGTACTCGGCGTCGTTGACGGCGTCGACGACCCGGTGGCCGGTGACGCACGAGTAGAGCGGTGTGGTCGGCACCCGCGGGGCCAGGCGGGCCAGGCACTCCCGCAGCTCCGCCTCCAGCGGGTCCATCATCGGGCTGTGGAACGGCACAGCTCCGTCCACGAACCGGCAGAACACCTCCTCGGCGTCCAGCAGGGCCTTGACCTCCTCCAGGTCGGGGACGGTGCCGACGAGGGCCACCGAGACCGGGCTGTTGACTGCGGCCAGGGCGACCCGGCCCGCCTTGACCGCGGGAAGGTCGAGCGCGCGCTCCAGCGGGATGGCCGCCGCCACGAGGCGGCCCATGCCGGTCGTGCGGTGCTGGAGCCGGGCCCGGTGGAAGATGACCGTCACCGCGTCCTCGAAGGTGAGGGCGCCGGCCACGTACGCCGCGGCGATCTCGCCGGCACTGTGCCCCACGACGGCGTCCGGCTTGATGCCGATCGAGGCCCACAGCTCGGTGAGCGCCACCTGGAGCGCGAAGTTCGCCGGCTGGGAGATGGCCGTCTCGCCCATCCGGGACGCCGGCTCGCCGGCGAGCAGCTCGTCAACGAGCGACCAGTCGGCGAGCCGGCCCAGGGCCGCGTCACACCGCTCAATCGCGGCACGGAAGACCCGGCTCGTGGTGAGAAGCTGGCGGCCCATCGCCCACCACTGCGGGCCCATTCCGGTGTAGACAAAGGCGAGCGGCGAGTCGGCGGGCGCCCCCGACGACAGGTGGACCGCCGGGTGCGGCTGCCCGGCGCCGGCACTTCGCAGGCCTTCCCGCAGCTCGTGGAAGTCGTCGGTGACCACGGCGAGCCGGGCCTGCCGGTGGTGGCTGCGCCGGTGCGCGGTGGACGACGCCAGCACGCCGGCCTGTTCCGGGCTGTGCAGCGCGTCGGCGTAACCGGTGGCCAGCTCGGCCAGCGCGCCCGCGCTGCGGGCGGACACCGGGAAGACCGACGGAAGGGGGTCGGCGGGGCGCGGGCCCGCAGTCTCCGCGGCGGCGGCCGCCGGACTGGCCGGCACGGGGGCACTCTCCAGCACCACATGCGCGTTGGTGCCGCCGAAGCCGAACGAGTTGACCGCGGCGCGTACCACGCCGTCATGCTCTGTGATCGGCTCGCCCGCGGCGGGTATCCGCAGCCGCAGCGCGGCAAGGTCGATCGCCGGGTTGAGGTTCGTCAGGTGCGCGTGCGGAGGTACCTGGCGGTGCCTGAGGCAGAGCACGGCCTTGACCAGGGACGCGGCCCCCGCCGCCGCCTCCAGGTGCCCGATGTTGGTCTTGACTGAGGCGATGAGGCAGTCGTCCCCGGCCGGCCGGCCGGCTCCGCGGCCGTAGACCTCCCCGATCGCGTTGGCCTCGATCGGGTCGCCGACCGGCGTACCGGTGCCGTGGGCCTCGACGTAGCCGATGGAGGAGGCCGCGACGCCGGCCTCGGCCAGCGCCCGCCGCATCGCCCTCTTCTGGCTCTCCCCGTTCGGTACGGTGATCCCGTTGGTGTGGCCGTCCTGGTTGACGGCGGTGCCGCGGATCACCGCGTACACGTGGTCGCCGTCGGCCAGCGCGGCGGAGAGCGGCTTGAGGACGACGACGGCGGCGCCCTCGCCCCGCACGTAACCGTCGGCCCCGGCGTCGAAGGCGCGGGAACGGCTGGTGGGGGACAGGAAGCCGCCCTGGGACGCCGCGATCGTGAAGTTCGGGGTCAGCATCAGGTTCACGCCGCCGGCCAGGGCGGTGCTGCTCTCGCCCGACCAGAGGGAGTGGCAGGCGAAGTGGACCGCGACAAGGGACGACGAGCACGCGGTGTCGAGCGCGACGCTCGGCCCCAGCAGGTCGAACGCGTGCGAGATCCGGTTGGCCAGCATCGTCATGACCACGCCGGTCGCGGTGTGTGCCGCGATCTTGGATCGGTCGGTGCCGGCGAACTGGAGCTGGCCGTAGTCGAGGGTGAAGCCACCCATGAAGACGCCCGTGTCCGAGCCGGCAACCCGCTCCGCCGGCACCCCTGCGTTCTCCAGGGCCTCCCAGGCGACCTCGAGGAGGAGCCGCTGCTGCGGGTCGATGTGGTCGGCCTCCCGGGGCGAGATCCCGAAGAACGCCGCGTCGAACTCGTCGATCGGGCAGGTGAGGAACCCGCCCCGGCGCACCCGGCTGGTGCCGGGGGCCAGGTCAGGGTCGTAGAACTTCTCTACCTGCCACCGGTCACGCGGAATGTCCACCAGTACGTCCCGGCCGGAGCGCAGGAGGTCCCAGTACGACTCGGGGCTGTCCACGCCTCCGGGGAACCGGCACCCGATACCGACAATTGCGATCGGCTCGCGCCTATCACTTGATTGCTTTGCATCACTGGTTTTTTCGGCTGGTCCTCCGTGCGACGGTTCGGTTCGGCCGTACATAGAATCCCCCTAGCCGAGGTATGGCTGACAGTCGGCTTCCGGGACTCGGAACGATCTCCTGCCCGGGCCCAAAAAAGCGGAGGCCACTTAAAGTCCAGTCGCCGCCACTCCGGCCACGTAGGGCTGAAGGGCCCGGGTCTACCAGGCAACTGGTCCCGGAAGGGTAGGAAAATCTATATACGTTATAAGTGATGACATAATCGGCGCCACCCTGAGTCACGCAACGGCCCGGTACATGACGGAGCACCCCGCACAGCCATCACTCTCTGTGACTAATGTCACCGTCCGGCGGGCCGGGACCCCGAGCCTGGCGTCCGCAGCTCATATCTATTCGCTTATTAGAATACCGTCCTTGAGCTGTAGAAATTTACTATTGTCTAATTAGCTGTGCAGCGCGCCCACTCCAGTTCCTTTTGACCTTGCCATACGGCGCCAATATGTGACCCACGGCACAGTCAGAAAGAAAATGCCTGGTAGATAGCCTACTGCTCAGGCATTTGAGCGGGGGTCTGTAGACAGCACCGGCGGACCGGCGAGGTTAACCCGTGGATCGTCTCGATCCTCGGCTCCCACACCGGATCCTGGCCCCATAGCGCACCCGTGACCAGCACAAACCCGAAACGGATCAAGCTCGCGTAGCTACGAGCTGCGGACCCGGGCAGGACGCCGGGTCATGCCTGCGGCGCCTGGGGCAGCTCCACCTTGCCGTTGCCCAGCGCCCGGATCAGGGTCGCCGCCAGACCGTCCAGGCTTGACCCACCGCCGGTGACCAGGACCTCGGGCATGATGTCGAGCTTGCCCTCGGCGACCGCGCCGGCGACCGCCACCAGCGCGGTCGGCACCTCGCCGATCGCCTCGCGCTGCGCCTGGAACCCGGCCGCCCGGGCCAGCCCCAGCGCCTCGGCGGCCTTTGCCTCGGCGAGGCCGAGCGCCTGGACCCGGTCGGCCTCGGCCTGGCCGGTCACCCGCACGTAGGCGGCCTCACCGCCCGCCTCGGCCTCCCTGGCCTTGGCCCGGTTACCGCTGATGTCGATGGACACCTGCGCGGCGGCCAGCTCCGCCTGCATGTCGGCCATGCCGCGGGCCTTCTCCATCTCGATCCGGGCGGTCTCCGCGCGCCGCTGCTCCTCATACGTGGCCCGCTGCTGGTTGGCGATCTCCCGCTTGGTCAGCACGGCGACCATCTCCTCGGGGAAGACCACGTCCTGGATGTAGACGCCCTTCGTCTCCACCTCGTAGCCGGCGAGGTAGCGGGTGATCGCGGCGAACGCGGACTGCTGCACCTCCTGCCGGGTCTCGATGAACCGGATCGCCTCCAGGTCCTGAAGGGTGTTGCGGAAGTGGTTGCCGACCGCCGACTGGAGCACCTCGTTGACGAGGTTGAGCATGGTGCCGACCATCGAGATGACCTTCGGCGCCCGGGTGTCGGAGACGTGGATCTGCACCTGCAGGTCGATGGTGAAGACAAAGCCCTCACGGCTCTTGCCGATGATGGGCTCCAGGCGCTGGTCCAGGTTGTGCGCCATGGACGCGGCGTTGGCCCAGTTGAGCGTGAGGATGGAGGTGGGCACGAGCTCGGCGGCGTAGATGCGCGGGTTGATCGCATACTTGCCGGTGCGCAGCGGCTCCTGCCAGATCCCGCGGTGCCCGGGCCGGACGATGCTGCCGAACTTGAACTCCTCTCCTGAGGTGTCCAGTGTGGGCAGCCCGACGAAGCCCTTGATGACCGCCACCTGGCCCTGGTTGACGACGAGCATCGGCACCATCTCGACCCGCACCAGGAAGGGGTTGAGCAGGTAGGCGCCGTAGAGCAGCGGGTCGTGCTGCAGCCCGATCCGGCCCCCGGTGTCAAGGAACACCTGGAAGTCCTGGTAGTTGTTGTGCAGCCCGTTCTTCGAGCCGAGCAGGGTGTCGATGACCTCGGCGTCGGTGGTCTCCGGCTGTGTCTCCATCTCCGCGATGTCGGCGAACCCGTCGAGCCTGCTGGCGATGCTGCCGGCCGGCAGCGGCTCACCCTCCAATGTGGTGACCAGCCCGATCATGTCCCGGTCGCCGTGCGGCGCGATGACCACGACCCGCAGCTGCTCCGGGGAGAGCCCGAACGACTTCGGCGTGAGCTGCCGGTGCACCGCCTGCGCCCGCAGCTCCGGCGAGACCGGCATGCCGTAGATGTGCTGAGCGGTCAGCACCAGGAACGCCACCGGGTGGACCGGCACCAGCGAGCCCGGCGGCAGCACCGGCCGCTGCACGCCCTTCTCCCCGCCGTGGGCGAGGAACCCGCGCAGGTCGGTGAAGTTGCCGAACTCCGGGCGGTACCGCGCGGACTTGGCACCGATCGGCAACGCCCGCCCGACCTGCGCGATGACCACGCCGATCTCGCCCGCGGGCACCTGCACCCACGGGAACTTCGCCACCGCGTACACCGGCCAGAGCTTGAACCTCATCCCCGGCATGAGCAGGTCGGCCTGGTAGCCGGCCTCCCCCGCGAACGCCACCGGGTTGTCCTGGGCCAGCCGGCGCCGGCCCATCCGCTTGGTGACCAGCCCGACCTCGGTGGGCCCGATCCGGTGCACCGACCGGACCGCGACCACCAGAGCAAGCAGGCCCACGACGACCACGAGGACCAGGGCTGCCAGTGCCAAGCCAGTCCCGAGCATCACACGCTCCAAACCCCAGGGGTACGGACGTCCGCCTCATCATGCTCCGCCGCCGCAACTCCCGGAGGGCAGGGGCAGTGAAGATCTTCGGTCGTACAGTTACCGGATGGACAGCACGGACGAGCTCGCTATTCCGGCGGTGGTGGACAGCCCGGCGCGACAGGCGGAACCTGCCAGCGGGTTGGCGCGGTGGCTGCTGGAGCACCGGGTGCATCCAGTGGTCGGCCCGGTGGCCGACGAGGCGCACGCCGAGCCGCACGCCTGGTGGAAGGTGATGTGCCTGACCGGTGTGGACTACTTCTCCACCCTGGCCTACCTGCCGGGCATCGCCGCGCTCGCCGCCGGAGCGCTGTCACCGCTGGCCACACTGCTGATCGTCGTGCTGACGCTGCTCGGGATGCTGCCGATGTACCGGCGCGTGGCCCGGGAGAGCCCACACGGGCAGGGCTCGGTGGCGATGCTGGAGGGGCTGCTGCCGTTCTGGTGGGGCAAGCTGTTCGTCCTGGTCCTGCTCGGCTTCGTCGCCACCTCCTGGATCATCACGATCACGCTCTCCGCCGCGGACGCCTCAGTCCACGTCAACGAGAATCCTTACCTGCCCGGGTTCCTGCACAGCCACGCCGTAGCCCTCACCGTCGTGCTCCTGCTCATCCTCGGCGGAGTGTTCCTGCTCGGCTTCAGCGAGGCGGTCGGGGTCGCGGTCCCGCTCGTCGCGGTCTTCCTCGGCCTCAACGCGGTGGTCGTGACCGTTGGCCTCGGCAAGGTGCTCGCCACCCCGGACGCACTGGCCACCTGGATGGACGCGCTCACCGAGGGTGGTGGCGGGCTGGGCGGGGTTGTCTGGCCCGCCGTACTCGCGTTCCCGCTGCTGGTGCTGGGCCTGTCCGGGTTCGAGACCGGGGTGAGCATGATGCCGCTGGTCGCCGCGGAGGGCAAGGACCCCGAGCGGCGACTGTGGTCGCGGATTCGCAACACCCGTAAGCTGCTCACCGCTGCCGCGGTGATCATGTCGATATATCTGATCATGACAAGCTTTGTCACGACCGTCCTGGTCCCTGCCGAAGAGTTCGAGGCCGGCGGTGAGGCCAACGGCCGGGCGCTGGCATACCTGGCCCACGAGCACCTCGGCGAGGCGTTCGGCACCGCCTACGACATCAGCACGATCCTGATCCTGTGGTTCGCCGGCGCCTCGGCAATGGCCGGCCTGATCAACATCGTGCCGCGGTACCTGCCCACCTACGGGATGGCACCGGAGTGGGGTCGCGCGGTGCGCCCGGTGGTCATCGTCTACACGCTCGTCTGCATCGGCATCACGATCGCCTTCGACGCCGACGTCAACGCCCAGGCCGGGGCGTACGCGACCGGCATCCTGGCGATGATGGTCTCCGGCGCCGTCGCGGTC
>DASSUC010000149.1:0-2401 GCA_035707405.1 Micromonosporaceae bacterium | reverse complement strand
GGCGCGGCGCGAGCCGCGCCGCCGCCTCACCTATCTGGCCGTTCCGCCACAACAGGGCGCCAGTGCAGGCAGGCCGTTCGTACCCGGGACCGTCTAGGCTCGACGACATGAGCGTGCGGCGGGTCATGGGCACCGAGGTTGAGTACGGCATCTCCGTTCCGGGGCAGCCCGGCGCCAACCCGATGGTCACCTCGTCCCAGGTGGTCAACGCGTACGGCGCCCGTCCCGAGCTGACCCGGGGCGGGCGGGCCCGCTGGGACTACGAGGAGGAGTCGCCGCTGCGCGACGCGCGTGGCTTCACCTACTCCGGCGCGGCGTACGACCCGGCCGAGGCCCTGGCCGACGAGGACCTGGGCCTGGCCAACGTGATCCTCACCAACGGCGCCCGCCTCTACGTCGACCACGCGCACCCGGAGTACTCGACCCCTGAGGTCACCAACCCCCGTGACCTGGTGCTGTGGGACAAGGCGGGCGAGCACGTGATGGCCGAGGCGTCGCGGCGGGCGGCGACCATCCCCGGCAGCCACCAGATCCACCTCTACAAGAACAACACCGACAACAAGGGCGTCAGCTACGGCGCCCATGAGAACTACCTGATGCGGCGGCAGACCCCGTTCACGGACATCGTGACGCACCTGACGCCGTTCTTCGTCACCCGGCAGATCGTCTGCGGCGCCGGGCGGGTGGGCATCGGCCAGGACGGCTCCACCCCGGGCTTCCAGATGTCGCAGCGGGCCGACTTCTTCGAGGTCGAGGTGGGCCTGGAGACCACGCTCAAGCGGCCCATCATCAACACCCGCGACGAGCCGCACGCCGACGCCGACAAGTACCGCCGCCTGCACGTCATCATCGGCGACGCGAACCTGTCGGAGATCTCCACCTACCTCAAGGCCGGCACCACCTCGCTCGTCCTCACGATGATCGAGGAGAAGGCGCTCACGCCCGACCTGGGCATCGCCGACCCGGTCGCCGAGCTCAAGGCGGTCAGCCACGACCCCACCCTGCGGCACCTGATGCGGCTGCGGGACGGGCGCCGGCTCACCGCCCTCGACCTGCAATGGGCGTACTTCGAGCGGGCCAGGTCCTTTGTGGACAACCGGTACGGCACCGACCTGGACGAGGTCACCACCGACGTGCTGGAGCGCTGGGAGAGCGTGCTGGACCGGCTCGGCCGCGACCCCATGCTCTGCGCCCGCGAGCTGGACTGGGTGGCGAAGCTGCGGCTGCTGGAGGGCTACCGCGAGCGGGAGCGGCTGGAGTGGGCCTCACCGAAGCTCGCCCTGGTCGACCTGCAGTACGCCGACGTGCGCCAGGAGAAGGGCCTCTACCACCGGCTGGTCGCCCGGGGCGCGATGCACACGCTCTTCGACGAGGCGCGGGTCCGCGCCGCGATGGTCACCCCGCCGGAGGACACCCGTGCCTACTTCCGCGGGCGCTGCCTGGCCCAGTACGGCTCCGAGGTGGTCGCGGCCAGCTGGGACTCGGTGATCTTCGATGTCGGTCGGGAGTCGCTGGTCCGGGTGCCGATGATGGAGCCCGAGCGGGGGACCAAGGCGCACGTCGGTGCGCTGTTCGACCGGTGCCCCAGCGCAAAGGACCTGCTGGAGGCGATCACGTCGGGCTGACCCGCCAGATCCGTCGTACCGTCGGAGTAGGGTTTCGGGGCAACGCACGTAGAGGAGGGCGAGGGATGGCTACCCGCGACAGCTCAGGCCAGTCGCAGTCCGGCAAGGCCCGCCGGGACCAGGAGGTCGACGAGGCGCCCGCGCCCGAGGCGAACCCCGAGGTCGCCGAGCGCCATGAGCAGCTGACCGAGGATGTGGACGACCTGCTCGACGAGATCGACTCCGTGCTGGAGGAGAATGCCGAGGAGTTCGTCCGCGGTTATGTGCAGAAGGGCGGTCAGTAGGCCCCCCAGCCCCTCCGCGGCGTATGGTGTTCCATCGGCATGATCCGACACCTGAAGGGACCTACGTGGCAGCGGTTCGTGACTCCTTCAGTCGTCTCCCGGCGGTGTTTACCACGCCGGGGACGTCGTCCTTCACCGAGTTTCTGAGCCTGGCCGCGCCCGAGCTGCTGCCCGGGCGCCGGCCGCTGCCGCCCGGGACAGCGGCTGAGCTGGCACCGCACGCCACCACGATCGTGGCCATCTCGTGCAGCGGCGGCGTCGTCATGGCCGGTGATCGCCGGGCGACCATGGGCAACCTCATCGCCAGCCGGGACATCGAAAAGGTGCACCCCGCCGACGCGCACTCGCTGATCGGCATCGCCGGCACCGCGGGCATCGGCATCGAGCTGATGCGGCTGTTCCAGGTCGAGCTCGAGCACTACGAGAAGATCGAGGGCAGCATCCTCTCGCTCGACGGAAAGGCCAACCGGCTCTCCGCGCTCATCCGCGCGA
>DASSUC010000148.1:0-10510 GCA_035707405.1 Micromonosporaceae bacterium | reverse complement strand
CGGGCGTGCCGCACCTCGGCCAGGTCCGACGCGATCCGCCCGCGCACCATGTCGATGTCCCGGCCCAGCAGCGCCACCTCCGGCGGGCCGACCAGGGTGATCGGATGGTCGTAGTCGCCCCGGCCGAGGTGGCGGACCTGCTGGGCGAGCGCGGTGACCGGGCCGATGACCATGCGGCTGAGCAGCATCTGAAGGGCGATGCCGGTGCCGAGGACCACAACCACGGCGGCGGCCAGCAGGGCGAGCAGGGCGTTGCCCGTGCTGCGGGCGGTGCCCGCGGCCTCGGCACGCAGCTGGATGATGGACTCCTGAAGCTGGGCCAGCCCGGTGCGGACCGCCTCGAACCGCTGCCGGGCGGCCGGGTCAGCCAACCGCTGCCCGGGCTGGGGCCCTCCCGAGCGGACCGCCTGGATCGCCGGCTCGGCGATGTCGCGACGCCAGCCCTCGGCCTCCTGCCGCAGCGCCCGCAGCCGGTCGAGCGCCGCCGGCTCGTCGGCGAGCAGCCGCTCCATGCCCCTGACCAGGCCGGCCTCCTCCTCGACCCCCCGCCGGTACGGCTCCAGGTCGACCTCGTCGCCGCTGGCCGCGTAGCCGCGTACCCCGCTCTCCTGGTCCACCAGGGCGGCGCGCAGCCGCTCGACGTTGGTGCGCAGCGGACCGGTCTCGGTCAGCAGCCGGTCGATCTGGTTGCGGTTGGTCACGGCGACGGTCAGGCCCGCGACCGCGAGCAGGCCGAGCGCGAGCCCCACCGCCGCGCACAGCACGGTGATCCGGGTACGCAGCGACCAGGTGCTCATCCCGGCCCTCATCCGTCCACCACCCGGGCACCGGGTGCCGCCCGGCGGGTGTGCAGCAGCAGGATCGCCACGTCATCGGCGAGCGGCCCGCCGTTCAGCGATGTCGCCCGGTCGACCAGCCAGCCGGGCAGCTCGGCCGGCCCGACCCCGCCCGCCTCCGGAGACCGCAGCAGCTCACACAGCCCGTCGACGCCCAACCGCTCCCCCTCGCCCGCGTACCCCTCGATCAGCCCGTCGGTGTAGATCAGCAGGGCCCATGCCCCGCTCCCCAGGGACATCGGCGCCGCGTCGTACGCGGTGGCGTCGACCGCGCCGAGCACCGCGCCGGGCCGCGCGTCGCACGGCGCGACCCGGCCCTCCGCCAGGACCAGCGGCGGCGGGTGACCGGCCAGGCGGATCCCGGCGACGCCCTCGTCCAGCGCGACGGTGACCATGGCGACCGTGGCGAACTGCTCCTCCGAGCGGCGCTCGCTCTCCAGCACCTTCTGTAGCGATGGCAGCACCGCGGCGTCGGGCACCTGGCCGAGCACCAGTGCGCGCCAGGCCACCCGCAGCGAGACGCCGAGCGCCGCCGCCTCCACCCCGTGCCCGGCGACATCCCCCACAAGCAGCTGCACCCGCGCCGGACCGACCTGAACCGCGTCGATGAAGTCGCCACCGAGCAGGGCCCGGTGCCGGCCCGGCCGGTAGAGCAGCTCCAGCTCGGCCGGGGCGTCGCGCATCAACGGCTGCGGAAGCAGGCCCCGCTCCAGCCGCGCCGACTCGGCCTGGTGCAGCTCCGCCTCGCGCAGCGCCCGCGCGCTCTCGTCGGTGCGCTTGCGCTCCACCGCGTACCGGACCGCGCGGGTCAGCCCGACCCCGTCCACCTTCCCCTTGGTGAGGTAGTCCTGCGCCCCCTCGGAGAGCGCCGCGATGCCCAGGTGCTCGTCGTCCAGCCCGGTCAGCACGCAGACGGCGACGTGGCTGGCGATGCGCTGCAGCTCGCGCAGGCCGGACAGGCCACTGGCGTCGGGTAGGCCCAGGTCCAGCAGGACGCAGTTGACCTCAGCGCTGTCCAGCGCCTCGCGCGCCGCCCGCAGGCTCGGCACCGCCCGCAGTGCGATCCGCGCGTCCGTCTCGGCCAGCAGCTCTTGCACCAGGAACGCGTCATCGTCATCGTCTTCGATGAGAAGGACGTGCAGCACCTCTTCGCCCGGGCGCGCACGCAGCGCGGCCGGCGGGGGCCCGCTCCTGGCCAGCGCGTCGGGGTGCATGCGCAGATCTTTCCCCACGAGGCCAGGGCGCGCAGCACCGGGCGCGGTGTCAGCATCGTCGATCACGGGTACGACATCGGCATGCCTAGCGACGACGCCTACCCCCGGCCGGTCTCCGACCCGGCGGCGGAGGGGATCCCCGAGTACGCCGACGACGACTCCACGGCCTTCGACGACGTTGCCTCGCCCCGGGCTGCCGATGGCCGGGACCCGGCAGCGCTGCCGGCCGAGCGGGAGGACGGCCCGGTCGCCGTCGAGGACTTCGGCACCACCGCCGAGGAGCAGCGACGCCGCGAGCCACTCTCCGCCCGGCTCCTCCGGGAGGAGCCGGAGGTGACCCCGGACAGCGCCTGGCCGGGCGAGGAGGAGCTGCTCGACGAGGAGCCGGTGGATCCCCATCTGGGCTCGCCGGTGTCGATGTACGAGCGGCTGGGCGCGGACCCGGTGACGGCCGGGAAGGTCGGGCGGTTGGTCGAGCCGGACCAGGGCGCCCACCCGGACGAGGAGCGGGACGCGATCGCCGTGGACATGGGCGCGTCCGGCGGCGGCGCCAGCGCCGAGGAGCTGGCCATGCACGAGGTACGTGACCCGGCGGAGGGCGTTGACCCGGACGCACGCGGCTGACCGATATATCTGGGTCGATGAGCAGGGTGTCACACACAGGTCGCTGCCCGTAGGCTCGCACCGGAGCTCGTACGCCAGAACGGGCTGACCCCGGGAGCCCCTGCCGTGACCGCGCCCCTGAACCTCGCGGGACCCACACCTGGCGCCGCGCGCCCACCCAGCCTGGACCTTGACTACGGTGCCCTGCTCGCCGGCTGGGCCACGCTGCTGGGCTGCGCCGTTGTCGTACTCGCGGCGGTAGGCCTGGTGGCGTGGGCGGTCAACCGGCGGGCAGCCGCCACACCGCGCCTGGCCCCGGGCGAGTACGCGCGCCTGCTGGCACACGCCCGGGAGCTGAGCCGGCTGGCCGCCGCGGCGGTGGCCACATCGGCCCGGGCGCAGGTCGCCGCCGAGTCGGCGCGGGCCGGCTACGCGCAGGCCCAGCAGGCGCGGGAGGCCGCCTGGCTGGCGCACGACCGCGCCCAGCAGGCGCACGCCGCGGCCCGCCGGGAGACGGCCGACCTGCCGCCACCCGAGGCCACCGCCTCCCCACTCACCCAGGACGTGTCCCGGGCGGCGCTGGCCGCGTTCCGCCGCGGCGACCTCTCGGTGGAGGAGCTGCGGGAGGTGTGGCGCCGGGCCGGCGGCTGGGACGCGGCGCGGGAGCAGGCCGACCACGAGCTGATGCAGGCCCGGGCCGAGGAGCACCGGACCCAGCGGGCCTACCGCCTCGCCGCGGCGGCCGAACGCGCGGCGCGGCGGGACGCCGATGTGGCCGAGGTTGCCGCGCGGGCACTCACCGAGGAGGCGGCCACCGCGGTCGAGGAGGCGCAGGCCGCGCGGGCGCTGGCTGCGGCGCACCGCAGGCGGGCACGCTGGAGGCGGCTCGCGTGACACTTGTCGTTCATGCAATTTGCACCGTGCACTTTCGGAGAAGTGTGCCTCCTCGCCCGAATATAGCCCGCGCTCTTGTTACCTGAGGTTGTGGATCCTATTCTCACAGTGACGAGCGCCACCCCTGACCAGGGGGAGCGCTCGTTTCGTCACCGTCGTTGATGTCGGGGAGGCGACAATGGAGAGGGATATCAATGCCGAGCGGATCGAGGACCACCGGCTGCTTCAGGAGAGCCTCGGCCTGATCGCTCCCGTCGCGAACGAGCTGGTCGCTTCCTTCTACGACCAGCTTTTCGCCGAGTACCCCACCGTACGTCCCCTGTTCCCCGCGGTCATGGACGCGCAGCGGGAGAAGCTGCTCAAGGCGATCATTGCGCTCGTCACGCACTACGATCGCCCGGAACAGCTGATGCCTGCGCTGACCACCATGGGCCGCAACCACGTGCGGTACGGCGCCGAGATGGAGCACTACTCGGCCGTCGGTGGCGTCCTGCTTTCCACACTGAGCCGGTTCGCCGGGGACGCGTGGACCCCGGAGGTGGAGCGCGCATGGACCCGTGCGTACACCTTCGCCGCCGGGGCGATGATGCAGGGTGCCGAGCAGGTCAAGGCCGAGGACGCCGCAGTCCCGGCCAAGGAGCGGCAGGCGGCCTGACTCACTAACGGATACGGGCAAGGCCCCCTCCGCGCGGCCCGGGCAGCGGAGGGGGCCTGACCAACCAGTAGCGGACCCGGCCGCTCAGCGTTCGCGGCCTCGTGGCCGCAGCCGCGTGGCGGGCAGCGGCGGCGCCGGAAGCGGTGGCCCGTCGTACCCGTGGACCGTGCCGAACCGCCGGCCGGCCGTCCAGTCCTCGCGCGAGCGCACGATCTCGTCGTGGTTACGGCCGACGAAGTTCCACCACATGACGATCTGCTCCCCGAACGGCTCACCGCCCAGGAGCAGCGCCCGGGCGCCCACGGCGGCCCGCAGCGCCAGGTCGTGGCGGTGCGAGCCGAGATAGAGCAACGGTCCGGGGTCCACGGCCACGCCCTCGACCTCCACGCGACCGGAGAGCGCCAGCACCGCGTACTCGAAATCGGGCCGCAGCGGCAGGCGCGCCGCCGCGCCCGGCGCGAGCTGAAGCTCGGCGCCGACCAGGGGCGTGAAGGTGCGGGCCGGCGAGGCCACCCCGGCCACCTCACCGACCATCACCGTGACCCGCACCTCGCCCTCGGCCCGCACGTCGCCGTCGGTCAGCACGGGCAGGTCCGGATGGTGGGCGAAGCTGGACGGGCCGTGCCGGGCCGGGTCCGGCATCGCCGCCCATAGCTGCACGCCGTGCAGCACCGGCGAGCGGTCCGGCGGCGACTCCTCGGAGTGGGCGATCCCGTGCCCGGCGGTCATCACGTTCAGCTGGCCGGGCCGGACCAGCTGCCGGCTGCCCAGGCTGTCCCGGTGCAGCACCTCGCCGTCGACCAGCCAGGTCACCGTCTGCAGCCCGGTGTGGGGGTGCGGCGCCACCCGCATGCCCGGGCCGCCGGCCACATCCTCCGGCCCGAAGTGGTCGAGGAAGCACCACCCGCCGACCATGCGCCGGGTCCGGTTCGGCAGGGTACGCGTCACCGCCATGCCCCGCGGGCCGCCGAGGACCACCTCGCGCCCTGGGAGCAGCTCGCGCACTGGCTCGACCGCGACGCCTGTCGCACCGCAGACCGCTTCCCGCGGCTGCGTCTCGGTGTTGCTCACCGTAGAAACCGTACGCCGGCCCGCCGGTACCCGCCCGGTCATGCAGCAACCTCTGACCCGCCCCTTCGGCCCCAGACCGCTGGGCATCGGCCATCTTGGCAGCCGCCCCCGCGCCGGTGCCGGGGTCTGGCGGCAACGTAATGCTCTGCACCATCTGCGCGAGCAGAGCCTGGTCTGCTCGTACGGACGGTGCAGAGCATCAGGTCGGTGCCAACCCCTACCCGGCTGCCGGCGCCCGGCTACCGGCGCCCGGCGGACTAGCCGCCTGCGCGGGCCGGGCCGACGGCGTACTCGTCGACCTTGGAACGGTCGAACGCGACGGCCCCGCGAAGCTCGACGTACCCGGGCTTCGGATCCCCGTACGACCAGGCCGCGTCGCGGACCACGGCGTCACCCACGTGCAGGTCCCAGTAGGACGCCACACCCTTGTACGGGCAGTACGTCCGCCTCGCCGACGGCGCCAATGCCCCGGCCACCTCCGCCCTGGGCACGTAGTGCACCGGGGCGTGCAGGATCTGGGTCACCCGCCAGCAACGTGCGGAGTCGGCAACGGTCTGACCACGGTGCCGGACCACCACCCGCCGGCTCGTGCGCCCCACCCGGGGCCGCCACAGCGCGGTAAAGAACGACCCGGCCATACCTCATATTCTGGCCCGCCTGATCAGCTCCACCGGGGGGTGGAGGGGCGGCGGACAATGGGGCTACCGCGGGCCGTAGGCGAGGAGCAGCCATTGGGTGAGCTTGGTGCCATCCGCACCTACCTCTACTGGTCGGAGCGCCGGGTGCGAAAGCTGGCCGAGGACAACGACATCCGGCTGGACCCTCGACCACCCGTCGAGGTCCGCACACCGTCGTACGGCCTGCTGCCTCAGGTCGGTGGGGCGGTCGGCGGGCAGCGGCTGAGCCGTCACCAGATCGCTGTCCGAGTCGAGAGAGCCATCGGCCGGCTCGCCGTCCAGGACTTCGTCACACCACCGCCGGCACGGTTCGCAAAGGGCGTCGGCACAGTGACCTTCGCCGAGTTCGTAGGGCATGGAGCCGGCACCGGGCCGGCCGTCGCCTGCACCACGAGCACCGCCAGCGACGGCACGAGAGTGGCGGTATGCCTCTTCGGAAGCCTGGGGAACTTCGCCGGGATGGTGACCGACGCCGCATCCCCCCTCGACGGTCCCAAGGGCTGGATCTCTTCCGACGCACCGTCGGTGTACCGGTTCATCAGCGACCGGTGCCAGGGCGCCGAAGGCGAGGGCCGGCCAGGAAGCTGGAAGACGCCCGAGTGGTACGCCGAGGAAGCCTTGAAGATCGCTTTCTACCAGGGCGAGCGGAGTGGCCATGACGAGGTCGTGCGGCATCCGTGGCGGCGGGGCTTCACCTACGGTCACGTCGGGGAGGTTGGGGAGTGGCTGGCCGAGATCTTCCTCGACCTTGTCCTGACCAAGGACCTGCGCTCACAGAGATCGTCGGACTTCGACCGGATCGTTGTCGGAGCGCCCCTGTGGATCCGCACGCCGACGCCTGCGGCGCTCCACCTCCACGACCCCTGGACGGTCGCGCGCCTTGACCACAGACCGGCACCCGACGGGCGGCCGGACCGTTCACCGTGGTGGCCTCTTGTGCGGCGTAGAGGAGAAGGGCGCGCCGCAAAGAGCCGGATGCCGCGGGCCGGCGAGGAGACCAGAGACGACGACGCCTTCGCGTGGTAGTCAGGCGGCGGCCAGGCCCGCGGCGAGCGCGGCGCCCAGGCCCGCCGCGGCCAGCCCGGCCAGGATGCTGACGAGGGCGTTGAGCAGGGCGGTCAGCCGGGCGCCCTCCTGCAGCAGCCGGACCGTCTCGTAGCCGAAGGTGGAGTAGGTGGTCAGCGTGCCGCATAGGCCGGCGCCGAGCGCCGCGAGGACCGGCGCCGGGGTGTTGAGCTGCGCCGCGGCGAGCACGCCGAGCAGGAACGACCCGGCGACGTTGACAATGAACGTCCCCCACGGGAACAGCGACTCGTGTCGGGCCTGGACGGCGCGGCCGACGAGGTAGCGCAGCGGTGCCCCGACCGCCGCCCCGAGGGCGACCAGCAGCACGGTCACCGCGCGTCGCGAGCGGGGCGGCCGGTGAGGCGGTGGATGGCCAGCCGGGCGCCGGCGACCCCGGCGTAGACCGCGGCCAGGGCACCGAGCAGCGTGGCGCCGAGGTAGGCCAGCGCAGTTCCCGTGGCTCCCGCGAAGGCCAGGTGCTGGATCTCCACGGCGTAACCGGAGAAGGTGGTGTAGCCGCCCAGCAGGCCGGTGCCCAGAAAGGGCCACAGCAGCCGCCGGACCGGCCACGCTTCGGTCACCACCACCATGAGTACGCCGATGAGCAGGCACCCGGAGACGTTGATCCCGAACGTGGCCCACGGGAACCCGCCGGGTGGACGGGGAAAGGCCAGGCCCAGGGCGTACCGGGCGAGCGCTCCGGCTACCCCGCCGGCGGAGACGGCCGCCAGCACCGACCAGCTGACCGCCGCCCGAGCCGGGGGTGCTGGGGGTAGGGACCGGGGCGGGGACGGCAGCGGCGCCGGGCTCAGCACGTCGTCGGGAGCGGTCACCAGACACTCGTACCAGAAAGCCGGCAGCCCCGCGAGCTGCCCACGAATCCTGTGCCGGCACGCAGGCGGTGCAATACGCTTTGCGGGTGCTGGCGAAGACGGGGCGCGCCGCCGCGGTCACGGCCCTGGCGCTCGCCGTCTCCTCCCTTGTGCCGGTCCCGGCCCTGGCCGACCGCCCGATGCGGCTGGACTCCCAGGTCACCGACCGGGTCGACGCGCTCGGCAGCCGGCGGGCCGAGGTCGACGCGGCGCTCGCGCGGCTGCGCGGCGAGACCTCGCTCCAGCTCTTCGTGGTCTACGTGCGCTCGTTCAGCGGCACGCCGGCCCGCCGGTGGGCCGACGAGACCGCCACCCGCAGCGACCTCGGCACCGGGGACGGGCTCCTCGCCGTGGCCACGGGCGACCGGGCGTACGCCTACTCCTTCGCGGCCGACTTCAAGCTCACCGACGCGCAGCTGGCCGAGGTGGCGGAGGTCGCGATCGAGCCCGCCCTGGCCAGCAACGACTGGGCGGGCGCCGCAGTCGGGGCCGCCGAGGGCTACCGGGCCGCGCTGGCCGGCCGGCCGGTGACCGCGCCCAACATCGTCCCGGGCGACCCGGACCCGGGGGGCGGGACGCCCCGCCCGAGCGTGGCGGTGCTCGTACTCGATCTCCTCGCGGTGCTCGCGGTGCTCGCGCTCGCCTTCTGGCTGTGGCGGCGGGTCCGGCGCCGCGGCCCGGCGCAGCCGGCCGCCGGCCTGCCCGCCGGGCCACCCCAGCAGACCACCGAGGAGCTGTCGCACCGGGCAGACGCGCTGCTGGTGGAGCTGGACAACGCGCTGGCGACCAGCTCCCAGGAGCTTGAGGTGGCCACCGGGCAGTACGGCCCCGAGGCGACCGGGCCGTTCGCCGCCGCGCTGTCGGCCGCCCGGCAGGACGTGGCCGAGGCGTTCCGGGTCCGGCAGCTCATCACCGAGTCCACCACCGTTGACGAGGAGACCCAGCGCGGCTGGCTGACCGAGATCATCCGCCGGTGCGAGGCGGCCGACCAGCGGTTGGACGCCCAGTCCGCCGCCTTTGACGCGCTGCGCCAGCTGGAGGCGAACGCCGAGCAGGCCCTCGCCACGGCGCAGGGCCGGCGCGGTGCGGTCCAGGCGCGCCTGCCCCAGGCCGCGGAGACGCTGCACACGTTGCAGGACCGGTACGGCGGCCCGGCGCTCGCCGCGGTGTCCAGCAACGTGACCGAGGCACAGGGACGGGTCGGCTTCGCGACGGAGGCGCTGGCCCGGGCGGAGCGGGCGCTCGCCGAGAGTGACCGGGCCGCCGCGGCCGTCGCGGTGCGCGGGGCCGAGGAGGCGCTCGGCCAGGCCACGACGCTCGTTGACGCGCTGGAGAAGGTGTCGGCCGACCTTGACGAGGCGCAGCGCGGCCTCGACGCCCTCCTCGCGGAGGTGGACTCCGACATCGCCGCCGGCCGCGCCGCCCTGGACGCGGGCGGCGCCTCAGGAGCCGAGCAGGCGAGCCTCGCCGCAGCGGTCGACCAGGCCGAGGCGGCCGCCGCCGCGGTGCGTGCCGAGCTGGCCGGGCCGGAGCCGGACCGGCAGCTGGCCGAGCCCAAGCCGGACCGGCAGCTGGCCGCAGCGAAGCCAGGCCCGCCGGCCGGGGCGAAGCCGGACCCGCTGGCCGCGCTGCGCCGGCTCCGCGAGGCGGACGACGGCGTCGACCGGGCGCTCGCCGGAGTCCGCGACGCCGCCGAGCGGGCCCGCCGCGCCCGCGCGATGCTCGACCAAACGCTGCTGGCTGCCCGGGCCGAGATCTCCGCAGCCGCCGACTTCATCGCGACCCGGCGCGGCGCCGTCGGCAGCGAGGCCCGCACCCGCCTCGCCGAGGCGCAGCGCCACCTGGACCTGGCGGTCGCCCTCGCCGGCGACGACCCGGTCGCGGCGCTCGCCGAGGCGCAGCAGGCCGACGCCCTCGCCGAGCAGGCGGCGCGGATGGCGCACTCCGATGTGGACAGGTGGCCGGTGGGCGCCGGTGGCTACGGCCGCCACGACCCGTTCGGCGGGTTCGCCGGCGCGGTTCTGGGCGGCATCCTCCTCGGCGGCATGGGCGGCGGTTCCCGGCACGGCGGCGGGTGGGGCGGCGGCTGGTCGCCCGGCAGCTTCGGGGGTACGGGCACCCGCGCCCGCCGCGGCGGCGGTGGCCGGTTCTGACGCCTGCGGCCTACCACCGGCAGGCATCCACCGACTGCTATCGGCGCGGTGACCTCCCCGCAGGACGCCGGTGCCCGATGCCACGCCGGACCCGAGCCCGGCATGCAGGACATACCTGTGAGGTGGAGCTGCCTCGCCCCCGTGTATGACGGTCGGCCTCCATTGCGACAGCGGTCTGGTACCGGCTACAGACCTTGAAGGGTCGGGATTCGGGTTCCTCGGCGGGTTCACCCGAGACCTACCACCATCGAGAGTTTCTGCGAGTAAGCCCGAAGGGCTCCTTACCCGTACGGGTGAGGAGCCCTTCGGTTGGCCGGTAGGGTCAGCGATCGAACTCGCCAGTCTTCACGTCTGCGACGAACGCCTGCCACTGCTCGACCGAGAAGGTCAACACCGGGCCGTGGTTCTTGCTGTCGCGCACCGCCACGACACCGGGCAGGTTGTCGGCAACTTCAACACACTGGCTGTTG
>DASSUC010000147.1:0-5592 GCA_035707405.1 Micromonosporaceae bacterium | reverse complement strand
TGAGCACCGCCGGGCGGGTGCCGCGGCCGGCCAGCCAGCCGCCCAACGCGGGCAGCAGCACCGCCGGGCGGTCCACCGCGGTGTCGTTGGCCCGGGCCCGTACCGCCAGCTGCTGGCCGGGCACCAGGCACCCGACCGGCGCGTCCCACCCGCCGTCCGAGCCCGCCAGCTGCGAGACCAGCCCGCGGTACGCGGCGAACATCGCATCCACCACACCCGCCGCGAACACCTCATCCACCACATCCCACGTCAGCACCAGACCGTGCCGGAGCTCGTAGACCAGTGCCTCCAGCGTCATCTGTGGTGCCTTGGCCAGGGTGTAACCGATCCCTTCCAACCACGGCGGCGAGAAGTCGGCGGTCGGTCCGGTGCCCAGGAAGGTCGAGAACACGACGGGCATGGTGGCGTGGGTGGCGCCGCGGCGGCGGGCCAGCTCCCGCATCACCCGTACCCCGCTGAGCTCGCGGTGGTCCAGGTCGGTCCACAGCTGCCGCTGCACCCCCGCGGCGAACCGCGCGAACGGCTCCACCCCCGACGGTGCGGTGTCCACCTCCAGCAACGTCAACGCGGTGAAGTCACCCACCACCTCGCTGACCTGGCGGTGCACCGGCAGCCGGGAGTTGACCGTCACGTTCACCGTCAGCCGCGGCACCGCCGACCACTGCCCCAGCACCACCGCGTACGCCGCCGCCAGCACCGCCGAGGGGGTCAGCCCCCGCCGGCTCGCCCGCGCCCGCAGCCCGGCCCACGCCGCCGGGTCCAACCCGAACGACCGGCGCGAGAACCGCGGCCGCGACACCGCCGAGAGCGCCCCCGCCAGCGGCAGCTCCGGCGCCGCCGCCAACCCGTCCAACCGGTCCAGCCAGTACCGCCGCGCCCGCTCGAACCGCCCCGAACCCACCAGCCCCTCCACCGCAAGCTGGTAGTCCCGGAACGACACCTCCACCCTGGGCCACACCCGGCCCGGGTCCGCATACCGCTCCGACAGCTCCCACAGCAGCCGGGCGATCGAGGCACCGTCGGCGATGAGCAGGTCGATGACGAGATGCAGCCGCACCCGCCGCTCGTCCAGCCGGGTCGCCCGCACCTCGAACAACGGCCAGCACGAAGGATCGAACGAGGAGTCGCCGAGGTCGGCGCGCAGGCCTGCCAGCCGGGCATCGCGCGCCGCGGTGTCGTACGCCGAGAGATCCTCCCGGCCGAACCGGTAGTCACCGACCTCCGGCAGGACCCGCTGGTACCCGTCGGGCGACACCACCGTGCGCAGCGCGTCGTGCCGGTCCACCAGGCCGTTGAACGCGGCCTCCAGGCGGTCCACGTCAAGGTCCACCGTGTCCAGCTCGGCATAGAACGTCGAGGTCACGTTACCCAGCTCGAACGGACCGTCCCGGCCCAGCAGGTACGCCTGCTGCACGTCGGTGAGCGGGAACGGCTCGAACCGCCCCGCCAGGTCCGGCTCGACCCGCAGGCCCGGCTCTGCGCCGTTCCGGGCCCCGCCGGCCGCGTTGGCGCGCTCGTGCAGCAGCAGCTCGGTGACCTGCTCGGGATCGATGCCCTCCAGTAGCTGGTCGAGCGGCAGCGACAGGCCCAGGCACGCCTGGACCACGGTCTGGAGGGTGACCGCCTGAAGCGACTCGAACACCAGCTGGCCGCGTACGGCCACCGCGTCGTCATCGACTTCGAGGATGCACGCGCACAGCCGGGCGATCTCGGCACGGACCGCCGGCCGCAGCTCGTGAACGGGCAGCTGACTGCTGCAGATCTCGGCCAGGCGCAGAGCGGTCCGATGCAGGCGGGCGTCAATGTCCATGACAGCTACGTCGGAGTTCTCGGGCATAACTTCCCCGTTTCGGTCCCGTGCGGGCGTCAGCGGACCGGTAAGCGGTTCACCCGGTCGGTGTGTTGGGTCAGTGATTGCGTGGGTCTCGGATCGTCCGCCCGTCCGGTCCCGATACGCTGGTCTTTTGTGTAGCGCCGGACCGGCACCATATTCACACTAGGGACCGGTGACCCCGATGTTCGGGTCCGGTGCCCTTCTTCATTGAACCTTCATCGATCTAGTGGCTGAAACAACGGCCTTCGCTCGACATCGTCGCTCGTAACGCGATAACTAGTACCGAGAAGGTGATGGCCATGACCACAACCACCCTCGATGCGGTGAAGACCGGACCCCGGGCCGGCGGTCGCTTCGCGAGAGCCGGTTCGCTGTGGGGTCTTCTCGGCGCTGTCTGCTGCGTCGGCAACGCGCTGGCGGTCGCCACCGGCCTCGGGGCGTTGTCGTTCTTCGGCGTGTGGATGGACCGGTACCAGGTCTACTTCGTCCTGGCCAGCCTCGCCGCCATGGCGGCGGTCCTGACCTGGATGATCCGCCGGCTCGGCCTGCGCTCCGCGAAGCGGGTGGTCCTGCGACACGCCGTCGTCATGGTGGTCGCCTATGCGGTGACACTCGGCGTAGCGACGATGATCTCCGGCCTCATCGCCGGTTGACGCCTGTTTGTGGCAGGACCGGACAGCGCGGGCGATAGGAGGCCACCGTGTTCGCTCTCGCCAAGCTCATCGACACCGTTCCACCACCGTTTACCGGCCTACCGGCCAGGGCTTCGGCCCGGCGGAATGGCGCCCGCCCGGACCACCCCGGGGACGGCGTGACGCGACGGGTTCGGCCATCCGCCCTTGCGGCCGTGGTGGAGGACATGCGCGCGGCATACCAGCGGGACCCGGCACTCTACGGGTCTCGCGCGACCGAGCTCCTGCTTTACCCCGGGCTGTGGGCGCTGTGGGCGCACCGGGCCGCGCACGGGCTCCACAACCGGCGCGTGCCGTGGCTGCCGCGGCTGCTGTCGCAGGGCGCCCGCCTGTTCACCGGCGTCGAGATCCACCCAGGCGCCCGCATCGGCCGCCGCTGCTTCATCGACCACGGGATGGGTGTGGTGATCGGGGAGACAGCGGAGGTCGGTGACGACGTGACCATCTACCACGGCGTCACGCTGGGAGCGCGGGGGTTCTGGCGCGACGGGAAGGGCGCCAAGCGCCATCCGACCATCGGCGACGGCGTCATCCTCGGAGCCCGCAGCAGCGTCCTCGGCCCGGTGACCGTCGCCCGCGGCTGCCGGGTGGGCGCACATGCCCTCGTCGTCAACGACGTGCCGTCGGGAACGACGGTGACCGCGCCGCCCGCCCTCGCCCACACCGGCCGGCAGCAACCGATGCCACTCGAGTACGAGATCTAGGGTCCTCCAGCCGCGCACACGCCGACATGGTCCGGCGCGCGCGCCGACTTCGGCCACGACCATCACCCGTACCCCGCGATCGACAACGAACCAACCACTGAGGACCCTAGGAGGCACCAAATGCCTATCCATCCCGACGTGCTCAGCCTGATCGGCCATACCCCACTGGTGGAGCTGCGCCGCTTCGGCGCTGGGCTGCCGGTCCGCCTGATGGGCAAGCTCGAGTCGGCGAACCCCGGTGGCAGCGTCAAGGACCGCATCGCGATCAGCATGATCGAAGCGGCCGAAGCCACGGGCCAGCTCCAACCCGGTGTGGAGATCGTGGAACCGACCAGTGGCAACACGGGCATCGGCCTCGCGCTGGTGGCGGCGGCCAAAGGATACCGGCTGACCTTGACCATGCCGGAGAGCATGAGTGTGGAGCGGCGGGCCCTGCTGACCGCGTACGGCGCCCAGATCGTGCTCACTCCGGCGTCCGAGGGCATGCGCGGCGCCGTCGCCCGCGCGGTGGAGCTGGCCGAGCGGCCCGCGACGTTCATGCCGCAACAGTTTGAGAACCCGGCCAACCCCGACATCCACCGGCAGACGACCGCGATCGAGATCTGGGAGGACACCGGCGGCGAGGTGGACATCGTCGTGTCCGGTGTCGGCACCGGCGGGACCGTCACGGGCGTCTCCGAGGTGCTGCGGGGCAAGCGACCCAGCGTGTACATGGTCGCCGTGGAGCCGGCCGAGTCCCCGGTCCTGTCCGGTGGTTCCCCCGGCCCGCACGGCATCCAGGGCATCGGCGCCGGCTTCGTACCGCAGGTGCTCGACACCGACGCCTACGACGAGATCGTCCAGGTAGGCGTCGAGCAGGCCAGGGCGGCGGCCCGCCGCCTGGCCCGGGTGGAAGGGATCCTGGTCGGAGTGTCCAGCGGCGCGGCCCTGCACGCCGCGACCATCGTGGGAAGCCGGGACGAGCACGCGGGCAAGCTCATCGTCGTGGTGCTGCCCGACACCGGCGAGCGCTACCTCAGCACCCCGCTGTTCACCGACGCGTAGCCCACGCCCGGCCGCCAGTGCCGCGGCCGGCGTACCGCGCTGTGGAACAGGCGCACCGACGCAGCCGTCGAAGGCCGGCACGGATCGGGTCACCCCCGTGCCGGCCTTCACGCTGGCACGGTCCACGTTGGCTGGCGCCGCCGCGCCCCACAGCGAGCCGAGGGACACATCGCCAAGCCGGTCACTGCCTACAATGACGGTCCCTCGGCAGAAGTCTGTGCGTGGCCACCAGACAGTCGGGAGAAAAGATCGGCCTAAGGGGATGCGCACACGTCGGACCCGATCGCCGACACGGTGCGCCTCTATCCATCCGGCTACCCGCCGAGAAGGGAAGTCATGGCGTACACCCACCGGCCGGCCTTGAGGGCCGGCCTTGTCGCGTCGCTCTCGCTCGTCCTTCTGGTGCCCGCCGCACCGGCCTCCGCCCAGGCGAGCTGGACCGTGGTCGCCAGTCCGAGCCCCAGCACCGTCGCCAGCGCGCTCCAGGACGTCGTGATCGTCCCATCCACGAACGTCGCGTGGGCCGTGGGCTACCGCTACGACAGCGCCGCGGCCGCGTACCGCACGCTGACCATGCGCAACACCGGTAGCGGCTGGTCCGTGGTGTCGAGCCCCAACCAGGGCACCGGGTACAACCAGCTCAAGAAGGTGGACGCCACCGCCACGAACAACGTGTGGGCCCTCGGGTCCGACGGCTCCGGCAACCTCGTCGAGCGTTACGACGGCACCGCATGGCGTGTCGTGGGCTCTCCGCCCGTTGGCGTGCGGGACCTCGACGTGCTCTCGGCGAACGAGGTCTGGGCGGTGGGCAGCTCCGGCTCGACGACCGCGGTCGCCCGCTGGCTGAACGGCTCCTGGCAGGTGGTCCCGAGCCTGCCCGGCGCCGCGAACCACCTGATGGTGTTCGAGGCGGTGTCCGCGCGAGCCCCCGACGACGTGTGGGCCGTCGGCTGGGACCGTGACTACTCGGTGAGCTCACGACCGGTCAGCAGCCTGGTCGCGCACTACGACGGCAGCACGTGGACCCGCATCCCGAGCCCCAACCCGCGCACCCGCAACACCCTGTACGGGGTGCTCGCGCTCTCCGCCACCGACGTGTGGGCCGTCGGAGTGGCACAGAACGTCGGCGGCGGCATCGAGGACGACTCGCTCATGATGCGCTGGGACGGTACCTCGTGGACGACCGTCACCACGCCGGAGGCCGAGCCGGGATCGGGCGACAAGGTGCTGGCGGTCACCGCGGTCTCGGCGTCGAGCATCTGGGGCATCGGCTACTACAGCTCGCCGACGTCGGGGCTGGTCGAACCGCTCCTGCTGC
>DASSUC010000146.1:0-7309 GCA_035707405.1 Micromonosporaceae bacterium | reverse complement strand
TACGACCACACCGGCGCGCTGCACGCGGCAGAGGCGTTCTTCTGGCGGTTCTGCGACGACTACCTCGAGCTGGTGAAGAACCGGGCGTACGGCTCCGGCGAGGCGGCCCGGTCAGCTCGCGCCGCGCTCCACCGCGCTCTGCACACGCAGCTGCGCCTGTTCGCCCCGTTCCTGCCCTACGCCACGGAGGAGGCGTGGTCGTGGCTGAGCGGGGTGCGGGCAGCCGGTGCCGGGCCGGCCCGTTCGGTGCACCGCGCCGCCTGGCCCACCGGTGCCGAGCTGGCCGGCGGCTGCGGCGACCCGATGCTGCTCTCGCTCGCCGGCGCCGCGCTGGGGCAGATCCGGCGTGCCAAGTCGCAGCGCCAGCTGTCCATGCGGGCACCGGTGCGGCTCGCCGAGGTGAGCGCGCCAGCAACCACGCTGGACCGGCTGGCTCCCGCGGCGGCGGACCTGCGCGCCGCCGGTGGCCTGGCAGACCTGCGCCTGCACGCCGACGAACGGGCAGCGTTCGTAGTCACCTGCACATTCTGACCGCCCGCCATCGGTAGTTTCGCGATCTAGAAGACTTAGGCATGGATAGGGTGCATAAGTCTTCTAGATCGCTTTCACGTCGTGCAGGGTTGGGGCAGCTCGGCGGGCGCCGGCTCAACCGAAGTCGCCGCCGCCGAAGTCGCCGCCGCCGAAGTCACCCCCACCGAAGTCACCCCCACCGAAGTCTCCGGCGCCGTAGTCGCCACCGGCGTCGCCGCCGTAGTCACCGCCGGCATCGCCCTGGTCGGCGGACTCCACGCCGTCCTGGAAGCCGGCGTCGTAGCCGGAGTCACCCCAGGCAGGCGAGAACAGCGCGTCGAAGAGGAGCAGGGAGCCGATGCCCCAGGCCCCGGCCACCAGCGCCGTCTTCCACCAGGGCTCCGAGTACCAGCCGGCGGGCACCGGACGGCCGTGGATCCGGCCACCCGGGTAGTAGTACGGCGTCGCGCCACCCGGATGCGGGGACGCCTTGTAGACATGGCCTTGCAGCTCGACCTCGCGCTCCTTGGTGATCGCCCCGGCCGCCCGCTGTCCGGCCAGCAGCGGCAGCTCCGGACCGGGGTCCAGGCCGAGCGCGGTGCGCGCGGCGCGCACGTAGTGCAGGCCCTCCAGCGCGGTCTCCCGCGCCAGCTCGTACTGCCGCTCGGTGCGCGCCGCCTCCAGCTGCGAGCCGGCGGCGTTGTAGCGCTCGCTCGCGTCGACCAGTGCCTGCCGCACCGCGGGGTCGTCTCCGTGCAGGTTCATCACCTGGCCGCCAAGGCGCTCGTACCAGCGCAGGGCGTCGGCCCGCGCGTCCGCCAGGGCCCGCTCCTTGCGCACCCGCGAGACCTGCGCCAGCAGTAGGCCCGCGCCCGCCACGAAGACCACGAACAGACCCAGAAAGAGCCATTCCATGAGTACGACCGTAGCGCCGCGCCTCCACCCGTGCCCGGCTGTCGCTGCCGAACCCGATGGGGTCCGCCGGCCCGGTGCCGGCGGTTTGTCGTACCGAACCCTCATGCTGTTGCGCGTGGGAGTCGCGACGGTCGCCGTGGTGGTTGTCTGCCTGACCGCGGGGGCCGCGGTGGGCTGGCTCGCCGCGCGGGGCCGGGCGGCGGTGGAGGTGGCCCGGCTGGAGGCGACCCTGCACGCCACCCAGGCCGGGGAGGAGCGCCTGGCGCAGTCGCTGCGGGCGCTGTCGTTCGAGGCCACCGCGCAGTCGCAGGAGGCGGTGGCGCGGGCGGTCAGCCCCTTGCAGGAGACGCTGCGCCGCTACGAGCAGCGGGTGGCCGAGCTGGAGCGGGACCGGATCGACGCGTACGCGCAGCTGCGCACCGAGGTGCGGGCGGTGCACGACGTCTCGACCGCGCTGCGCACGGAGACCGGGCAGCTGGTCGCCGCGCTGCGGGCGCCGCAGGTGCGCGGCCGGTGGGGCGAGCACCAGCTGCGCCGCATCGTCGAGGCGGCCGGGCTGCTCGGGCACTGCGACTTCGCCGAGCAGGTGACGGGCAGCACCGACGACGGCGGGGTCCGCCCGGACCTGGTGGTACGGCTGCACGGCGGCCGGTCGGTGGTGGTCGACGCGAAGGCGCCGTTCGAGGCGTACCTCTCGGCGATGGAGGCGCGCGTCGAGCGGGAGCGCAACGAGCGGCTGGACGCGCACGCCCGCGCGCTGCGCTCCCATGTGGACGCGCTGGCCGCCAAGGCGTACTGGCGGGCGTTCGAGCCGGCGCCCGAGTTCGTCGTGCTGTTCCTGCCGGCCGACCCGTTCCTCGACGCCGCCCTCGCCCGGGACCCGGTCCTGCTGGAGCACGCGTTCACCCGCAACGTGGTGCTCGCCACCCCCGCCACGCTCGTGGCGCTGCTGCGCACGGTGGCCTACTCGTGGCGGCAGGAGTCGCTCACCCGCAACGCGCTGGCAGTGCACACCCTGGGCCGGGAGCTTTATGCCCGGCTGTCCACCATGGGCGAGCACCTGGCCCGGCTGGGCGGGGCGATCGGTGGCGCGGTGACGGCGTACAACAAGGCGGTCGGCTCGCTGGAGGGGCGCGTGCTCGTCAGCGCCCGCAAGCTCGCCGAGCTCGGGGTCTCCGACACCGACCTGCCCGAGCCGGTGCAGGTGGAGCAGGCACCGCGCCAGCTCCAGGCGCCGGAGCTGGTCGACAGGGCCGGGCCCGCGGGGGCCGCGCCCGCAAGGAGCGAGCCGGACCTGCTCGACGAGGCAGATGTCGCCTGAGCCGGCAGTCAGCCGCCCGCGCGGGCCGCCAGGGCGGCGGCTTCGGCCGTCCGCGCCGCGGCGGCCTCTCGCATGTCGCGCTTGAGCTCCGACGGCAACGAGAAGGTCAGCGTCTCCTCGACCGTGGTCACCTCGGCCACCTCACCGAAGCCGCGCTCGGCGAGCCAGTCGAGGACCTCCATGACCAGCTCGTCCGGCACGCTGGCGCCCGAGGTCAGGCCGAGGGTGCTCGCACCTTCCAGCCACGCCGGGTCGATCTCGCGGGCGAAGTCGACCAGGTAGCTCGCCCGCGCACCGGCCTCCAGCGCCACCTCCCGCAGCCGCTGCGAGTTGGACGAGTTGCGCGAGCCGACAACGATCACCACGTCACACCGCGGCGCGATCTCCTTGACCACCTGCTGCCGGTTCTGCGTTGCGTAGCAGATGTCGTCGGTCGGCGGCGACATCAGCAGGGGCAGCCGCTTCTTGAGCCGGGCGACCGTCTCCATGGTCTCGTCGACCGACAGGGTCGTCTGGGACAGCCACACCACCTTGGCCGGGTCGCGTACGGTCACCTGGTCCGCGCCTTCCGGGCCGTCCACGAGCTGGACGTGCGCCGGCGCCTCGCCCGCGGTGCCGACCACCTCCTCGTGCCCCTCGTGCCCGATGAGCAGGATGTCGTAGTCGTTGGCGGCGAACCGGCGGGCCTCCTGGTGCACCTTGGTCACCAGCGGGCAGGTGGCGTCGATCGCCTTGAGGTTGCGCTGGCTGGCCTGCCGGTAGACCTCGGGCGCCACGCCGTGGGCGGAGAAGACCACGATGGAGCCCTCCGGGACCTCCTCGTTCTCCTCCACGAAGACCGCACCCTTGGCGCGCAGCGTCTCCACCACGTGCCGGTTGTGGACGATCTCCTTGCGCACGTAGACCGGTGGCCCGTAGAGCTTCAGAGCCTCCTCAACGGTCTGCACCGCCCGGTCGACGCCGGCGCAGTAGCCGCGGGGCTTGGCGAGCAGGACACGCTTGCGAGGCTCGGTCATCCGCCCATGGTACGAGGGCCAGCCGGTTGCGGTCCGCACGGCGTTGAGCAGGTAACACTGCGATGGCCACAGCAGAACAGCTGGTTCAGTCCAGCCGAACACGGGCACGTTGGGCACATTGTGCCGGCGGACGGACGGCGCCGGCCCACCTTCTCGGTGGGCCGGCGCCAAGTCCTACGCCGTACGGCAGGCGGCTACGCGCCCGCGCGGTAGTACAGCCAGGCGTCTCTCATCCGCTGCGCCTGGCCAACCGTGAACTCCGTGTAGCAGGAGTCGTAGGAGTAGTCCATGTAGTTGTGGATCGGGTCGAGGCCGGGCTCGCGGCAGGTGTCCTTGCCCTCCGGGCACCCGCGGGTGGCCGTCTTCTGGGCCGGGGTGTCATCGACGAAGTCGCCTTTGTCGTTGCAGCCGCCGTAGAACGTGTGCTCGAGGTTCAGCCAGTGGCCGACCTCGTGCGTGGCGGTCTCACCCTGGTCGTAACGGCCGGCGTACCGGGTCGACGTCCCGAGCATTGACTCCCAGTCGACGACGACGCCGTCGAGGTAGGCCTGGCCGGGCTTGGTCACGATCGACGGCAGGTAGGCCCAACCGAGGTAGTCGCCAGCGGTCGTCGAGTAGTAGTTGAGCGTCTCCGGGCCGCCCTGGTGCAGGGTCCGCTTCATGGTGTGCTCGTTCGTGCCGCCGGGGTTGGCATAGAACCAGCCGGCGTTGTCGGTACGGGTGACGCCGGCGAGCGCGAAGGTGAACCCGGATCTCGCCCCGCCCTCACCCCCGGCGTAGGTGTTGTTGAGCACGCTGATCTGGGCGGCGATCTGGTCGTCGGTCACCGCCCCCGTCGCGCCGTCCGTGACGACGTGGAAGTACACCGGCACGGTCGCCTTGAAGCTCCGGTCGGCCCTGCCCTTCGCCGCAGCGGGCAGATCCTCGTGCACCTCGCCAAGATCTGGTTCTCGGCCGTCGCCGCGCCCGCTGGCCGCCGCCGGCTGCGATCCGGCGTTGACAAGATCAGACGCGCTACAGAACGGGGATGACGCCGCCAACGCAGCGGGGCCCGCGACCACGCCCACGGGCATCAGGCCCAGGGCCGCGTACGTCAGCCCCGAGACCGCGAGCGCCGACAGCGACTTCGAAGTTCTCATACCGTTACACCTCCTTGCTGGTGGGCCGCTGAGGAAAGCCTTGACGGACGTTGTGTGCTCCCCCGTGAGCGCGCCGGCGAGCTCCGAAGCACGGATGAAGGCACCCCGGATCAGCCGACAGGACCACCGCCAAGCCGTTGCATCATGGCTCTTCGATTCCCCGCCTTTGTGTAACAGCCGGTGGAGCCAACGACAACCCCCTGATCCGACGAGAGTGAGCGTGTCTCACCTCGTTTCCGCAGGTAGATTGGGGGTTGACAGGGGCGGCGATCGTCATCTGTCGCACCTGCCACGAGGACATCCCCGCGGACCGCCTCGACGCAACGCACCCAGGTGCGGCAAGGCCCCGCCGAGGTCGTACCGGCAGACGCCTGTCCGGAGTGGGTCGCGCGTACGCTCGCCCTCGTGGCAGAGCAGGCGAGCACGCCGGAGGCACCATGGCCGGTGCGGGTGGTGAGCCAGAAGATCAGCGCGTGGATCGGCCGGCTCGGTTGGGTCTGGGTGGATGGTCAGGTGGCCCAGATATCCCGGCGCCCCGGCAACACCGTGGTCTTCCTCACGCTGCGTGACCCATCTGCCGACCTCAGCCTCACCGTCACCGCCAACCGGGACGTGCTCGACACCGGCGCACCGGGTCTGGCCGAGGGCGCCCGGGTCGTGCTGCATGCCAAGCCGGACTTCCACCCGCTGCGGGGCACGCTCAGCCTGCGCGCCGACGAGGTGCGGCTGGTGGGGCTCGGCGAGCTGCTCGCCCGGCTGGAGCAGCTCAAGAAGCTGCTCGCCGTCGAGGGCCTCTTCGACCCGGCACGCAAGCGGCGCCTGCCGTTCCTGCCGGCCCGGGTCGGGCTGGTCACCGGCCGGGGTGGCGCCGCAGAGCGGGACGTGCTCAGCAACGCCCGCCGCCGCTGGCCTGCGGTGGACTTCCGGGTGCTCAACGTGGCCGTCCAGGGCCCCACCGCGGTGCCGCAGATGATCGACGCGCTGCGGGTGCTCGACGCGGACCCGACGGTCGACGTGATCATCCTGGCTCGCGGCGGCGGGTCCACAGAGGACCTGCTGCCCTTCTCCGACGAGGCGCTGTGCCGGGCGGTGTTCGCCTGCCGGACCCCGGTGGTCAGCGCGGTCGGGCACGAGACCGACACGCCGCTGGTCGACTACGTCGCCGACGTACGCGCCTCCACGCCCACCGACGCCGCCAAGCGGGTGGTGCCGGACCTCGCCGAGGAGCAGCGGGCGATCCAGCTCGCCCGGCACCGCCTGCGGCGAAGTGTCACCCACCTGCTGGAACGCGAACAGCATCGGCTGGACGCACTGCGTACCCGGCCGGTCCTGGCCCGGCCGGAGGCGGCGCTGCAGGGGCACGCGGAGGAGGTCGCCGCGCTGCGCGACCGCGCCGCCCGGTGCCTGGGGCACCGCCTGGAACGGGCCGGCACCGAGCTGCACCACACCCTCGCCCGGCTCCGGGCGCTCTCCCCCGCGGCCACGCTGGCCCGGGGGTACGCCGTGGTGCAGCGCGCCAGCGGCGAGGTGGTCCGGCGACCGGGCGATGTCGCAGCCGGTGAGCGGGTGCGGGTGCGGCTGGCCGAGGGCGAGCTGGCCGCTACAGTGGCGGCCTCGTGACAAAGGGAGCGCGTCACACCATGCTGAGAAGCTGCCTCATGCAGCGGCCCTTCTGGCCGAGCCCTTGAGGACCCGGGGAACAGTCGACTGACGCGCTATCTGCGAGACACGTGCCGGTGACAGCTGGAGCAGGGCGCCCGCGTCTCTGACCGGGTAACCCTTCGCGATGAGCGCGCGAACGGCGGCGGCTGTTGCCCGTTCTGCTGACGCCTCAGCCTGCCGCGCCGCCTTGCGGGCGTCGAGAGCCCGTGCTACCTCGGTGGGAGTCTGCGGCTTGACCTCGACCGAGATCGTCCGGGGGTCGGTGTCGAGGAACAGTGCGACCGCCTCGCGCACCATCGCCTCCACCTGGTCAAGGCGGCGGGCCTGGCTGTGCACACCCTTGAGCTCGGGAACGCTGATGGCCCACCATCCTCCGGAGCGCCGGGCCTCTGCGGTGTAGATCTTGTTTCGTCTCATCATCACTCGACTCTTCGTCGCTCTTCCGTGATCACTTGTGCAGGCCGAGGTCTCGTAGGATGCCCCGCGCAGTCTGTCTCTTGTCACGGCCGGTGAGCGGCTGCGGGTGCGGCTGGCCGAGGGCGAGCTGGCCGCTACAGTGGCGGCATCATGAGCGAGGACGGCACACCGAGCGAGCCGGACCTGAACTACGAGCAGGCCCGGGCGGAGCTGGCGAGCGTGGTCGAGCGGCTGGAGGCCGGCGGGGCGACGCTCGAGGAGTCGCTGGCCTTGTGGGAGCGGGGCGAGCGCCTGGCCGACGTGTGCCAGCGGTGGCTCGACGGCGCACG
>DASSUC010000145.1:0-24913 GCA_035707405.1 Micromonosporaceae bacterium | reverse complement strand
GGTTCTGGCCCACTTTTGTTGATCGAGGTTGGCCCCTACAGCCGTCCATTGTGTAGGGTTCTGCGGGTGCGATCATGGGTGTCTGGTCGAGCTGCTGCCGCATCTGGCCGGAGTCGTTGTCGAGCGCGTTGGGCAGACGGCGGGTGGGGTGCGGATATGGGCGCGGGCCAGAGCTGATGGTGCCGCGTGTCCGACCTGCGGTGTGGTGTCGACCCGGGTGCACAGCCGCTACCAGCGCCAGCTCAGCGATACCGCGCTGGGTGGTCGGCCGGTGGAGATCCGGCTGCGGGTGCGCCGGTTCGTCTGCGTCCAGCAGTCCTGTCCAACCCGCCGGTTTGCCGAGCAGGTTGCCCTGTTGACCTCCCGTTACAGCCGGCGCAGCGTGCTGCTGGCCCGGACGCTGGAGACGCTCGGACTGGCCATGGCGGGCCGGGCCGCGGCGCGGCTTGCCTGCCGGCTGGGGGTGTTCGTCTCGCGTAGTACCCTGTTGCGGCTGGTCCGGCGGGTGCCTGACCCGCAGCCGGCCCCGGTGCGGGTGGTGGGCGTGGACGACTTCGCCCTGCGGCGTGGGCACGTCTACGGCACTGTGCTGGTCGACATGGACACCCACCGGCCGGTCGACGTGCTGCCCGATCGGGAGGCCGCCACGTTCGCCGACTGGCTGCGCGCCCACCCCGGCGTGGAGGTGGTCTGCCGGGACCGGGCCGGCGCTTATGCCGAGGGTGCCCGCAGCGGCGCACCCGACGCGGCCCAGGTCGCCGACCGTTGGCACCTGTGGCACAACCTGGCCGAATACGTCGAGAAGACGGTGGCCCACCATCACAGCTGTCTCAAGCAGCATCCCGCCGGTCCCGCACTGCTGGCCGCTCAGGCGCCGGACCTGGAGCAGGTCGCCGCCGACGCGGCGGCCGAGCACGCGCAGCGCGGCAAGCTGGTCGAGCGGACCCGGTCCCGGTACATACAGGTGCAGGCGCTGCTGGCCGAGGGCAAGGGCATCAAGGCCATCGTCCGCGAGCTGGGCCTAGCGCGGGAGACGGTACGCCGGTTCGCCCGCGCGACCAGCGTGGAGGAGCTGCTCGGCAAGGCCCGGGTGGGTAGCCGGCCGTCCATTCTGGACAACTTCACGGACTACCTGCACCAACGCTGGAATGCCGGCTGCACCTCCGCCACCGCCCTCTACCAGGAGGTCACCGCCCTGGGCTACCGGGGCAGCTACGGCACCCTGCGTAGCTACCTTCGCCCATTCCGCGTCCACGGCGGCGCGCCGGCGGTGCCGGCACCGCCGAAGATCCGTCAGGTCACCGGTTGGCTGCTGCGCCACCCCGACCGCCTTGACGAGGACGAGCAGCTCAAGCTCAAGCAGGTACGCGAACAGTGTGAGCACCTAGATGCCCTCGCCGCCCACGTGAGCGCGTTCGCTGAGATACTCACCGGCCGCCACGGTGACCGCCTCGACGCGTGGATGGCCACCGTCGAGGCCGACGACCAGCCTGACCTGCACTCGTTCACCGCCGGCCTCAAGCGCGACTACGACGCGGTCCGTAACGGGCTGACCTTGTCGTACAGCTCCGGTGCGGTCGAGGGCACCGTTAACAAGATCAAGATGTTGAAGCGGCAGATGTTCGGCCGCGCCAAGCTCGATCTGCTCCGTAAACGGGTACTCCTCGCCCCGTAAGCGGCTGGACCAGGGGCCAACCTCGATCAACAAAAGTGAGCCAGAACCAAATTTCGGCCGCCGTTGACACTTCTGGTTCGTCACACAGCCGAGGTATCCGGAGACCTCCCCTTTGTGTGGTCTTCCCTCGCCGGCCTGTGACCAGATCGTGACCGGTCCCGTCGAGCATGGTGGTTCTCGTCGACCAGGAGTCGATCAGCTCCCGGAGCTGGCATTGAGCACCAGCAGTCACCTTGTCAACCCCAGCCCACCTGCGGAAATGAGGTTGGGACAAGCTCAATGACGTCGTTGAAGGCGATCTGCCACTCAGGCTTTTCGGACAGGTACTCGAAAAGAGTCTTGAGGTCGTCCCGGCTGGACGCGTCGGACAGGGCCGCGTAGTAGCCCGGGACGATGACAACGGCACCGGGGAAACGGGCCCGCGTCGCGGTCAGCAGGTCGGCGAGGGCGGGACCGAAAGCACGGTCGATGGCGCGGTTGATCTCGGCCGGCGACGGACCGGTTGGATCGAGCACGTCCTCAAAGTTCACGTCGTTGATGCCACCGTTGACGATGACGAGATCGACGTCGGGACGGGGCTGGTCCCCGGTGAACCGGAGCTGGCCGGCCACGGTTGGGAAGGCGGCAGGGTTCTCGCCGAACAGGCCGGCAGCTGGCCGCTCGCCGTCGGGACCGGCCAGGAAGGACCGCATCTGGTCGTCGGTGTCGAACAGGGTACGGAAGGTCCGGACAAAGTTCGCCCGATCGCCGGGACGTGCAGACGTCAGCTCTCTACTAGGCAAGAGGACCGCCACGCGGTCGCCGGTCTCCACCGCCGCGTTGATTTTCGCGCCCGAGCGCGGATAGCCACGGCCAGGGTCCTCGCCTAGGCCAGCGAGCACCTCGACGTCGTCGTTTCCGTTCCCGATCCGCTGAGCGGCCAAGCGGGCGAACTGGTGCTCCGCTCGTAGTCCTTGGCCCCACATCGCGGAGTCGCCGAGGATCGCCACGGTCATGGTCACTCGATTCACCGAGCCCTCATAGATTCGGACTCCCGCCGACCGACGTCGTGCCTGCGAGGAGAGGTGTTGTTGCGATGGCGTGCCGTCGACCCTCACCTGCTGTGCCAGGCGATGGCACAGTCCGTCACATAAGCGATAGCCAAAAACGCCAGATGCGTGCCAGTCTGACCTGGTGGCCGGGGAATCGGCGGGTCTCGGCGACTTCATCGGGCGTGTCCGGGAACTGGATCTTCTGGATGACGCCCTTGCCGCGACGCAGGCAGGGGCGGGTGCCCTCGTCCTGGTCACCGGTGAGCCCGGCGTTGGAAAGACCCGGTTCTGTAGGCAGGTCGCCCGGCGGGCTCGCCGCCGGAAGCTCCTCGTGGCGTGGGGGACGTGCTGGCCGGAGAGTGGGGCGCCGCCGCTGTGGCCCTGGCAGACAATCCTTCCTGCCCTTGGCGAGGAGAACGCGGCCGGGCTCTTCGTCGAGGACACTGTCGGCGCGATGGTGGATCCGGAGCGCTTCGCGCGTTTCTCCGCGATCACCGACCGCCTGGTGTCGGCGTGCACGCGTTCTCCCGCGTTGGTCGTCATCGACGACGTGTACGCGGCTGACGCGGGCGCTGTCCTGCTCACCAGGATCGTCGCGCGGTCGCTGGCTCGGCTGGCGCTGCTTCTGCTGCTGACCACCCGGGACGAGGAGGTCGGACGCCTGCATTCGACGTGGGACGTCGAGCGTGAGGCCAAGGTGATTCGGCTGAGCCGGTTCGATCTGGCCGAGACCGCAGCCTTCCTGCGAGCGTACGGCGAGTCGACCACGGACCAGGCCCTGGTGCGGGCCTGGTACCGGCTGACCGGCGGTCACCCCCTTCATCTGCACCGTCTGATGACGCTTCGTCCGGCCAGCGCCGACGCCGACCTGCCCCCAAGCGGCGTCCGTGGCGCCATCGCCGAAGCGGTGAACTCCGTTCCACCCGAGGTTCGCCGTCAGTTGCGAGCCGCCGCGGTGCTGGGTTTCTCAGTCGACGTCCGGGAGGCGAGCGTCGCCGCGGAGCGGACGCCGGTGGACGTGCAGGCCGCGGCGGTGCAGGCGTCCGGCGCCGGCCTCGTCAGCATCGACGGTGTCCACCACTTCTCCTTCAGCCACCAACTCGTGCGTGAGGTGCTCCTCGACCAGCTCACGGTCGCCGAGCGTACGGAGATCCACGCCCGCGCCGCGGACCTGCTGGCGGCCTCCGCGAGTGGCGCGCCGGACCGGCTGGCCCGCGGTGCCCGCCACGCGGTGCAGGCTGCCTCGCTGTCGGCGGACCGGGCACGTGCGGCCGTTGCGGCGTGCCGCGCGGCGGCGACGGCACTGGTACGCGGCTTCGGCTACGAGCAGGCCGCCCATCTGCTCGCGGATGCCGTCACGATGCACGAGCGGGCCGGCCTCATCGACCGGCTAACGCCGGTGCTTGTGGACTGGGCGGAGGCGCTGCTGAGATGCGGTCACCTCGCCGAGGCTCGACGGGTGTTCGACCGTGCGGCGATGCAGGCCGATGCGGAGAACGATGCCGTGTACCTTGCGCGGGCGGCGCTGGGGCTCGCCGGCGTCTGGCTGAATGAGCACCGCACGCAGCTGGACTGGCAGCGGGTCGTCGGCCTGCAACGGCGGGCCCTCGCGCACCTTCCGGACGACGAGGCGCTGCTGCGGCACAGGTTGGTGGTCCGGCTGGCCGCCGAGGACGTCTACCGCGGCGGGTCGGTGGAGCCGGTTCTGGCGGCCCTGGACCAGGCTCGTCGACTGGGTGACGGGCTGGTGTTGGCCGAGGCGTTGTCACTGGCGCACCACGCACTGCTCACGGCCGAGCACACGCATGACCGCCTGCCGATCGCCGACGAACTCATGTCGGTCGCGTCGGCGGTGGGGGAGGGCATGCTCGCGCTGATCGGGCTGTGCTGGCGCACTGTCGACCTCTTCCACGTCGGTGACCACCGCGCCGTCCGGTCGCTCGAAGAGCTGCGGGAGCGGGCCGACGCGCTCGGCTGCAAGAGCGTGTTGTACGTGGCCGAGGCGATGGAGGTCATGCTGTTGGTCCGGGCGGGGCGGCTCGACGACGCGGAGGCCAGGGCGGCCGACTGCTTCCAGCTCGGCAACGAGGTCGGCGACGTGGACGCCCTCGGGTACCTCGGTGCCCATCTCATCACGATCCGCTGGCTGCAGGGGCGGGACGCCGAGACGCTTGCGATGATCGAGCAGATCGTCGACTCACCCACGCTGAACCCAGCCGAGTTCGGCTTCCAGGCGACCGTGGCGAGTATCGCCGCGCGCGCTGGCCTGCGTGACCGTGCCCGGGACATCCTCGACCGGCTGACCTGTGGTGGGCTGGCCGCGTTGCCGCAGTCGAGCACCTGGCTCGCCGGCATGCTGGCGATCGTCGAGGCGGCTCGACGGCTGGGCGACGCGGACGTCGCGGCGCAGGTGTACGACCTGCTCCTGCCGTACGCCGACCTTCCGATCATGCCGTCGCTCGCGGTCACCTGCTTCGGCTCCGCACACCGGGCGTTGGGGCTCGCAGCGACGACGAAGGGCGACGACGTGAGCGCCGTCGCGCACCTCGAGAGAGCTCTTCACGCCAATCGCCTACTCGGCAACCGCCCGTTCACCGCGATCACCATGGCGGACCTCGCCGATGCCCTCGTGCGCCGTGGCCGCCGGGGCGACCGCGATCACGCCGCGGGGCTGCTTCAACGAGCGCGGGCGGAGGCGGACGACATGGGGATGACCGCATGGTCCGAGGCATGGCGAGAGCGGCTCCAGCACCTCGTCCGCCGCGAGGGGACCATAGAGCGGCGGCACCGCCAATGGTCGCTTACGCTGGGCGACCGGCAGGCGGTCGTCCCGGACCGGCTGGGTGTGCGGTACCTCGCGCAGATTCTGACGAGCCCGGGCCGTGCGATCGGCGCCCTTGAACTCGCCGGTGGATCGCAGGCGGTGGCCCTGGCTACGCCGGGAGGTCAGCCGGTGCTCGACGCTCGTGCCCGCGCGGCGTACCGCCAGCGGGTGACAGAGCTGACCGACCGGATCACTGCCGCGGAGGACGCCGGAGACGACGACACGGTCCGTCGGCTCCGCCCCGAGTTGGAGGCCCTGTTCGACGAGCTTCGCGCAGCGACCGGCCGAGGCGGACGGGTGCGTGGATTCCCCGACCCCGGCGAGCGCGCCCGCACCGCGGTGCGTAAGGCGATCAAGCGCGCGATCGAAGAGATCACCGTTGCCGACCCAGTCATAGGCGCGCACCTCGCCGCCACCGTCGCCACCGGCGCAACCTGCAGCTATATCCCCGATCCCGGGCAGACGGTGAGCTGGAGCCTCGTCGACCGCCGGTGAGGCGTGCCGCCCCATGACACAGCGCGTCAACTCCGACGTCACGCCGACAAGACAGAGACGTCAGCGGCGGGTGGATGCGGGACCGAGACGCCCGACCATGCGCCGGACCGTCGGCTCCGTCCCCGTTCGACCGCAGGTGAGGAGCCCTTCCCATGCCCATGACACTCCCGGTGTCAACCTCAGGCAGCAGCTTTTCGGTTTGTCCTGGTTGGCTGAGCCGGACGGCGTTGCCGTGCCGCCCTGGGTGTACAGGGTTTAGTCGATCAAGCAGCGCCAGGTGACGCGGATCCACGCCCGGGCCAGCACGCGGATGGCGTGGGGATGGTCATGGCCGCGGGCGCGGACGTCGGCGTAGACCTAGGCCGCCACGGGCTGTCGTGACGACCTGTTGTCAGCGAACGTAGTGACCGCCAGGCGGAAGCGCTTGTTGCAGGCCCAGCGAAAGTGCACAGCCCGGTGCCTGCCGGTCTCCCTGGTCACTGGTGTCGCGCCGGCCAGTGCGGCGATGGCCTCGGGCCGTCGTAGGCTCGCCGGCAGTCGCCCCACTCGGCGAGCATCTGGGCGGCGTTGACCTGACCCGACCTTGGCAGCGACGTGAAGATCTCGCCGTCCGGGGGCTCCCCGAGGTGGGCGACGACACTACGGCCGATGTCCCTGAGTGCAGCGCCGAGGGCCTTGAGAACGGCGACCTGGGCCAGCACCGCGTCGCGGACGGCCTCGCCTCCTCGGTGGTGCCGGCCGGGGCGGCGCGCAGCCGGGGCCCAGTCGTAGAACCGCTGCCTTTGCTGCCCTCACCGGCCGAACGCCGCTACCACGCGGCGCTGGGCGTGACAGCAGCTGACCCCACCCCCGGGAGCCCGACGCCTCACGATCCAGCTGCGCCTAGAGGCAGGCATGACCGGCACAGCCCACGTCGACGACGTCCTCGTCGAACCGCTGGGCCAACTACATCCAGGTGTGCCGTCGCACGACACGACAATCGGCGCTGAGGTCACGCCGACAACGTGAGGAGCGCCACCCAGCCTGGTCTCTGCATCACACTTCCGAGGAGGACGCAGACATGGCAACTGCTGACGTCGACGGACGATCCAGCACACGAGGCAAGCGACGGACCGACGACCCACGCCGAACGGCTCGGCCGAGGAGTACTCGCCGCTTGGTCCCGCCGAGAGCGAGCTGTCGATCTTTGTCGAGGACATCTAACGGTCCCAAACGCGCCTCCAGCATACAGAGACTTAGGAATCTCTTAGGCTACTTTCCACTCTCGACAGACGGCGACCTCGCCGCAGAAATGAGCAAACCAGGGGCCAATCAATCGGGAGGACACACCATGAAGATCGCGCAACCGGCAAGGGCCGCTCGGGCGCCGGTAGGGGCTCTGCCGGCGCTGGCGCGCCTGCGGGACTTGGCGTGCACGATCATCGCGGCTGCGGTGCTTGCGCTCGCGGGCTGCCTCGCGCCGCCACAACCCGCATCTGATGGACCAGCCGCCTCGGCCGCCACCCCCATCCCGCCAGCGACCATGCCGAGTCCCTTCGAACGGGTGACTGACATCGCCGAAACCGCATTGACCCCGCAGCAAGTGAAGGCTTTGGCGGATGAATGTCAGGACGCGGTCGAGGTGCCGACCGAGGAGGCCTCCTGCCCTTTCGTCTCCAGAATGGAAGAGTTTTGTAGGCAGCTTTCGCGGTGCGTCATCGTATTCGGCCGATCGGCAGTGAACCGCGACATCGGCTTCGTCCGGATCCGCGACGACCGGCCGGGAAGCCCGGCTTGCCGCGACGGCAACCCGCTGTGCACCGGGGTTGCCGTCTCCGCCAAGACGATCGACCAGCTGGCCCAGGCGCGCTCGGGCGGACGGGGCGATCCGACTACGGACGACACGGCGTCGCCGACACCGCCCGAACCCACGCCGACTTCCACCGCCACGGCGGGACCGCGTCCTCCATGGCTCCCCAGGACGCCCGTGGTGCCGACATCGACGCCCAAGGTCGCACCGGTACGGCCATGACCGATACCACCGATCCGCCCGCGGAGGCTCAGTCGAAACGGTTCGCTGGTGTCGTCCAGGAGCTAGCGACGCTCCTCGGCCCCCTCGGCGTTCTAACCGGAATCCTCTACTACTTCGGCTACGCCAGCGCCAAGGCGTACTACACGTACTTTGGCATCAGCCTCAGCGTGCTCGATCTCTCCACGACCGACTACCTTCTCCGCGCCGATACGTTCTTCCGCCCCCTGACCAGCGCCGTGTTGCTGGCACTCGGACTCTTCGGTGTCCACCACCTACTGCGGCGCTTCCTCGGCGGTTCGCGACCGCGCCGGGCGCGCGTGGCCGCGTCCGCCTTCGCCGCAACGGCGGTGGTGCTCGGCGCGATGGCCCTCGCCGGTCTGTACGGCCGACCCAGCGGGCTGGCGTCGCCGATATCTCTCGGGCTCGCCGCGCTCGCTGTCGAGTATGCGATATGGGCGATGGACCAGCACGGCGCGCCGACCCCGGCGTTGCGGGCCACGCTCCGGGCCGTCATCGGTCTGCGCCGCGGGCTTGTCGTAGCGATCGTCTCGATCGCTACCTTCTGGGCCGTCACCAACATCGCCCACGCGCGCGGATCGACCGCCGCTCAGCTCGTGGAGCTTTCGTTGTCCCTGCAACCTCAGGCGGTCGTCTACAGCGTTCGCGATCTCCACCTGCCCGGCCCTGGGGTTGGCGTCACTCCTCTTGCCGGTGGGGACGGTGACTACCGGTTTCGGTACAACGGCCTTCGCCCGCTGCGGTATGCGAACGACCGCTGGTTTCTGGTCCCTGTCGGCTGGCGCCATGACAACGGAGCGACTGTCATAGTCCTGCAGGACGACCCCGACAAGATCAGGGTGGACCTGGCACCGTAAAAGGGGCAGATCGAGACCCGTCGTTCGGGCCTGGCCTGGTCGTCGTGCTGAGCCGGGCGTGGTTCATGCACGCCTGGTGGCAGTTCCCGGTCCGCGCGTTCCAAGGGAGGCACACCGGCGCGTGCAGGTGACTGGGTCCCGATGATCAGATCCATCGCTTGTGAGAGTCCGTGATCCTGATGGGCGGAGACGGCGACCCGGCGCGGACGTCCACCTTGCCCATTGATCTACGTCATTCAGGGCTGTCGTACCCGTACCGGAGAATGTGGCATCCTTCAACCCTCGGGAGCCACTATGCCTCGTGTCCGACCGCACACCCGCCATGACGGCATCCGGGTCCGCGGCCATTACCGCAAGCGACGTCGTAGCGGTGCCGGCGCCGTCACTCGGTCGTCCACCCGTCGCCGGCCGCCCAGGGGTGAGCTACTCGACAGATCGGGCATCGTGCTGTGGGGGGCGGTTATCCTGATCGTCGCTGCGGTCATCGTCGAGTTCGTCCGGCAGCATCCGTACTGGTCGGCCTTGATCGCGGTTCTCATCGTCGCCGCGACCATCGCGGTGCTGTCGGCGGTGTCGAAGGACCGAGCCCGAGCACGGGCGGAGCAGGCCGAGCGTGACCGGCTGATCGAGGTCACCGACGCGATGAGCGGCCCCGAGTTCGAGCAGTGGTTCGCCCGCCTGCTCGCCCACTCCGGCTTTACCGGGGTAACGGTTCGCGGCGGTCCCGCCGACCGGGGCGCGGACGTCACCGCGACCGCGCCGGACGGCAGGAGCGTCGTCGTGCAGTGCAAGCGGCACGCGGTCGGCAACCGGGTTGGCAGTGCGGCGATCCAGCGGTTCGCCGGCACATGCCGGGCAGTACACGGTGGTGACATCTGCATGATCGTCACGAATGGCTTCTTCACCACCGGGGACGGTCTCCGGCTCGCCCACGAGCTGGGTATCGTGCTGGTCGACCGGCGGCTGCTGGAGGTCTGGGCCCACACCGGCGCGCCGCCCACAACCGTCGTGGGGCGATGAGAGCCGCTCGGCGGCCTCCCGCAACCCCTATGGAGTCCCGGAATCGGCATGAACCGGACGGTCCGGGGCCTGATGCGGGGTGCGCGGCGTAGCCGGGTAGCCCATGCCCGAGACCGCAGATGAGGGGGAGCCGCTCGACCCTCGCGAGGTGCGCCCACTGCTGTTACCGGCGGAGGTCTGACCTCTTCGCGACCGGGGCACGGCGATGCAGCGGTCGGGGGTTCGTACGTGCCGGACAGGCCCCTCTGGTTGGTGGGCGCCGATGGGCGTCGGGCAACATTCTTGCCCCCTGATCCCGGTCGGACGCTCCTGGGATGGGAGCAGCATGGGAGCATGGCGACACTTTGTACTGCGTTGAACTGCACCAAGCTGCGCTCAACGGCGTCGTACTGCACCGGCACGACCTGCGTGTTCTTGCATTTCCGCAGGTCAGAGGGGTGTAGCGTCCTGTTTCACGGTACTGCGCTCAGCTGCACCGTACCTGCTTCAACTGCGGTCAAGACAGCCTGGTGGGGGAGTGTCCGCAGGTCAGCGCGGTAACGAACGCCCCGCCCCTGCGCTCGTTGCGTGGGAGCAGATTTGGGAGCAGCGCGGCGAAGTGGTCACCGGAACGGACGAGTGTCGTGGCCGAGCGGGAACACGCTTGTGAGCTGGGGCGATACGGGGCTGCTCCGTGGGGGTGAGCTCTTGTCCGTGCCGAAGTGCTCTCCGAACCGGACCGGGCGACGCCGGCGCCGGGCGGGCGGGCAGGTGGTCGGCGCTGACCGTCCGCTCCGATCTTCCTGCTCGACAGGTGCCGATGCCGGTGATCGGGTTGGTCGTCGGTGCGGTCTCGGTGGGTGGGACGTGGTGTGGGACGGTCGGGGCGTTGACCTGGGGGAGGGGTGACGGGACCTCTTCGCCCGCACCGAAGTGGTCGGTTGTCGAAAGGCGCCTGCGGCAGGAGCTATCGGCTCTTCGACGACGGCTACTGCACCCAGCCACCCGAGTTCGACTCTGGCTCGACGGGGCCGATCCCACCGCGGCGCTGCGCGTCGTACACGCGGTGGTCGATGATCCGTTCGCCGCGGCCGGCTACCAGCGCGTCACATCCGGCGTGCCGGTCAATGTCGCCCTCATCATCACCCGACCACCCGACGTGAGTCTCTGCTGCACCGCGACACCCCCCGCCTGCGGCTCTCCGTCAGGGTCGCGGCAACTACCTTTACCCGGCTGCGGGATGCCGCCAGCCCGGCCGACCAGATCTGGTCCACTGCCGACACCCCAGGGCTGAAACGACTCGTTGACCTGTGAAGGCCGTGACCGGCGAAGCGTCGTACCGACGCCCCGGGGGCGTTTGACGTCTGTCCGGACGACGTGGGCCAAACCGTGCGGGGGACGGGCGATCCGGTCCATTCCCACCCGTGAGGTCGCCCCCGTTGAAGCGGAAACGGTGAAGTGGAGGCTCGGTCGGCGACGGGATCTGGCTGGCGCTGTCGCTGTGTATCTCCGGCACGTCCGCTACGTAGTGGGCAACAGCCCGCCCATACTCTTCCGCCACGGTCCGTGAGCGGCGTCTGCAGTTCGGCGGGCCAGACGAAGCATCGCAAACAGACGGCGAAGTGGGACGACGCGGCTTGCTGGTATTTGATCAGTAAGGCAAATATGCCGTGATCATGCTGCGGCATAGCGGACCTCAGGCTTGCGGAACAAGGATCTCACCAGCTCTGGCTGGTTCTGGCGGCGACGCAGGTGCGCGCGGACCTCAGCCGCCAACCGGGCCGGTGTCGCCGGGTTCGCTTGCACCACATGGCGTTTGGTGTCGCCGTTGAGCAGTTCTACGGGGTTCAGCTCAGGACTGTAACTGGGTAGGAAGTGCATCTCAATGCTGCCAACGTTGTCAGCCAGCCAGTTGCGCACGCTGACCCGCCGGTGCACCGGATGCCCGTCCACGATCAGGTGGATCTTCCGGTCGAGGTGGCGGACCAGACGCTTGAGGAAGTCCAGGAACAGCGGCCCGTTGAACGAGCCGTGGTAGCAGGTGAAGTACAGTTCGCCTTTGTTGCTGATTGCGACCATAGCATTCACGGCGAACCGTCTGCCGGTTTTCCTCACAACCGGGGTCTTCCCCACCGGCGCCCAGGTCTTTCCCACCGGGGCGTCCGACCGCAGACCCGTCTGGTCCAGCCACAGAATGAGCGCCTTCTCCCTTTTAGCGCGTTTCGCGATGGCGGGGTACTCCACCTCCAGCCACCGGGCCACCGCCTGCGGGTTCTGCTCGTATGCCTTGCGGACCGGCTTCTGCGGTGACAGCCGCCACGACCGCAGATACTTGCCGACCGTCACCAGGGACAGCCCGATACCAAGCCGCTTCCATACCAGATCCCTTACCTGCGGACGGGTCCACACTAAACTGGGCAAAGCCATCTGGTCAGGGTTTTTGGTGAGAACAGCCCGGCGGGCCCATGCCTCCTGCTGGGCGGTCAACGCCTTCTGCTCACCGGGCCGCCGTCCCCGCCGCCCGGCTTTCAGGCCCTTGTTTCCCTTGCTGTCAAAGGCGTTCACCCACCGCCAGACCGTCTTCGGTGATACACCGAGCACAGTGGACACCGCTGCCTGGGACATCCCGTTCTTGACCGCCGCCACCGCCCGCCGACGCAGGTCCTCTTGCGCCTGCGGGGAAAGCCGTCGCGCGTCCTTCACTACGACATCCATAGCAGGCACTCTATCACGGCATGTTTGCCTTACGGATTAATAACTGAACAGCGGCTCACGTGGCGCACAGGTCGGGCTACGTGGTCCGGTCCGGGCGGGTTCACCATGGTGCCGCGGGCGAGCCGTCGAGGTCCAGGCCGTAGCGGGCCACCCGGCGTGCCTCGTCCCGCCTGCCCAGCCTGAGCAGGACCACCGGCAGTTTGTGGCTAGCGAATCGGGCGCCAAGGCTGGCTTGTGCGAGCAGGACGCGGTGCACTTCGGCGAGGTGGCCCTGATGGAGGAGGAGGTCTACCAGCCGTGCGGCGGCGGCGGTGTCCTCGGGGTGCCGGTCGGCGCGCTCCCGCAGTTCTCCGACACGGTTGCGGCCGGCGAGGTATCTGGCGAACGCGGACCGCGCGGGCCAGTCACCTGCGTCGGCTCGGGCGCGTAGCTCCTCAATGGCACCCTCGTCGTCGCGGTCGTCGCCATCATCGCCGGCGTCGTAGCCGCCGGCGCGGCTGACGAGCAGCAGGGCGAGCCGGCTGCGCGCTTCGTGGTCGCCAGTATCGGCGCGGGCCCAGAGACCGTCGATGTCGCTCCGGTCGACGAGCATCTCGGCGAGCCGCTCGGCCGCGTGGAAGTCGCCGGCGTCGGCGCGAGCTTGGAGCGCCTCCAGTTCGCCTCGGTCGGCGGCCATCTCGACCCACCGCCGGGCGGCGTGAGTGTCTCCGGCGTGGGCGCGGCGGCGCAGCGTGTCGACGTCACCCCGGTTGGCCAGCAAGTCGGCGAGCCTGCCAAGGGCAGCGTCGTCGCCTCGGTCGGCGCGAATGGTGAGTTCGTCCCGGTAGCCCCGGTCCGCTAGCACGTCGGCGAGCTGCCGCTGTGCATGATCGTCCCCGGCGTCGGCAATGCCGCGCAGTGCGGCCAGGTCGTCTCGGTCGACGAGAATCTCGACGAGTGAATATGCGGCCTGGTCGTCGCCTTGCTCGGCGCGCGCGCGGAGCCCGTCGGCATCGCCACAGGCGACGAGCGCGTCATAGAGCCGCTGTTCGGCATTGGCGTCGCCTCCCTCGCTGCGTGCCCGCAGGGTTCGGAGGTTGTCGCGGGCAGCGCGCGCTTCGGCCAGCCTCGACTCAGCGTCGGTGTCTCCAGCCTCGGCCCGCTGTGCCAGCTCGCCAAAGGCGCCGCGGTTGAGCAGGATGGTGTTGAGGCACTCGAGCGCCAGGCCGCCGGTGCCGAACCGGGCGGTCTCGTCCACTGGGTGGCGGGCGACGAAACCATGCACGGCCGCTACGTCGCCGCGTGCGGTGAGCGTACGGATCAACCGATACTCGGCCCACTCCTCGCCGGCTGCGAGCTGCTCCAGCCGATCGAGCTCGCCGCGGTCGGCAAGGACGTCGGCCAGCGCCGCGACGCCCGCCCGGTGGCGGCGGGGAAGGAGCCGCAGTTCGTCGATGGCATCGCGATGGACGAACACCTTTGCTATGCCATACAGCAGCCCGTCGTCCGCGCGCTGGGCGAGCGCCGCGAGCCCGTCGAGGTCGCCCCTGTTGGCGAGGATCCGCAGCAGGCGTCTGTCGAACACGCCGGGGTGGGCCTCCGCCAGGCGGCGCTGTCCCTCAATATCGCCGCTGTTCCGGTATCGCTCGAACAGCGCATGGGGGGCGGCCATGACGGCCTCGGCGCGCGGCCCCTCCCACTCGTCCGGCGGCCCGTAGAACCAGTCGTCGAACGAGGTCCACGACTTTGACGGGTAGTCAATCGCGACGGATGACCCTGCTGATGCACACCGGTCGTTGCCGGCACGCGTGCCGGCGCGGTCGTCGAGGTCGTGCGGCTCGTCGCCCGCCCAAGGGTCGGCGACCAGCCATCCCTGCGGTCCTCTTGGGAGCGGCGACATGGGGTCATCCCAGCTTCGGGCGGCTTCAGCCGCCCGAAGCTGCGCGCGCAGCTCGTACAGTTCGTCCCAGTGGCCGAGCCGGACGAGCCCGTCGGCGAGGTAATCCGCGGCGTCGGCTGTGGCCCGGAGGCTCTCGTACGTGCCATCACCGTCGGCGAGGACGCGGGCGCGTAGGTCCCGCAGGCCAGCCGGGTCGCCGACGTGGGCGGTCCACTGATCGGCCGCCCGACGGTTACCGGAGTCTGCGGCGCGGCGGTAAAGCGGTATGGCGTAGCGGTACAGCAGCCGGTCGCTAGCGCTTCCGGCTACGGTCACCAGGTCGGTGGTGTCGGTGAGGTGCTCGACGACCGCGTCCCACACGGCCGCCGGTACCCGCTCGGCGTGGCGGGCCGCACCTACGTGCTGAACCAGGTAGTCGGCGACGACGTACCCGACCGTCTCACCCATCTGGGTACCGCCGGCCGGGGTGAGCGTGGCGGCGGCACCGCGCAACCTGCGGGTTGCGTACTCCAGGGCGCGCTTGAACCAGTCGGCGGGCGCCTCGGCCCGTTGCCGATCGGTGCAGTACGCCGGCGCCGCAGCACGCAGCAGCGCACCGGGGATCGGGGCTTTGGCGCCTAGCCGATTGACGTCGAGCGCGGCGGCCAGCACCGCCCAGGCGAACGGGTGGGCGGTCCTGGCGAGCTCCCAATGCCGGACCAGCTGCGGCCCGGCCGCCAGGGTCTGCGTCAGCCCGTACCCCGCCGTGCCGAGCGCTGCGGCGAGCCGCCGGTCGCGTACCGCTGCGGCTTCGGCCCGGGTCTGCTCTGACGCGCTGAACACCGGCGGGATGACCGCCACGTGGGCGGACTGAACCACGACCCGCTCGGGCGGCACGGCACCGGTCCCGTCGTCCGGTGACTCGGTGAAAGCCAGGTACCGCTCCGGCCAGAGCGTCGCGACGAGCACCGTCGGCGACCGCGCGTCCAGCAACGCGCGCACCACCCCGCCGGTGAGCCCGCGCTCGCCCGCGAGGTAACGCTGCAGCTCGTCGAGCCACACCACGGTGCGTGGCAACGGCTGTCGTGCGAGTGCGGCGGCCTCCTCAGGGCCGGCCGGATGCACCAGCGACCAGTCCGGCAGTACCGTGCGCACAGCCTCGTACGCGCTGCGCGTCTTGCCCACCGACGACCCGCCGACCAGCAACACGAACCCGCCCCGCTCGGCCGCCCGGGCCAGCACCGCTCGCAGTCCGCGCTCGCCACCGTCGATATCCCGCTCGACGTAGGAAGGCAGCCCGTCCTCGACGCCGCCCACCTCGATCGCGGGGTGGACGCCCAGCCGCTGAGGGTCTGTCTCCGACACCCGGACCGTCGGTTGCTCCACCTCTCGGTCAATCGGCCCGGTGTCGATTGCCCCGAACCGCGCCAACCCCGACAGGCCCAGCTCGCGGCAGAGCATAGCCCGGTCGACCGTGGCCGCCACCTGGGCGTACCCGGCGGACAGCTCCATCAGTTGCCGCCACATCTCGACAGCTCGCGCCGCATCCCCCGCCACCGATACCAGATCCGCGACGACGCGGGTACGGTCGGCGGGATCGTCTCCCTCCAACGCCAGCGGGACAATCCGCAGGGCGCACAGCAGCGGCCAGGTCAACGGGTGCACACCGGCGTCCCTGCCGGGTGCGATTTCCCGCTCGCGCTGCCGCCGCGGCGACGGTGGCGTCCAAGACGCGCAGGCGCTCCCGGATTCTTGCGGTCGTCGCCCGCGGTGCCGCGACAGCAGCCCGGAACTCGGTGTCGTCCCGATGCCGCCGCGCAAGCCGGGCGAGCGCCGCCACGTCCGTCGAGGCCGTATGCGGCGCGGCGACGGCGAGCCCCAGCCGCCAGCGGTCGGCCGCGAACTCGCCGCGGTGACCGGCCACCATACGCACGTAGTCGGCGAGCAACCGGACGAACGGCTCGCTGCCCGCGCCAACCGTCGGGCTGCGCCGTACCCCCACGAACATGGTCCGCCGCGCCGCGGTGTCCGGCCACGGCCAGGTCGTCCACCGGGTACAAGTTGCCTTGCTGGAACCGAACCTCGATCGGGGTGAAGTCGTCGCCCAGTCCACGTACCGGTGCCTGCCGCAGCAGGCTGGCCAGCAGCAGGCCGCCGTACGCATGCTCGAGCACGGTGCCGCCGCCACCGGTCGCGTACGGGCTCGCGTGCCCCCTCACGGCTGCGGCAACACGATTGTCATCATCGTGTCGGCCCGCCACGACAGCACATTTTGCTCTCCAGCCGCGCCGACTGCGAGTCGCAGCCACACAATGAGCTTGTCCCAACCTCGTTTCCGCAGGTGGATGGGGGGTTGACAGCGGCGGCGCTGGCACTCAACCGCAGGCCAGGGACGGTGGCTAGCGCCCCGTCGACGAGAACCACCGCGCTCAACAGGACCGGTCACAACCCGGTCACGAACCGGCTGGGAAAACCGCAGAAAGGGGAGGTCTCCGGTAGCTCGGCTGTGTGACGAACCAAAAGGACCCAGAGACCTCCGCACCCATCATCTACGGTCTAGCCCTGTCCACGCCACGCCACGTCGTGGAGAACCTCGCCTCAGCCCTGACCCGCTACCGCAAGCGCATCGGCACCCGCTGGCGCGCCTACGACACCACCCTGCAGGCGGTCCTGACCATCGCCTGGCTGGAAGGCGGACACACCTACCGGTCACTGGGCGCGGGCAACGGCGTGCCGAAAAGCACCTGCCGCACCATGGTCACAGAAGGCATCAAGGTCCTGGCGAGGCGGGCGCTGCCGCTGACCGAGGTGGTCTACCTGGCCTACAAGGCCGGGTGGGAGTACCTGATCGTGGACGGGGTCAACATCCCCACCGAACGCGTCGCCGCGCAGTTCACGAGGAAGCAGCACTGGTACCCGAGTTCGACAGTTGGGGTGCGGGTCTAGTGCACAGATTCGGGGGTTGAGCTGCGGGAATGGTGGATGGCACGCCGGCGGGGCGTGTCACTAGGCGACCGTGTTTGTGCTGGTCAGCGGCGTGTGGGGTGCTGGTCGAGGATGTCGCTGACTGCGACGGGTTCGTCGCAGTGGGGACAGGGCCCGCCTAGGTCGACGCGGTGGCGGGGTTGGTTGCAGTCGTGGCACCACTGCTGGCCGAGGGTGCGGGTGTCGCAGGCGGAGCATTGGTAGACGGTGATGGAGCGTCGTGGTGTGGCTGGTGGGATGGTGATGGTTGGCCGGGGGTCGTGGTGGCGGGCGCGCCAGGCGGCTTGCCGGCAGGCGGGGGTGCAGTAGCGCTGGCGGCGGACCGGGGTGAACCCGGTGGAGCAGACGGGGCAGGCCAGGGTTGCCCGGTTGTCGTTACGGATGTCGTCACGCGGCGGGGATGCTGGTTGCGGGTGCGCCGTTGGGGTGGTCGGGCGGGCCTGCTTGTCGTTACGGATGTCGTTACGCGGCGGGAGCATGGGGTCCTTGCCGGTGTCAGTGGGCGGCAGCGGCCAGGTTGATGATCTTGTTGGGGAGGGGGAGGTCCAGCGCGGTGTAGATGTCGCGTTGGGGTTTGGTCGGCTCGCTGGTCTGGCGGTAGAGGCCGGCGCTGCCGGTGAAGGTGGCCAGGTGCAGGCGTTGCAGGTGGTGGCGCAGCCGGTGCCAGGTGTGGCCGGTGCGGGTCTCGGCGACGCGGATGAGCAGCAGGGCCAGCCAGCACAGCAGGACGTGGGCGCGGATGCGGTCCTCGCGGCGGTGGAAGATCGGGCGCAGGTCGATGACCTGCTTGAGGTCGCGCCAGCCGCGTTCGACGTCGAGCAGCTGCTTGTAGCCCAGGGCGATGTCTTCGGGGCTCATCTGCGGGTCGGCGCAGCGCAGCAGGTACTTGCCGTCCAGGCGGGCTTCGGCCTTGACTGCGGCTTGGTCGACGCGCAGCAGCCCGCCGCTGGTGGTGCGCAGGTAGCGGCGCAGGCCGGGCTTGGTGGAGATCACCCCGGCCAGCTGGTGGCGCTGGTCGCGGGGCAGGGCGTCGGACCCGGCGATGGCTTGTTCCAACCGGGTGAGCATCTTGGTGCGGATGTGCGCGTCGCGTTCGGCCTGGACTGGGTTGAAGCAGACGACCCACCGGTCCCCGTCGCCGAGGTTGACCTCCTTGACCTGCAGGTTGTCGCGTACGGTGGCGTAGCGGCCCTGCCGTGCCAGGGCCGCGGCGGCCTCGGGCGAGCCGGAGCGCAGCCGTTCACCGATGATGTAGCTGCCGCCGCCGCGCATCAGGTGCCGGCGGTTGGCGGCGGAGGCAAAGCCGCGGTCGGCGACCCATACCACCTTCGACACCGTCCAGGCGCGCAGGTCGTCGCGGGCCTGGCGGACCAGCTCACTGTCGGCGGTCGACCCGGGCCATGACCACACCCGGACCGGGATCCCGTCGCGGGTCACCGCCATCCCGACCACGACCTGGGGCAGGTCGTCGCGGTGGTCCTTGCTGTTGCCGTAGCTGCGAAACCCCTTGCGGGAGACCGCGTCGGCGTCCTCGGGGTTGGCCAGGGCGTGGCCGCGCCCGTCGCGGGCCACCGGCTCGTCGGCCTCGTCGAGCTCGAAGTAGGTGCTGGTCGTGTCGAAGAACAGCAGGTCCACCTCAAGGTTGAGAAGGCCGGTGACCCGGTGGTAGACCTGCTTGGCCAGGGCGGGCTCGATCTGCAGCAGCCAGTCCATGGCCCGGTAGCAGGCCTGCTCGTCGATGGCGTCCAGGCCGGTGACATGCACGTCGTTGCTGACCCAGCCAGCCGCGGCCAGCTTGCTGGAGGCGTCCAGGCAGCGGTTGGCCACCAGGGCGAACAGCACCCGCTCCACCCGCGTGTCCAGCCGCCGGCCGGCCAGCTGCTCGCGCATGACCGCGTCCAGACCCAGCGTGCGCCACAGCCCGTCGAGCACGTCGGTGCCACCGAACGGCCGCGACCCCACGAACACCAGCTCCGCCGGGCCGGTGGCCGCTGCGGCCCGGTCGGGTTCCAGCAGCCGCGACAGCGACCCGACCAGGCGCTCGATCGCGGCCCGGTCCAGCTCGTCCTCACGGCCGAAGGAGTGCAGCACCTTGGTGCGTGACATCTTCGCCGCCGGGTCCCACTCGTTGTGGGCCAGCTGCAGGTAGCGCACCCGCTGCCCGGAGGCGATCTTGCGGCTCGACACGCGTACGTACACGGCCAGCACGATAACGATCAGCACCAGCCGTGTCTATGGGCATACCCCAGTTCTCTGACTACAGCGGCAGAGCGTGGCAAGGCGTGTCACTAGGAACTTTCGCCTCCGTCACCAGCGCCTGAGACCCTGACCAGCGGCGATACTGCCGCCCGTGTCGTGGAAGATCGCTCAACTGTCGAACTCGGGTGGTACTCCGGAAAGCACCGCCGCCACGGCGCTGCGGTGCAGACCGTGGCCGCCCCGGACGGGGAGCTGCTATGGGTGTCCGGGGTGCTGCCCGGCAAGACGGTCGACATCCGAGCCGCCCGCCGGTTCCGGGTTGCCGAGAAGGTCCTGGCCTTCCTCGGGCTGCTCGCCGACCTGGGCTACATCGGTCTGCACCCGGACGTGGTCACCGGGTACAAGCGTAAGCGCGGGGAGAGGACCCTGTCCGAGGCGAAGAAGGCCGCCAACCGGGCCCAGGCCAGCCTGCGCTGTATCGGCGAGCGTGCCAACGCCCAGCTCAGGTACTGGCGGGTCCTCACCTATGACTTCCGTGGCCGACCACGCCAGCTCACCACGGTCGTCAAGGCGGTCCAGGCTCTCCAGTACATGATCCGTGACCCGTTCGGTACGGCTGGTGTTGGTACCGGATCGTGACCTGCGCCCAGCCCGATGGTGGTTCTCGTCAACAAAAAGTTGATCAGTTCCCGGAGCTGGGATTGAGCACCAGCTGTCACCTTGTCAACCCCCACCCACCTGCGCAAAGGAGGTCGGGACACGCTCATTAGGAAGGGGAGATTTCGATGGGGACGGTCACCCCAATTTGCTGGGCAACAGGTGTCCAGATGTCGACGTCCTGCTCTGGTGTGTCGATCGACACGACGAGCGCGTAGCGCACGCCGAGGTGGCTGCGGTCGCGTGTCTTGTTGTCCTTCCACCATCCGGTGATGGGGTAGACGGCGATCGCGCCGCGGTTGGCGAGGTCGGCGGCGGTGCCTTCCCAGATGTCGGTGTGTATGGAGCCGGCGGTGCGCAGTGTGGGGCCGAGGACCCAGTTGCCGGTGTCGTCTGCGCTGGTGGGGCGGTGTTCCTCCTCGGCGAGGGCGAGCCGGTTGAGGCGTTTTCGGAGGTCGTCGGTGGATTCGGTGGCGCGGCGGACGTCGAATCGCAGCCCATGCGACGCGTAGCTGTATCGACGTATCCAGCCGCGCCTGCCCGGGTTGGGTTCGATGAAGTACGACAGGGTGACGCGCAGGCGCACAGTCGCGTGGCCAAGGCCAGCGAGGATGTTCGTGGGCCAGGGCAGATCATGCAGGTGCATCTCGCGCATCGTCCCGTTGTGGAACGGGTGGATGGTGTCCTGGGCGATGAGGGTGAGCGCGTCGGTGGCGCTGCGGGTGGCGCGACCCAGGTCGGGTACGCCCATGCCGTATCGGCGGTGGACGGCTCGCAGCATCGCTTTGGTGCCCGCCTCGTGCACGTGACGTCGCATCGCGTCGGTCCACTCGGCGGAGTGGACGATCAGGGCCCGTACGGTCTCGGGCCATATGGAGGGGTAGTCGGCGAGGATGGAGGCGGCGAGGTGTGCGGCTTGGGCCGTGGCCGCGCTCGTCGCGCAGGTGACCGTGAGCAGCCGCGTGTCTTTGATCGGCGCCTTGGTAGTCGCCAGTTGCAGCTCTTCGGGGGTGTCGTAGCTGGTGCCGGCTGGTGAGCGGGCGACGTTGCCGCCTTCGAGGACCACGTCGGGTTTGACGGGCCAGGTCGAGGCGTATGCGACCGACGTTCGCGAATGAGGGGACAGCTCGCCTCGCGCAGCGACGGGCGTCCAGCCGGCCCAGTGTGGACTGGCCGTGGCGAGGCTGTCCATCTGTGTGTATGCGCCGACCGTCAGGGCGTTCCATGCCTGTGCGGGGTCTTCAACCGGTTCGATGTCGTTGCGGAGCAGGTGATCGTCCTGAAAGTCGGTGGGGTGGACGTTGCCGGCTGAGACGAGGAACAGGCGGCGTGCGCTGTCCTCGGCTTCGTCGAGGAAGACCAGCCCGTCGTCGGTGGTCTGGATGCTGCGTCCGGCGGCGAGTGCATCGATCGCCGCCGACCATGAGGTGGGTTGCCCCACCACGATCGTCCCGGCTGTGGCCTGGCCGGCGGCGATGTCCTTGGCGGTTACGGCGAGGGAGAACGCGCGAGCCCGGTGCGGTGCTTCGATCTCGACCAGACTGGTCGCCGTCGCAGTGACGGCGCCGTAGAGCTCCGGCGGGTTGGACAAGGGCGGCGGCGGCTTCAGTTTGACCGACTCCAGCCGATGCCGCAGGCGGATCGGGCCGGGTGCGAGCAGGGCGTGGCCGACGTCGCCGTAGAGGGCCAGGCCGGCCATCTCGGTGCCGTGCCCCTCGCGGTCATCAGCCCCCCAGGTGGGTTCGCAGGCGTGGCAGTCCGACGGGGCGAGGGAGGCGGCCAGCAGTGGATGGGCACGGTGGACGCCGGTGTCCACCACGCAGACGGCGGGGGCGTCGGCGTCGGCCGGCTGGGTGCGCTCCGCCAGCTGGTCGACCCAGTCGGCCTGCTCGGCGGCCGGCTCCAGGGTGATCATCTGTGCCAACTCGTGGGGCCGCCGCAGCTCGGCGAGGTCGTCGAGTACGTCGAGCGCGCCGGCCAACTGCTCGGTCGTGGCCTCTGCCAGGATGACCACTCGATCGGCGAACCCGAGGGTGCGGGTGCCGAGGCGGATGCCGGCGTGTCGGGCGAACGTCTGGAACCGGCTCGCCTCGTGGCCGTCGCGACGGCGTAGCCATACCTCCCACCAGACGGTTGCGTCGGGTTCGGGGAACTGTTCTGGTGGGTCGGTCCAGAGCGTCTCGACCGAGGCCAGGCTGATCGCTTGGATCCGCTCGATGAGGTTCCGGTTGGCCGGCTTGGCCTGGCTTGCCGTTGCCGCGTACTGCCGCAGTCGGGTTACGAAGTAGCCGAGTGTGCCGTCAGGCACGAAGACGGTGGCGTACTCCACCACCCCGGCGGGTGTAGTGACCTCGCGGACGGATACCAGCTCGGGGTGTGGCTTGTTGGATCGCGAGTCCAACGACTCCAAGGCGAGACGAACGCCGGGAAAGCTCTCGAACTGGATGTAGACGCCGTCCACCGCGCCGGCGACGCCGAAGTCTTGTCCAGCGCGTTGCTGTTCGGCCGTTGTCTGCGCCTGCTGGAGCTGCTGGCTGAGCTGCTGGGCGTGCGCCTGCCGGTTCGAGGGCGCCGCAATTTCATCGCCGCCACCGCCGGTGGGCCGACGGTACGCCTCCGCGGTGGCGGCAGAGCGGATGAGCAGATGAGGACGATCCCGAGGCGCCATGGCTACCGGTCGCCGGCCACCGCGTTCCGGCGCTCAAGAAGAGCCGCGACCAGGGAGGCGGTAGTGACGTGCTGCTGACCGGACAGGATGGCCTCCTTCGCCGCCAATTCACAGGCAACCGTGATCTCGGCGTGGCTCAGTCCGGCGGCCGCCTCGTCGACCCGGCCCCATGCCCACCGTCGCGGACCCATCGTAGCCAGCCGGTTGCGGATCACCGCGCGGGCGACCTCGGGTGTCGGTAGCGGGTAGTCGACCACCAGGTCGAAGCGACGGAACAACGCCCGGTCGAGCAGCTGAGGATGGTTGGAGGCCGCGACCAGCAAGCTCGGCGAGTCTTGCTGGTCGAGGAACTGCAGAAACGAGTTGAGTACCCGGCGGATCTCGCCGACGTCGTTGGCCCGGGCGCGTTCACCGGCAAGCGCATCGACTTCATCGAACAGGTAGACGCCGCGGGTCTCGGCGAGCGCGTCGAAGACGAGCCTTAGTTTGGCCGCCGTCTCACCCATCAGCTTCGTGATCAGCCCGTCGAGACGGATGGTGAACAGCGGCAGACGAAGCTCACCGGCCAGGGCGTTGGCCGTCATCGTCTTACCGGTGCCGGGCAGGCCGACCAGCAGCAGGCGCCGTACCGGATGGAAGCCCTTCGCGCGTAGGCGGTCCTGCTGGTGTTGTTCGAGCAGGACTCGGTCGAGTCGCTGACGTACGCCCGCTTCCAGGGAGATGTCCGCGATTCGGGTGCTCGGGTAGATGACGGCGAGAAGATCGGCGAGTTCGCCCTTTGGTCGGGCGACGGGAACCGGACGGCGGAGCTGGCCGTCTGCACTGGTGGCGTCTGTTCGAGCGGTATCAACGAGATCGCGCAGTTCCTGGGCAAATCGGCCTTGTCCGCTGCGTGCGGCGTGCGCGGCGACCTGTAGTGCCACCGAGTAGAAGCGGGTGTCATCACCGTCTCCATGGCTCCTGACTAGCGCCTTGACTTGATCCGCAGTTGCCACCCGGTTCTCACGCCTCCTCTCGCGCTGCTCGTTCGCCGTCCGGCCCGCGCGTTCCTCCATGCTGCACGACGGAACGCAAACTAGCTGATCTTGCGCTGACCTCGGCGCCGCTTTCCATCCATTTCCACCGCTTCGCGAATCTTGGGAATCCGGCGCACAATCAGCTAGTGATAAATTTTGACCGGGCAAAATTTATCACTAGTCTTGTTGATCGTGCCAGCGGGGCGCGCCAAGCGCGATGAGAGCAGGTTTCGTGATCATGCGAGCCGGCTCGCGGTTCGGCTGCGCGTGTTGCGCCGAGACCGGGGTATGACCCAGGAGCAGTTGGCCGCTCGTGCTCAGGTGGCTGTGTCGACCCTGAGAAAGATCGAGTCGGGGCGAGTAGTCGAGCCGGGCTACTTCACGGTGCTGTCACTGGCGTCGGCGCTGGGAATCAGGCTGCGTGACCTTGAAGATTGAGCGTTCGTCGCATATCGCCTGGGCTGGTCGGTTCGGGCACCACCCGCCCGGGGTGTCAACTCCCAGTCTGTAATGACCGTGACGGATGTTCTGGACGAAGGTGTGGCCGGAGATGATCGTCTGCGCGGCTCGGTGGTGCGTAGCCGTGCGTTGGTCGCTGAAAGCCGCGGCGACCACAGCCGACCACAGCCGACCGCTGCTCGGTGCAGTGCCGCCGTGGGCGCACGCTACCGTTCGCAATAGTGGATCTCTGGGTGCTCCGATGGTGCTCGGATGTTCGCCAACAAACCAGCACTGCGGGCGAGATCCCGGTACGCCAGCCTGAGGCTGGCGTTCCGCAGCTGAGGGCTGATTCTGGACACACGGCCGGGTAAAAGCCCAGGTCAGCGGATCACAGGTGGCCGCGGAACGCGAAAGCCACTGGACACACGATCAACTTCATAGGCCTTGTGTCTCAAAGGAAGCAG
>DASSUC010000144.1:0-5749 GCA_035707405.1 Micromonosporaceae bacterium | reverse complement strand
GAAGGACACCGCCCAGGGGTAGAGGAAGATGATCTCGATGTCGAAGATGATGAAGAGCATCGCGGTCAGGTAGAACTTCACCGGGAAGCGGCCGCCGCCGACCGGCTGCGGGGTCGGCTCGATACCGCACTCGTACGCCTCGAGCTTGGCCCGGTTGAACCGGCGCGGGCCGACAATGGGCGCGATGGCCACGGAGAACAGCGCGAACGCCGCAGCGATCGCGAACAGCCCGATGATGGGCACGTATGGCGAGAGTGTCATGACCCTGCCTGCTCCGTCCTTCCCGACCAGCTCACGTTATTGGTCTTGGCCGGCGTTCACACCGCCGGGGTCACCCTGGTCATCGCGTTGATGACGCGGTCGATGGCGTCGCCGCCCCGCGGGTCGGTGAGGTTCGCCAGGAGCTTGAAGGCGAACCGCATGAGCAGCGGGTGCGGCAGGCCGTGCCGGGTGGCCAGCCGCATGACCTGTGGCTGGCCGATGAGCTTGACGAAGAGCCCGCCCAGCCGGTAATACCCCCCGTACCGCGTCTTCAGCTCGGTGGGGTAGCCCATCAGCGCCCGCTCGCGCCCGGCCTCGGTCGGGCGGGCCAGCGCCTGGACGATGACCTCCGCGGCCAGCTCGCCGGACTCCATGGCATAGGCGATGCCCTCCCCGTTGAACGGGTTGACCAGGCCGCCGCAGTCACCGACCAGCAGGACACCCCGGGTGTAGTGCGGCACCCGGTTGAACCCCATCGGCAGCGCCGCGCCCTGTGGCTTGCCGTCGGCGTTGGCCGGGTCGTTCATGCCCCACTCGGGCGGGGTGGTGGACAGCCAGTCGCCCAGCATCGCCCGGTAGTCGGTCCTGCCGAAGGCCACCGACGAGTTGAGCACGCCGAGGCCCACGTTCACCCGGCCGTCGCCGAGACCGAAGATCCATCCGTACCCGGGCAGCAGCCGGTCCCCGCCCTCGCGGCTGCGCAGCTCCAGCCAGGACTCCAGGTAGTCGTCGTCGTGCCGGACCGGCGAGCGGTAGTACTGCCGAACCGCGACGCCGATCGGCCGGTCGTCGCGCTTGCGCAGGCCCAGCGCGAGCGGGAACCGCCCGGAGACCCCGTCGGCCGCGACCACCAGCGGTGCGCGGAAGGTCCGCGGCTGGCCGTCCACGGTCGCGGTCACGCCCACCACGCGGCCGCCGTCGTCCAGCACGGGTGCCGTGACCGTGTGGCCGGTACGCAGCTCCGCCCCTGCCGCGACCGCGTGCCGGGCGAGCAGGTCGTCGAAGTCGAGCCGGGTGCGCACCAGCCCGTAGCCGGGGTGGCTGGCCAGGTCGGGCCAGTCCAGCTCCATCCGTACCCCGCCGCCGATGATGCGCAGGCCCTTGTTGTGCAGCCAGCCATCGCCCGGCTCGGTCTTGATGCCCATCTTCACCAGCTGGGTGACCGCGCGGGGGGTGAGCCCGTCGCCGCACACCTTCTCCCGGGGGAACTGGCTCTTCTCCAGCATCAGCGCGCGCACGCCGTGCCGGGCCAGGTGGTAGGCGGTCGTGGAGCCGCCCGGCCCGGCGCCGACGATGATCACGTCGGCATCGACCTCGGCGTCATGCCGCGTCGGCGTCACGGCCACCTCCCGCCCCCTGTCCTGCTGCCCGTGCGTGCCCGTGCCGGAATGCGTGTTGCGCACTCGTGAAAGTCTTCACAAGCTTCGGCGTGCCAGTCTAAGACGGCGCCGACTCCCGCGCTCACTTAGGCGCGCCTAACCTGCCCTCCCCACCTCACCCATCCGCTTCCACCCGCGCCTCCCGCCGCCCCTCCCGGCTCTCCCACTCTCCACCCGCCCCTCCCGACCCTCCACCCATTGCGCCCATTCTGCCCATTCCACCCGGCCTAGCTCGCCCGACCCGTCCACCTTGACCCGCCAGCGGCCGGCTTTCCATCAAGATCGCGATCACAGACGCCGAATGTGCAGTCTGGCTAAACATCTGGCGCAGAAATCGCGATCATGGCGCCGAGGGGTGCCGCGACGGCGCCACACCCGGCGAGCGGCGTCCGGTTTGCTGGAATTGTGCCCTGCTGCCTGTGGATAACCGGAGCCAGAGCCCCGCCGCGCGGCACGCTCTACGTCGTGGACGACAAAGCACGGCTGCACGCGCTCGCCGACCGTCAGGGTGGTCTCATCACCCGAGCCCAGGCGCGTGCCTGCGGCTACTCGATGTACCAGGTGCGGCGCCGCCTGGCCGCGGGCGAGTGGCAGCACGTCCTCGGCACGGTCTACACGGTCCGGCCGACCCAGGTCACGCCGCAGCTGCGGGACGCAGCCGCCCTGCTGGCCGTACCCTCGGGCGTCCTCGCTGGGCCCTCCGCCGCACGCCGCCTCGGCATCCGGGTGCCGGACAGTGGCACGTACCTGTGGATCGGGGCGGGCCGGGGGGTCGGCCTGCCCGGGGTGACCTACCTGCGCTCGCCCTTGTCCGCACGCGACCGGTGGCCGGCCGGTGACGCAGTCGTCACGGCCACCGGCCGGACCGTCTTCGACTGCCTGCTCGTGCTCGCCGATGCCGACGCCCTTAACCTGCTCGACGATGCACTCCGGGAACGGTGGACGAGCCTCGGCGAGCTGGCCAGGCGGGTACGCGAGCACGCCGGGCGCCCGGGCGCGCCCCGGCTCGTCGGCTTGATGCGAAAGATCGCGTCGGGTGCCCGATCGGAGGCCGAGCGCCGAGCCGTGGCACTGCTACACACCGCCCGGATCTCCGGATGGGTGGCCAACCACCGGATCCGGGACGCCAAGGGCGCCCTGATCGCAGTCGGCGACCTGGTTTTTCCCGCCGCCCGGCTCATCGTCGAGCTGGACGGGCGCGCGTTCCACGCCACCGCCGACCGCTTCGCCCACGACCGCGAGCGGCAGAACCGGCTGGTGGCAGAGGGCTGGACCGTGCTGCGGTTCACCTGGTACGACCTCACCGGGCGCCCGGAGTATGTCATCGACACAATCCGAACAATGCTCTCACGAGCCTCAACGGTCGGCGCCCAGTAACCACCATCGCCCGCCTCCATGCCGCGCCCCCCACGCCATGATCACGATGTTTGCGCCAAATGTTTAGCCAAACTGCACATCCGGCGTATGCGATCGCGATCTTGAGGGGCGACCGACCGCGGGCTGCGGTGGCACTGACCGGACGACGCAGGCAGGGACCGCGGTCAGCGGCAGGGACCGCGGTCAGCGGCGGGTGGCGCGGTGCAGGGCCACCACGCCGCCGGTGAGGTCGCGCCAGGCCACGCCCTGCCAGCCGGCCTCGGTGATCCGGGCGGCCAGGCCGGCCTGGTCCGGCCAGGCCCGGATGGACTCGGCGAGGTAGACGTACGCATCCGGGTTGCTGGACACCCGCCGGGCGAGCGCGGGCAGGGCCCGCATCAGGTACGACAGGTAGACGGTCCGCAGGGGCTGGTGGGTCGGGTGGCTGAACTCGCAGACCACGAGGCGCCCGCCGGGGCGGGTGACCCGGGCCATCTCCCGCAGCGCGGCGTCCGGGTCGACCACGTTCCGCAGCGCGAACGAGATCGTCACCGCGTCGAAGGTGGCGTCCGGGAAGGGCAGCGCGAGGGCGTCGCCGGCCAGCAGCGGCACCTCCGGGCGGGCCTGCCGGCCGGCCTCCAGCATGCCGAGCGAGAGGTCGGCGCCGACGGCGTACGCGCCGGAGCGGGCCAGCTCAGCGGTTGACACCCCGGTCCCCGCGCCCAGGTCGAGCACCCGCTGGCCGGGGGCGAGCCGCAGCGCCGCCCTGGTGGCCCGGCGCCAGGCCCGGTCCCGGCCGAACGAGAGCACGCTGTTCGTCAGGTCGTACCGCTGCGCCACCCCGTCGAACATGGCGGCGATGTCGTGCGGCGACTTGTCCAGGTAGGCCCGCGTCACGGTGTACCACTCTGCCAGTGTGCGGCGACCGTTACGGGGTCGGGATCCGCTCGTCCGGCGTGACCAGGACCAGCCGGCGCCGGCGCGCCATGACGAACAGCACACCGCCCACGGCCAGGGCCGCGAGGCCGAGGAGGCCGACCAGCCCGGCCTGCGTGCCGGTGATCGGCAGGCCGCCCCCGCCGCCCGCGGCGAGCTGCCGCACGGAGACGTGGACGTCATAGCGCGCCGCGCCGCCGTGCACGGCCTCGGCCAGCAGCTCCTGCTGCGCCTCGGTCAGCGCCTTGACCCGAGGCCCGGCCGCCGCGCCCGCCGCGTCACCGGTGAGCCGCTCCAGGGCGTACGCGGAGACGGTGCCCCCGGCCAGGACCGGTCCCCGGGCCAGCCGGTCCACCACCACCCGCACCGGGTCCGAGACGTAACCGCTGGTCGCGCCCCTGGCCAGCACCGCGTCCGGGTCCTGGCAGGTCATCCTGCGGTTGTCCGGGCTGTACGCGCAGCCCTGCCGGTGCTCGGCGAACGTGACGTGCGCGGGCAGCGCCACGGTGTAGGAGACGCCCCTGGTGGCGCCGGCACCACCGGAGCCGCCGCCGCGGTTGACCGCGAACCAGCGCAGCCAGGCGCGGTGACCGGGCGCCACCGGCAGCAGCTCGACCGGCTCGGTGTCGTCGTCGGCGTACACGTCGAAGGCGACCGCGACCAGGTCGAAGCTGCGCGCGACGACCTCGACCTGGACCTCGGCGGAGTTGTTGGACCGGTCCGGGTCCGCGGTGCCGGACACCGCCGAGACCGCGAAGGAACCGGCCGGGCCGGTCCCGCCCCTGGCGTAGAGGGCGACGGAGAAATCCACCACGCCGTGCGAGGCGACCGGCCCGAAGGAGCAGCGGTACCGCTGGCCGGAGCCGCGGCACCCGCGCGGCGCGAGATAGCCGGCCACCGCCCGGTCGAGGCCGGCGAGGTCCACCTCGAGCACGACGTTCTGCGCGGTGTGCGGACCGGCGTTGGTTATGGTGATCTTGAATGACCTGGCCCTTGCCCGGGTGGTGCCGGTGGTGAGCGGCGTGCCCGCCGCGCTCACCGACAGGTCGGCGCGGGGCGCGGGGTCGGCCTGCGCCGGCCCACCAAAGCCGACCAGCGCGCAGGCGAGGACGAGCGAGCCGGCCAGGACGCGCGAGCCGGCCAGGACGCGCGAGCCGGTGCGGAGCAGTGCGGCCGCGCCAGCGCCAGCGCGCGTCCGGGCGCGCCGCGTGCCTACCTTCATGACTCCCCCGGGGGTAAGGGAAACAGGCCGACGCCGCCGCACGCTAGCGGATCGGCACCGGCCTGGCTACCGGCCGAACGAGCGACCCGACGGCCGTATCCAGGGCCGATGGCCCAGAGCCCGTCAGCCCGCCCGGACCACGGGGAGCTGGCGACCCGCGCCGCCGCCGGGAAGGGCGATCGACGAGAAGTGCGACACGACCCGCTCGTCGGTCGGGTCGTCGGCCGGGGTCCAGTGCACCCGCAGCCGCCGGTAAAGGGTGTCCCGCTGGGCCGGGACCCGGTACGCCGAGCGGATCATGTGGACCAGCTCGAGCAGGTTCGACCGGTGCCGGGCACCGGCGGAGGAGATGACGTTCTCCTCCAGCATGATCGAGCCGAGGTCGTCCACGCCCAGGTGCAGCGAGAGCTGGCCGATGTCCTTGCCGGTGGTGAGCCAGGACGACTGGAGGTGGGCGATGTTGTCGAAGAACAGCCGCGCCACCGCGACCAGGCGCAGGTACTCCAGCGAGGTCGCCTGGGTGCGGCCCTTGAGGTGGTTGTTCTCCGGCTGGTAGGTCCACGGGATGAACGCCCGGAACCCTCCGGTGCGGTCC
>DASSUC010000143.1:0-16670 GCA_035707405.1 Micromonosporaceae bacterium | reverse complement strand
GATGCGTACCGGCAGGTCCTTTGCCCATTCCTGGGTCAGTGCACTGACCCCGGACCGGCCGGCGATCATGGCATCCCAGGTCGACGCGGCGTCCCCGCCGAGCGGGGTCGTCGCGCCGATCCCGGTGATGACAACGTCGCGGTTGGTCACGCGTTGGCCTTTGCGATGTACGACACGGCGTCACCCACGGTCTTGAGGTTCTGCACCTCGTCGTCCGGGATCTTGACGCCGAACTTCTCCTCGGCCGCCACCACGACCTCCACCATCGACAGCGAGTCGACATCGAGGTCCTCGGTGAACGACTTCTCCTCGGCGACGTCGTCCGGGTTGACCCCGGCGACCTCCTCGAGGATCTCAGCGAGGCCCACGGTGATCTCGTCACGAACCATCAACGGAGTTCCTTTCCATACTTCTCGGGGTTCCATGGGACCTTCTCGGAGGGTCCCAGGGCTTATGGGCAGCGGACGACCTGTCCGGCGTAGGTCAGGCCGCCGCCGAAGGCGAAGAGCAGGACCGGGGCGCCGGCTGGCACCTCGCGCCGCTCCACCAGCTTGGACAGCGCCATCGGCACGCTCGCGGCCGAGGTGTTGCCGGACTCGACGATGTCCCGCGCCACCACCGCGTTGGGCGCGCCCAGCTTGCGGGCGAGCGGCTCGATGATGCGCAGGTTCGCCTGGTGCGGCACGAACGCGGCCAGCTCGTGCGGCTCGATGCCGGCCGCCGCGCAGGCCCGCCGGGCGAGGTCGGGCAGCGCGAACGTGGCCCACCGGAAGACGGTCTGCCCCGCCTGCTGGATGTAGGGGCGCCAGCCCTCGATGACGATGGCGTCGCCCTTGTCCGGCTCGGAGCCCCACAGCACCGGCCCGATGCCCGGCGCCTCGCCCTCGGCGGTGGCGGTGAGCACCGCGGCGCCGGCGCCGTCGCCGAAGAGCACGCAGGTCGACCGGTCGGTCCAGTCGGTGAAGTCGGTCAGCTTCTCCGCACCCACCACGATCGCGTTGCGCGCCGCGCCGGCCCGCATCGCGTGGTCGACCGTTGCCAGGCCGTACGAGAAGCCGGAGCAGGCGGTGTTGATGTCGTACGCCCCGGGCGAGCGGATGCCCAGCCGTCCGGCGACCCGGGTCGCCACGTTGGGGCAGCGGTCAACGGAGGAGCAGGTCGCCACGACGACCAGGTCGATGTCGGCGGCGGTCAGCCCGGACCCGGCCAGGGCCTTGTCCGCAGCCGCGGCCGCCATGTCGGCGACGGTCTCGTTGTCGGCGACCCGGCGGGTGACGATGCCGACCCGGTCCCGGATCCACTCGTCGCTGGTGTCGACGATCTGGGCCAGGTCGTCGTTGGTGAGCACCTGGGGCGGCTGGTAGTGCCCGACAGAGAGGATCTTGGAGCCGGTCATGCAGGGCCTCCGATCCGGGCGAGGGGCTGGCCCGGCGCCACGGGGTCGCGGTGGTGGGCGAGCCACTCGGTGAGCACGCCGGTGTCGTGCGCAGCCACCTCGACCGGGCCCTGGCGGGTGACCACATGCCCGACGACCTGGCCGGCGCGCACGGTGTCTCCCTCGGTGAGGTCTTCGGCGGGCTCGAACGTGCCGGCGGCCGCGGCAACGACGACGCGGAAGCTCGGGAACGGCTCGGAGCTGGCGTGGATGTTCGGGGCGGCGCCGTGGCGGGCGATCAGGTCCCGGGCTGCGGGCAGGTCGTCCGGCGTGTTCAGCTTGAGCACCTCGATGTCCGGGTACGCGCGCCGGAGCAGGCTGGTGAGCGTGCCGGCCGGCGGCAGCTCCAGCACGGCGGTCACCCCGAGGTCGGCGAGCGAGCGCATGCACAGGTCCCAGCGCACCGGTGTGGTCACCTGGCGGACCAGGCGCAGCAGCAGGTCCCGGCCGTGGGTGACGGCGGCTCCGTCCAGGTTGGAGAGCATCAGCTTGGTCGGCTCGCCCGGCACGATGCCCGCGGCGACCGTGCTCAGCGCCTGCTCGGCAGGGGCCATGTACGGCGTGTGGAACGCGCCGGCCACCTTCATGGTGACCACCCGGGCGCGCTCCGGCGGGCTGGCGGCGAACTTGTCCAGCGAGTCGACGGCCCCGGCCGCCACGATCTGGCCGGCGCCGTTGCGGTTGGCGGCGTAGAGCCCGTGCGCGTCGATCGCCTCGATCACCGCGTCCTCGTCGCCCCCCAGCACCGCCACCATGTTCGTGCGCTCGGCCGCGCAGGCGGCGGCCATCTCCCGGCCCCGGACCGCGGCGAGGGTCACCGCCGCCTCCGGCGTGAGCACGCCGGCCAGCGCCGCCGCGCCCAGCTCGCCGACGCTGTGCCCGGCCAGCACCTGGACGTCGTACATCGGCAGGTGCTCGGCGACGACCAGGGCGGCGGCGGTCAGCAGCGGCTGGGTCTTGGCGGTGTCGCGGATCTCCTCGGCGTCCGCCTCGGTGCCCAGGTGCACCAGGTCGGTGCTGGCAACGGCGGACCACCACCTCAGGCGCGCCTCAAGCGCGGGCAGGGCGAGCCAAGGGGCGAGGAAGCCAGGCTTCTGCGAGCCCTGGCCGGGCGTGATTGCGGCGAGCACTCTACGACTGTCCCCGATACCAGGGAGATCAGTGGTGCCGGAGGGCACGAAACCCGACGATGAACTTTGTATGGTCCCTACAACTGTTCCGGAGTGCGGGACGGCTGGGCAGGTCCGGGCGGCACCGGCGCGGAGGGGTCGAGCCGCCCGATGGCGAGCGCGACCCGCAGCGCGAACGCGTCCCGCGGGTGCATCGGCGTGAGCCCGCTCACCTCGGCGATCCGGCGTAGCCGGTAACGCACCGTGTTCGGGTGGACGAAGAGCATCCGCGCCGCGCTCTCCAGTACCCCGCCCGCGGCGAAGAACCCGTCCAGGGTCTCCAGCAGCTCGCCGCCGGCGCGGACCAGCGACCCGTACACCTCGTGGCGCAGGATCCGCCGGGCCTCCGCGTCGCCGGCGAGGGCCCGCTCCGGCAGCAGGTCGACGGCTGCCACCGGGCGCGGCGCGGCCGGCCACGCGGCGGCGGCCCGGAAGCCGGCGAGCGCGGCCCGGGCCGACTCGGCCGCCTCGTCCAGCGAGGGTACTGCCGGCCCGACCACGACCGGCCCCTCCCCGAAGCCGGGCAGCAGCTTCTCCGCCGCGGCGAGCGGGGCGTCGGCGCCGCCCACGACCACCACCAGCCGGTCGCCGTGCACGCCGCCGAGGATCTCCACGCCGATCCGGCGGGCCGACCGGTAGACCGTGTGCAGCACCGCTGCCGCCTCACCGCCGGGGGACCGGCCGACCAGCACCGCGACCGGCGGCCGGTCGTCCCAGCCGAGCGCCGCCGCCCGGCTGGCCAGCACGTCGGAGGAGTCCCCGCGCAGCAGCGCGTCGACGAGCAGCGCCTGGAGCCGGGCGTCCCAGCTGCCGCGGCTCTCCGCGGCCCGGGCGTAGACCCGGGCGGCGGAGAACGCCACCTCCCGGGAGAACCGCAGCACCGCCGAGCGCAGGGCCTCCTCCTCGCCCGGCGCCGCGAGGTGGTCCACCTGCTCCTCGACCACGTCAATGGTCACCTTGATCAGGGCGACCGTGTGCTGGAGGCTGATCGACCGGGCCAGCGCGCGCGGTGCCGCCTCGAAGATCTCGTCGGAGACCTCCCCGCTGGTGTTACCGCCCTGGCGCAGCCACTCCACCAGCGACCGGACCCCGGCCTGAGCCACCAGCATGACCCAGGCCCGCTGGTCGGCCGGCAGCCCGCGGAACCACGGCAGCGTGTCGTCCATCCGCGCCACGCTCGCCGTGGCCAGGGCTCCGGCCGAGCGCTCGATCCGCCGCAGGGTCGCGGCCAGCTCGGTCATTGCGCCAGCCTTTCACGCCGGCCCGGGCCGGGATCAGCGCCGCACGGGCGGCCGTGCCAGGATCAGCAGGGTGTGCCGACCGCAGCTGGCGTACCCGATGACAGCCCTGGCCGCGCTGGTCGCCCTGGCGACCCTGGTGCTCGCCCCCGGCGCGCCGCTGGCCGGGTTGGACCTCGCCCTGTCGCAGCTCTGGCGGGAGCTCGGGCTCGCCAACCCGGCCTGGGTGGAGGCGCTGCGGCTGGTCACCGCCGCGGGCGACACGGTCTGGTTCGCCGCCGCCGGCGCCGTGCTCGCCGTCGGGCTGCTGGTCCGGCGGGCGTACGCCCCGGCGGTGGCCACCGCGCTCGTAGCCGTCACGATCCCGGTGGTGTGGATCCTCGCCCACCTGTGGCTGCCCCGGCCCCGGCCGGTGGACGGGTTCGTCCACGTGGCCGGCTCCGGGTTCCCCAGCGGGCACGCCAGCCACGCCAGCGCCGCGGCGCTGCTCGCGGTGCTCCTGCTGTGGCCGCGGCTGCGCTGGCCCGGGCGGGCCGTCGCGGTTGGCGCCGCACTGGCGCTCGCCGGCCTCATCGGCCTGAGCCGGGTGGCGCTGCTCGCCCACTGGCCCACCGATGTGCTCGGCGGCTGGCTGCTCGGCGCCGCCGTGGTGCTGCTGTGCGTACGGGCCGGGTCGGCCGTCGAGACCCGCACCGCCCGGCGGGCGGGGACGCCGCGCCGGGCGGTGGCAGCGGGCCGGTCAGCCGAGCGGGGCCTCCGGCGTGCCGAAGGTGGTGTAGAAGCAGCCGGTGGTGGGCAGGCTGGTGGCGGCCGGCGGGGTGAGGCCGTCGTAGATGGCGAGCAGGAAGGTCTGCGGGCACCGGCGGGTGGTGCCGGTACGGATGCCGAAGTGCAGGTGCGGCCCGGTGGAGTTGCCGGTGTTGCCGGTAAGGCCGAGCTGCTGGCCCGGGCCGACCGCCGCGCCGTGGGCGACTGACCACGCGGAGAGGTGGCAGTACGTGTAGACCGCGTTGTCCGTACCGGTGAGGTTGATGCCGAGCCCGCAGCTGCTGTCGTTGATGCGGACCACGGTGCCGGCGCGCACCGCGTACGCGGAGGTGCCGGTGGGCACGGGCAGGTCGATGGCCGGGTAGTCGTGGTGCGGGTCGTCGTACTCGCTGCGCGGGAGCGCCCCGTACGGCACCGGCAGCGAGAACCCGGGTGTGCTGGTGCTGGTGACCCGCACCGCGTCGGCGATGACGTAGCCGGCGGCGTTGGTCCAGCGGCTGACGCCGACGACGTTGCGGTCGCCCGCGGGCAGGGTGAAGGTGCCCAGGCTCACCCAGCGACCCCCGTTGCTGCGCTGGTCGACGGCGACGGTCTGGTTGCCGGTGGTGGTGGCCACGACGTACGGGGTGGCGCTGTTGTAGCCGGCGTTGGCCGGGTACCACACCTCGACCAGGTAGGCGCCGGTGGCGGGCAGGTTCATCCGGAACCAGGCCGCGTCGCTGGTGGTGGTGTCCGGCGTGGCGAACCGGTAGTCGGCGCCGAAGCGCTGGCTGGACCAGGCGGAGGTGCCCCAGTTGGCGCTGGCGGTGAACTGGCCGGCGGTGGCGTTGTCGACGGTGACGGTGGTCGCGGCGGCCGGCTGCACCGGCATCAGGCCGGTCGCGGCGAGCGCGGCCACCGCCACGACAGCCAGGCGCAGTCCCTTCGTACGTGGCACGGCGCGGTCCTTTCGGGGAGCTGAAGCGTGAGCGGGCGTGGTACGCCAGAGAACCACTGACATAAATAACAGTCAATAGGTCTATGGTGTTGAGCTGCCGCTCCCCGAACTCACAAGAAAATCGCTATCGCCGGGCCACCCGCGCCATGCCGGCGAGCCCGAGCATCAGCACGAGCGCGACCGCGCCGGACAGGAGCACGCTCAGCCGCCACTGCTCGACCATGTTGCCGAGGCTCGCGGCCTTGGGCGAGCTGCTGGTCGCCACCCCGGGGAGGACGGCCTCACCGGTGCCACCGCCGCGCCCGCCGGTGATGACCCGTACGCCACTGCTGGACAGCGGCACGCCCGCGTCGCGCAGCGAGTCCTCCAGGGACAGCCGGCCGTAGAACCACGCGGCGGTGGTCTTGCGGCGGTGCGGTTGGCTGGCCGGGCGGAACACCCGGGGGCCGCCGGTCGCCTGCGGGTAGAGCTCGTAGACCTGGTCCGGCTTGTCGTTGACCGACACCACGGCGACGTACTTCGGCCCCAGGGCGGCCGGGTCCGGGGCGGGTGCGTTGCCCTGCCGGGTGGCGAGCCAGCTCACCTCGGTCAGCAGCCGCTTGAACGCGTCCGGCTGGGCCGTGGCGGTGACGGCGAGCGGCTGCTTCAGGCCCGGCCCGTCGATGGTGACCGAGGTCGGCCCGGCGGCGGAGGCTGCGGTGGCCGGAGCCAGGATGGTCAGCGTGAGGGCGCCGCACAGGACCAGAAGATGCAGTGTCCGGCGGCTCATGGCCGACCTCCTCGCCCCGTGGAATCGCCCGGCGCTCGCGCCTTGCTAGTAAGACACCGCGGCGGCTCTGATGGTTGCACCCCAGGGGTACGCCATTGGTCCATCTTGGGTCACAGACGGGCCACGATCGAAAACTTCCCGTCCCGGATGCCGGGCTAAACCTCCAGGGCCCGCCTCATTCGGCGAGTTTCTCCGCCGCCGCGCGCAGCCGGGACAGCGTGCGCTCCCGGCCGAGCACATCGAGGGACTCGAACAGCGGCAGCCCAACCGAACGGCCGGTGACCGCGACGCGTACCGGTGCCTGGGCCTTGCCGAGCTTCAGCCCGCGGGCCGCGCCCACCCCCTCCAGGGCCTCCTTGAGCGCATCCGCGGTCCACCGCCCGAGCGCCTCGAACGCGGTGACGGCGTCGCCCAGCAGGCCCGTGGCCTCGCCGCGGTCCTTCGTCGCCTTGGCCCAGGACGCCTCGTCCAGCGCCGGCTCCTCCAGGAAGAGGAAGTCCACCGCGGGCACGATCTCGGAGAGTACGGTGATGCGCGTCTGCGCCAGCGGCGCGACCGCGGCGAACGCGGCCGGGTCGAAGTGGTCGGCCTTCCACGGCGGGGCCGGGATCGTGGGCGTGCCGGTCAGCCACGGCTGGCACGCGGCGATGAGCCCGGCCACCGGCAGGGCGCGCAGGTACTCACCGTTGAAGGCGCGCAGCTTCTTCTCGTCGAAGAAGGCGGGGGAGGGGTTGACCTCCTCCAGCCGGAACTCCGACTCGATCACCGACCACGGCACGATCTCCCGGTCGCCCGAGGGGGCCCAGCCCAGCAGCATCAGGTAGTTGCGCATCGCGTCGGCGAGATAGCCCTCATCGCGGAATGCCTCCAGGGCCACCTTGTCGCGGCGCTTGGACAGCTTCTGCCGGCGCTCGTTGACCACCACCGGCACGTGCGCCCACACCGGCGGCTGGTGCCCCAGCGCCTGCCACAGCAGCTGCTGCTTCGGCGTGTTCGGCAGGTGCTCCTCGGCCCGGATCACGTGGGTGATCCCCATGCTCATGTCGTCGACGACGTTGGCGAGCAGGAACACCGCCGAGCCGTCCGCCCGGGCGATGACGAAGTCCTCCAGCAGCGCGTTGTCGAAGGTGGGCTCGCCGCGGATCAGGTCAGCCACCCGGGTCTGCCCGGAGTCCGGGGTCCGGAAGCGCAGCGCCCGGCCCGGCCCCGGCCCGAGGCCGCGGTCACGGCAGAAGCCGTCGTACCCCCGGTGGGTGTCACCGGTGCGCGCGGCGACGTCGTCCCGCGTGCACCCGCAGTAGTAGGCGCGGCCCTCCGCGTGCAGCCGCGCGGCCGCGGCCCGGTGCTGCTCGTCGTACGCCGACTGGAAGTACGGGCCCTCGTACGTCCCCCGCCGGATCCCGACCCAGTCCAGCGCGGACAGGATGCCCTCCGTCCACTCCGGACGGTTGCGGGACGCGTCGGTGTCCTCGATCCGCAGCACGAACGCGCCGCCGTGCTGCTTGGCGAAGATCCAGTTCTGCAGCGCGGACCGGGCCCCCCCGACATGGAAGATGCCGGTCGGGGACGGGGCGAAGCGCACGCGTACGGTCACCTCCACAGCCTAGTAGGCGACACTCTCCGGGGCCTGGCGGTATTGAGGCCCTGCGGTACAGTCGCTTTCGGTGGCCGTCAATGTCTCTGGTGTAACAGCCGTTGCCACTGGGGGTGCGGGTGGAGGGGGAGCGGCGCGCGGTCATCATCGGTGTCAACGGTGCCGGTCGGGCGAGCGGGATGCCGCCGCTGAGGTATGCCGGCGTGGACGCGACCACGCTCGCCGGGCTGCTGACCCACCGGACCACCGGCACGTTCGACCCCGGCGACGTGACGGTGCTGGTGGACGAGCAGGCCACCGCGCCGGTGGTCAAGCGGACCCTGCGCGCCCTCGCGCTGCGGGCCACCGCGTCGGACATGCTGTTCGTCTACTTCGCCGGCCACGCGGTGCTGCCGCCCTGGGACCGCCTGGGCAACCCCTACCTGGTCACCGCCGACTTCGACCTGCTGGCGGTGCAGCAGGAACCCGAGCAGGGCCTGCGCATGCGGTTCCTGCGCGACGAGGTGTTCGAGGCGTGCGCCGGCTCGTCCTTCCTGGTGCTGGACTGCTGCCATGCGGGCGGGTATTTCGACGAGCGCGACGAGGCGTCCCGCCACCGCTGGCGGACGCTGCGCCACGCACTCGGCAACTACGAGTCACAGCTCAGCCGGCACAGCACGCTGCTGGCCTGCGCCCGGGACGCACGGGTACGGGAGAGCGACGACCACCGGCACGGCGTCTTCACGTACGAGTTCCTGCGTGCCCTGGACAATGTCGCCGCCGGCGGCGACGGCGTGACCTTCGCGGACGCGGTCGAGTTCGTGACCGGGCAGCCCCTGGATCCGGAGCCGCTCTCCACGGTGCAGCAGTGGGGCCCCAGCGCGGTCCTGACCCGGCCGCACCTCGCCCGGCCCGCCGCCCGGCCGGAGAGCCAGCCGGCGCCGCAGGTGCGGATCGTCTGGTGCGCCAACCCGCTCGACCGGTCGGTCAGCACGATCAAGCAGTTTCTCGACCAGGCCTTCCGGCCGGACGAGCCGACAGCGGCCGGGCGTGCCACGGCGGGGCCCGCGTCGGCCGGGCCTGCCACGGCGGGGCCCGTGGCGGCCGGGGACAGCGCCGCCCCCGGCGGCTACCTCGAGCGGGTCAGGCGCTCGGTCTCCGCACGCGGGGCCGCTGTCGTCGAGTTTCCCGGTGCGGGCTACCAGATCCGGGATGCGACCGCAGGCTTCGGCGGCGCCGACAGCTCCGAGCTGATGGCGCAGGTGGCCAGCCTCGCGCGGCCACACCGGCGGGAGGCGCTCGGCTGGGTCGCCGCCCAGGAGGACGCGCACCGGCTGCTGGCCGTCCCGCTCACCCATCACGGCGGCGCCCGGACGTCCTTCCTGGTGGTGCTGGACCCGGCCGCTCCCTTCCTCGACCTGGGCGAGCCACTCGCCGGCCTGCTGCGCGCCCTGTGGGGCGCCAGCAGCCCCGAAGACCTGCCGCTGACCGAGGTCGAGGTGCTGACCGCGCTGCGCGAGAGCTCCGGCCGCCTGCCGCTGGAGATCTACGAACACTGCTTCGCCGCGTACCAGCGGGTGCTCGGCTCGCTGGTGATGGTCTTCGAACCGGTGGTGGAGCTGGCCCGCCACCCCAGGTTCGTGCACGTGCACGCGTACGAGGCGCTGGCCCGCCGGGACCTGCACGCCCGCCAGGCGTCGGGTCGGGCGCTCGACCTCGCCTACCCGTGGGGCGACCGGTTCGTGATCGAGCGCGACAGCGTGCTGGCGGTCAAGGCGATCGAGTCCTACGCCCGCGCGGCCGACAGCTGGCAGGGCCCCAAGCTGCCCGGCGTCTCCATCAACGTGGCGGTCCGCGCGCTGCTCAGCGACGCGTACGTGGACGCGCTGCGCAACGTGATCCAGGAGACCGGTCTCGGCTACGGCGCCGTCACGCTGGAGATCTCCGAGCGCGACAAGATCGAGCCCCGGCCCGGGGAGGACTGGGGCGACGACTGGATCGAGTACTTCCGCGCGCACCTGACCCGGCTCGCGGACGACCTGCGGGTCGGGTTCGCGGTCGACGACTTCGGCGTCGACCACGCCTCGCTCGACCGGATCTCCAGGCTCGGGCTGACCCAGATCAAGGTCGACCGGTCGGTCCTCGCCCACGCGCGGGCCCTCGACGAGCTCAGGCTGGTGGTGCAGATCGCCCGCGACGCCCTGCGCCGGGGCACCGGGCCCGGTGTCCGGGACGTTGTCGTCGAGGGCATGGACGAGCGGGAGGCGGGCAAGCTGGAGGCGATCTACGCCATGGGCATCCAGTATGTCCAGGGGTACATCGTCGACGACCGGGCCACCGGCGAGCTGCGCCCGCTGACCCCCGCGGTCAAGAAGAAGATCGCCTCCTACGTACGGGGTGCCGATGGCTGACGTCGAACTGGTCCTGCCGCCCGAGGTGCTCGCCGAGCTCGACCTGCCGGACCAGGGCACGCGCGGCGACGGCGCGCCGTACCGGATCGTGGTGGAGGGGCTGAACGTCGTGGCGAGCGTGGTGACCCTCGCCGCGCTGCGCCCGAGGCTGCCCGCCCTGGCCCGTGCCCTGCGCCGGTGGGTGCTGCGGCTGGACCGGCCCACGCCGACCCGCGTCCTGGTCCACGGCCAGGGCATCGACGTCAAACTCGAGCTGCCGCCGAACGTGCCGGTCACCGAGATCCTGCGGGCGCTGGAGGCGCTGGCCCGAGCGGCGGACGAACCGGCCGCCCGGCCGCCTAGGGAACTGAACGGATCTTGACGATGAGGACGCTGCCGAGCACGGTCACCACGGCGGTCAGCGCGTACAGCGCCGGATAGCCGCCGAGCCCGGCCACGACGGGCGCGGCCAGCGCCGGCCCGAGCACCTGCGGCGCCGAGTTCGCGATGTTGATCACGCCGAGGTCCTTGGCTCGGTCCTTCGCCTCCGGCAGCACCTGGGTGATCAGCGCCGCGTCCACCGCGACGTAGATGCCGTACCCGGCGCCGAGCACCGCAGCCGCGGCCACCGCCACCGGCCAGGTCGGCCACGCCGCCAGCAGCAGCGCGGCGACCGCCATCACCAGCCCGGAAGCGATCACGAAGACCTTGCGCCGGCCGCTGCGGTCGGAGAGCGCGCCGGCCACCACGGTCGTGGCGACCAGGGCGGCGGTGTAGGTCAGGATCAGCACCAGCAGCCCGCCCTCGGGGTCGGCCAGGCGCACCGCGTCGGTGAGGAAGTAGAGCAGGTAGAGCGTGCCGAGCGCGTTGCCCAGCTGCACCAGGAAGCGGGTCAGCCAGGCCCACCCGAAGTCGGGATGCTGCCGCGGGTCGACCCAGAGCCCGCGCAGCAGCGCCCGCAGCCGCAGCGGCGGCCGGTGCCCGGCCGGCAGCGGGTCGTCCGGCGTGCCCAGCACGAACGGCAGCGCGAAGGCGACCACGGCGAGCCCGATCACGGCGTACCCGGCGGTCGTGCCGGTGACCACCCCCGCCACCAGGACCACCCCCAGCACCACGCCGAGCACCTGCGGGATGCCGACCCAGCCGGAGACCGCGCCGCGCTGCGCCACCGGCACCCGGTCCGGCACCGCGGCGGTCAGCGAGGCGAGCATGGCGTTGAAGCAGACCTGGGCGAGCACCCAGCTCACGGCCAGGCCGAGCACGGTGCGCTGCTGGGAGAGGAGCAGCAGCGCCGCAGCGCCCAGCAGCGCCCCGCCCAGCGTCCACGGGTGCCGCCGGCCGAACCGGCCGGCGGTCCGGTCGGACAGCGCCCCGGCCAGTGGGTTGGCGACCACCGCCGCCAGCGCGCCGAGGCCGGTGACCCAGCCGAGCATCGCCTCCTTGCTGTCCGGCGCGATCGCCTGCACCTGCCGGGGGAGCAGCACCTGGATCGGGGTGAAGAACGCCATCCACACCCCGAGGTTGGCGACCACGAGCAGGCCGACCCAGCGGGCGCGGACCCGTACCCCCGGCTCTGCCAGCGCCGCCGGGGCCGCGGTCACGCCCGACCCGCGATGAGGTCGCGATACCAGGCGAAAGAGCTTTTCCGGGTACGCGCCTGCGTGGCGAAGTCCACGTGCACCAGCCCGAACCGCTTGGTGTAACCCTCGGCCCACTCGAAGTTGTCCAGCAGCGACCAGACGTAGTAGCCACGCACGTCCACCCCGGCCGCGATGGCGTCGGCCACCGCGCCGATGTGTGCGTCCAGGTAGGACACCCGGTCCGGGTCGTTGCAGCGGCCGTCCGGGCCGACCGTGTCGTCGTAGGCGCAGCCGTTCTCGGTGACGTGGAGCGGGGGCAGCGCGGGGCCGTACCGCTCGCGCAGCAGGAGCAGCAGGTCACGCAGCCCCTCCGGGACGACCGGCCAGCCGAAGTAGGTGAGCGGGTAGCCCTCGACCAGCCGCATGTCGAACGGGAACGGGCTGCCCTCGCTCGGGGCGGCCACGCCCTGCGGGCTGTAGTAGTTGACCCCCAGGGCGTCCAGCGGCGCCGCGATCGTGGCCAGGTCCCCGTCCCGCACCAGGGCGCCGAGGCGGTCGGTGCCGGCGATGGCCAGCGACCCGAGCCCGTCCGGGTAGCGGCCGAGCAGCACCGGGTCGGTGAAGAGCCGGTTGTAGAAGGTGTCGTGGGCGCCCGCGGCGGCCCGGTCGGCGTCGGTGGCCGTGTCCCGGGTGCCGTCCGGCCCGACCGCCCAGGACGGGGCGTAGCTGTTGGTGACCGCGACCGGGCTGGTGCTGTGGGCGCGCAGCGCCCGCACCGCGAGCCCGTGCCCGAGCAGCTGGTGGTGCGCGACCGGGAACGGGTCGTCGAAGAGGTGCAGGCCCGGGGCGTGCATGCCCCACAGGTGGCCGTAGACGAAGTGCACCGAGGGCTCGTTCAGCGTGATCCACAGCTTGACCCGGTCACCGAGCGCGGCGCCGACCAGGTCGGCGTAGTCGCCGAAGCGCGCCGCCGTGTCCCGGGCCGACCACCCGCCGGCGTCCTGTAGCGCCTGCGGCAGGTCCCAGTGGAAGAGCGTGGCCACCGGGTCGATGCCGGCCGCCAGCAACGCGTCCACCAGCCGGTCGTAGAAGGCGACCCCGGCCGGGTTGGTGCCGCCGGTCCCCGCCGGCTGGATGCGGGGCCAGGCGATGGAGAAGCGGTACGCCGAGACGCCCAGCTCCGCCATGAGCGCCACGTCCTGCTCGTAGCGGTGGTAGTGGTCGCAGGCCACGGCGCCGGTGCTGCCGTCGGCGACGCGGTCGGGGTCCGCGGTGAACGTGTCCCAGATGGACGGTCCCCGCCCACCCTCGGTGGCGGCGCCCTCGATCTGGTACGCCGCGGTGGCTACGCCCCAGCGGAAGCCGGTTGGAAAGGTGCGGCTCATGGTGTGCGGACTCTACCCGCCTCGCCGGCCTCCTGTCCCGGGTTGACGCGGGCCGCGCCGAGGGCCGTCCGGGATCAGCGGGCCATCGACACGCGTGGTCGGCTGCGGCGGGGTGCGGTCAGTGGCGCCGCACCGCGCGGTCAGTGGCGCCGCACCGGCACGGTCAGTGGCGCCGCACCGCGCGGTCGACCCGCGCCCGCCAGCCCTCGTCGCCCACCTCACCGGCGAGCGTGACGAGCGCCGTCACTGCGCCGGCGGTCAGCTCGACCCAGTCCGGCTCGGCACCCGGGCGTCCCTTGTGGACCAGGAACGCCTCCCCGTCCGTCTCGCTGGTGGCCCAGCCCCGACCCGGCCCCACCAGGCTCTCGCCGGCACGCCGGGCCGCCTCGGCGCCGCCCTCGCTGACCAGCCGCACATCGAACGGGTACGCCACCTCGCCGCCGGCCTTGGTGACGATGATCCGGGCCTGCACCGAGTCTGCCCGGTCGAGGAGGTCCGCGAGCCTGCCGGCGGCCGGCGACTCGACCACCACCTCGACCCCGTCGCCATGCTCGCCCGGGTCGCGCGCCTGCGCGACGCGCCGGACCAGCTCCACGACCGGCGCCGTGTCCCGCCGGTGAAACTCCACCCAGCCTGGCTCCATCCGCACATGGTCCCACCGCCGCGCACCCCACCCCACCCGTCCCGCCCGCCCACCCGTCCCGCCCTCCCAGCCGTCCCGCCCTCCCAGCCGTCCCGCCTGTCCGCTTTTTTCGCTTTCGTCTGGACCCGTGCCTTCCGATCGGCCGGTCTCGCTTGTCAAGATCGCGATCAGTGACGCCGTTTGTGCAGTTTGACTGCACAAACGGCGTTGCGATCGCGATCTTGGTGCGCCAGCGAACGCGCTACCTGTCGACTAAACGCCTCGTACAGGACACAAGGTGGTTAAACGACCGTGTCCGTTGGGTCTGACAGAGGTTCAGGATGGCCGTGAACGCAGGCTGGTGCAGCGTCTCCCGGTACGGTTCGGTCATCAGCGCGCTGAGTGCCTCCTTCGCACCGCGCCGATCCTCCGGGTCGCCGGTGAAGGACGCGCCATCACTCATCGCGCGGTGGCTGCGGAGCGACTCCACTCCGGCGAGAAACCAGGACTCAAACTCAGCTGCCGGACCGCGTCCGGATTGAGGTTGTAGACGTTGATCGTGGACAGCCCGTCGAAGGCTGGGCGGAACGGGTCGATGCCGGCTGCGGCGACCAGATAGAGCCGGTCCGGCGAGACGGGCGGCATCACCTTCTCGCTGGACTCCACGAGAACGCCGTCACGCACTGTGAAGAACCGCGGCTCCGAGCCGAAGCTCGACGAGCTGACCCGGCACTGCTCGTGCGAGACCCGGAAGTCACCACCGCCGACCGCACCGAACCTGGAAGCCGTAACGCCCTCCGTACCCGTTGACGGTGAAGTCGACCGAGATCCCAAAGTGCGTGGGGTGCCCGCGGGAGCGTCGGCGGACCTCACTGATGCCGTCCCGTTCGCGCAGCGCGTTGTCCAGGTTCTCGGCGAGGGCCTGTGCGGTGAACCGGAGTGCGTCCAGGAAGTTGCTCTTGCCCGCGCCGTTGGGACCCACCAGCATCGTCAGCGGTCCCAGCTCGACACTGCACGCGGCGATGCTGCGGTAGTGGCGCAACCGCATGTGGGTGAGGTCGAAGCGGCGAACCATGGCGGCAAGGCTACCGAGAGCGCCGGGCCGACTGGGCTGGCACGCCGGTGGGGGTCCACAAGCTGCAGGCCCCCACCGGGTAACAAGGACCTACGTGTCGCCACCGGTCTCGCCGACCGGGGCCGCGGCCACGTCCTCGATCGCGTACTGCTTCGCCGCCTCGGTGGGCAGCGCGGCCGGCACGTCCCCGCGCCGGGCCAGCTGGCGCAGCGTGGCGACCACGATCGACTCGGCGTCGACGTGGAAGTGCCGGCGCAGCGCGTGCCGGGTGTCGGACATGCCGAAGCCGTCCGTACCCAGGGAGGTGTAGTCACCCGGCACCCATCGCGAGATGAGGTCGGGCACCGCGCGCATGAAGTCGCTGACCGCGACCACCGGCCCGCCGGCCTCCTTCAGCACCCGGGTCACGTACGGCACCCGCGGCTCCTCGCCGGGGTGGACCAGGTTGTACTCCTCGGCCGCCACCGCGTCGCGGCGCAGCTCGGTCCAGGAGGTGGCCGACCACACGTCGGCGGCGACCCCCCAGTCCTCGGCGAGCAGCCGCTGCGCCTTCAGCGCCCACTGCATGCCGGTGCCGCTGGCGAGCAGCTGCGCCCGCGGTGCGGTGTCGCCGCTGGCCGGGGTGGCCTGCGGCGCGGGCGAGTAGCGGTAGAGCCCGCGCAGCAGCCCCTCCACGTCCAGCCCGTCGGGCTGCGGCGGCTGGGAGATCGGCTCGTTGTAGACGGTCAGGTAGTAGATCAGGTCCTCCGGGGCGTCGCCGTACATCCGGCGCAGCGCGTCCTCCATGATGTACGCGATCTCGTACGCGAACGCCGCGTCGTAGGCGACCACCGCCGGGTTGGTGGCGGCGAGCAGCAGCGAGTGGCCGTCCTCGTGCTGGAGCCCCTCCCCGTTGAGCGTGGTGCGCCCGGCCGTGGCGCCCATCAGGAAGCCCCGGGTCATCTGGTCGGCCGCCGCCCACAGCCCGTCTGCGGTGCGCTGGAAGCCGAACATCGAGTAGAAGATGTAGACCGGGATCATCGGCTCGCCGTGCGTGGCGTACGCCGACCCGGCCGCGGTGAACGAGGCCACCGAGCCCGCCTCGTTGATGCCCTCGTGCAGGATCTGCCCGCCGGTCGCCTCCCGGTACGACAGGAACAGCTCGCGGTCGACCGGAGTGTAGATCTGCCCGTGCGGCGAGTAGATCTTGGCGGTGGGGAACAGCGAGTCCATGCCGAACGTGCGGGCCTCGTCCGGGATGATCGGCACCCAGCGCCGGCCGATGCCCTTGTCCTTCATCAGGTCCTTGAGCAGCCGGACGAAGGCCATGGTGGTGGCCACCTTCTGCTTGCCCGAGCCGCGCTTGAGGTCGCGGTACGCGTCCGACGGCGGCAGCTGCACGGTGACCGGCTCGGTGCGCCGGCTGGGCAGGTAGCCGCCGAGCGACTCACGCCGCTCGCGCAGGTAGGCGATCTCGTCCGACCTCTCGCCCGGGTGGTAGTACGGCGGCAGGTACGGGTCGTGCTCCAGCGCCGAGTCCGGGATGTCCAGGTAGAGCCGGTCCCGGAAGGACTTGAGGCCGTCCAGGGTCAGCTTCTTCATCTGGTGCGTCGCGTTGCGCCCCTCGAAGTGGGAGCCGAGCGTCCAACCCTTGATCGTCTTCGCCATGATCACGGTCGGCTGCCCGGTGTGGTGGACCGCCGCGCGGTAGGCCGCGTACAGCTTGTGGTAGTCGTGCCCGCCCCGCTTG
>DASSUC010000142.1:0-5015 GCA_035707405.1 Micromonosporaceae bacterium | reverse complement strand
GGACCCAGGTCTTCCAGGTGATCTTCGTGATGCGCACCCAGTTCGACATCCAGCAGGTCGAGCTGTCCGGCCTGACGATCGAGCCGTTCCACCTGGGCAGCCCGCCGATCATCCACGACCTGGTGATCGACGCCTGGCGCGGCCCGACCGGGCTGCACATGCTGTTCCGCTACGACAGCGCGCTGTTCGCGCAGCGCACGGCCGAGGCGATGATCCAGCGGTTCGAGCGGCTGCTGCGCGCCGCGGTGGACCACCCGCAGGCCCGCCTCTCCGAGCTGGCGACGCTCAGCGAGGCATCGGCCGGGGTCGAGACCGGAACTGGAGCCGAGGCATCGACCGGGGTCGAGCCATCGGCCGGAGCCGCTGCCGCAGCCGCAGCCGACGAGCCGGCGGCGCGGAGCCAGGCAGACGCGCACTAGCCGGCCGGGGCGAGCGACCGAGGGTCAGATCAGGGGCATAGGGCATGGGCAGGCATATCGCGTTCTTCAATATTCCCGCCGCCGGTCACATGTACCCGACGCTCGCGGTCGTGGCCGAGCTCGTGCGCCGGGGCCACCGGGTCACGTACGCCTCGGTCCCACAGCGCGCGCGGCTCATCGAGGCGATGGGCGCCACCGTCGTGCCGTACCGCACCACCCGGCCGGCCGACAGCGACCCCGACCCCCGGGTCCCGCAGGGCCCGGCCTACGTCGGCCAGAGCCTGCTCAACTTCCTGCACGAGGCCGAGGTGACCCTGCCCCAGCTGGAGCCGGTGTTCCTGAAGGACCGGCCGGACCTGGTGGTCCACGACCGGATGGCGTTCGTCGCCCGGATCGTCGCTGCCAAGCTCGCCGTCCCCACGGTCGAGACCTGGGCGGTCCTGGTCTCCAACGAGCGCTGGTCCCTGGCCGACGATGCGGCCGCGTTCGACCCCACCCATCCCGCTTTCCCGGCCTACCTGGCCCGGCTCGACACCCTGCTCAAGGCCCAGGGCCTGCCGATCAAGCCGGAAGAGTTCCTGGCCCCGGTCGCGCACCGTCACCTGGCCTTCTTCCCACGCTTCTTCCAGTACGAAGGGGACGCGTTCGACGAGCGGTACTGCTTCGTCGGTCCCTGTGTGCGCCCAGCCAGGCTCGAGGAGGCGTGGCAGCCCCCGCCGGGCGGGCGGCCCCTGGCGCTGGTCAGCCTCGGCACCATCAACAACCGGGCCCCCGACTTCTACCGGACCTGCTTCGCCGCCTTCGCCGGCTCGCCGTGGCGGGCGGTGGTCGCCGTCGGTGAGCGGCTCGACCCGGCGAGCCTGGGCCCACCCCCGGACAACGTCGAGGTACGCACCGCCGTGCCGCAGCTGGCAGTGCTGGAGCACGCGCGCGTCTTCGTCTCTCACGCGGGCATGGGTGGGGTGATGGAGGCGCTGCGGGTGGGGGTGCCGCAGGTGGTGGTGCCGTTCACCCCGGAGCAGGAGAAGAACGCGGTGCGCGTGGCCCAGCTCGGCATCGGCGTACGGCTGACCGCCGCCGGCCTGACCCCGCAGGCGCTGCGGGAGGCGGTCGACCGGGTGACCACCGACGACCGGATGGCGGGCCGGATCAGCGAGCTGCGGCAGCAGATGGGCGAGGCCGGCGGCACCGTCCGGGCGGCTGATGTGATCGAGGAGTGCCTGCCCGGGTAGTGAACGCGGCGGCCAAGCCGAGCACGTTCTCCGTCACCACAGCCGCACCACAGTCAAGATCGCGATCGCAGACACCAAACGTGCAGTCACACTGCACAATCGCCGCCACAGTCGCGATCTTGAGAAGCGCGGGCGCATTGAACTAGGGCAAACCGGACGCTACCAGCTACCCGTTCGAGCGCGCGCCGTCCGAGCCAGGTACGCATAAAACATTTCGGACATTTTACCTGCCAACACGGCCACGTCGCAGTCAAGATCGCGATCGCAGACACCAAACGTGCAGTCACACTGCACAATCGCCGCCACAATCGCGATCTTGATAAGCGCGGACGCGCGCGGCTGTGCAGCTGGGTCACCCCGGTCCGTCCGAGCTGGTGGGGTCCGAGCTCGTGCTGTCCAGCCATGACGCGTGCAGCCGGCCGTAGACCGAGTCGGGGTCGGCGACCAGGACCCGGTGCGGCCCGCGCTGGACCACCTGGCCGTCGTCGACGACGATGACCTCGTCCGCGCTCTCGGCGGTGGAGAGCCGGTGCGCGATGGTCACCGTGGTGCGGTCCCGGGTGACGGCGTCCATCGCCCGGGCCAGCCGCACCTCGGTCAGTGGATCGACCGCGCTGGTCGCCTCGTCCAGCACGAGCAGGTCCGGGGCTGCCAGATGGGCCCGGGCGAACGCGACGAGCTGCCGCTCCCCCACGCTCAGCGACTCACCGCGCTCGCCTACCCGGGTCTCCAGCCCCTCCGGCAGCCCGGCCAGCCACCCGGCCAGCCCGAGCTCCGCGAACGCCGTGGCCACCTGCTCGTCAGTGATGCCGGCGGCGCCGAATCGCACGTTCTCCGCGATGGTGCCGTCAAAGAGGAAGCAGTCCTGCGGCACCATCACCACCCGCGACCGCAGCGACGAGAACCGGACCCGGTCGACCGGCACCCCGGACAGCAGCACCTGCCCGTCGGTCGGGTCCATCAGCCGGGTTAGCAGCTTGGCGACCGTGGTCTTGCCGGCGCCGGTCTCTCCGACCACAGCCACCCGGGCCTTGGCCGGGATGTCCAGGTCGATGCCCTGCAGCACCAGCGGCCCGGTTGCCGGGTGCGCTCCATCGCCGTCCGAGCCGGTCGCCGGGTAGGCGAAACGCACCCCGGCGAGGCGCACCTCGATCGGGCCGGGTGGCAGCTCCACCCCGTCCGGCGGGTCGGCCACGTCGGGCTGGATGTCCAGCACGTCGAGCACCCGCCGCCAGCCGGCGACGGCCACCTGCATCTCGTTGAGCATCTCCGTGGCCACCTGGGCCGGCAGCACGAACAGCGTCACCAGGAGCAGGAACGCGGTGACCTCGCCGATGGTCAGGTCACCGCCGACGCCGAGCAGCACCCCGACGACGACCACGCCGGCCAGCGCCAGCCCCGCCCCCAGCTCACCGATCGACGCGCTGGCCACGGTGGTCCGCAGCGCCCGCTGCCGGGCCAGCCGGTGCTCCTCGATCGCGTGGTCCAGCCGGCGCCGGCTGCGCCCGGCCACCCCGTAGGCCCGGATCACCTCGGCACCGACCACGCTCTCCGAGACCATGCCGAGCATCACCGCGGCCCGGCGCCGTACCTCGCTGAACGCGCCACCGAGGCGCTGCTGGAGGGCCCGGATCACCAGTAGCGAGGGCCCGAAGACGGCGAGGACCACCAACGCAAGCTGCCACGAGTACGCCGCCATCACCGCCGTCGCGACCGTCGCCTGACCCACGGAGATCAGCAGCACGACGCCGCTGAGCTGGAGGAACAAGGTGATCTGGTCGACGTCCCCGGTGACCCGCGAGACCAGGGCGCCGCGCCGCTCGGTCTGCTGGTGCAGCATGGACACGTCGTGCAGGTGGCGGAAGACCTTGGCCCGCACCACGGCGAGCGCTGTCTCGCTGACCGTGAACAGCCGGCGGTACATCAGGTAGCCGGCGGCCGAGGTCAGCACCAGGATCGCTGCGGCCACCGCCACCACGGTCGTCACCACGCGCAGGTCCGCGCCGCCAGGCGCCCGGATCCCCTTGTCGATGCCGAGCTGGATGGCGACCGGCACGGCCGCCCGCCCGGCGGTCATCACCGTCGCCAACACGAGCGTGACGGCCAGCCCGCGGAAGAGCTCCGGGGACAGCGCCAGCCCGCGGCGCAGGGTACGCCCGATCGACTCCCCGCTGTCGCCGCCGGGCAGTGTCACCTTGTGGCCGGTCACGGCTGTACCTCCTGAGCCGCGTCCCCGCAGCCCTCGCTCCGCCCGGTCACGGCGCCGCTCCGGTCACCGCCGCACCCGCCGGCTCGGCCTCGCTGTCGTACGCGTGCGTGCGCACCCGCTCCGCCTCCGCCTTCTCGTACGCGGTGACCAGCTCGACGTAGCCCGGGACGCTGGCCAGCAGCTCAGCGTGGCTGCCGGTAGCGACGACCCGGCCCTGCTCGAGGTAGACCACCTCGTCGGCGAGGGCGATGGTGGCCCGCCGGTACGCGATCACCAGGATCGAGTGGGGGGCGCTGCCGGGCGCCCCGCCCGCCCGCAGCGAGGCGAGGATCGCCGCCTCCACCCGCGGGTCGACCGCGCTGGTGGCGTCGTCGAGGACCAGCAGGCGGGGCTGCCCGGCCAGCGCCCGGGCCAGCGTGATTCGTTGCCGCTGCCCGCCGGAGAGGATCACGCCGCGCTCGCCGAGCACGCTGTCGAGGCCGTCCGGCAGCCGGGCGACGAAGCCGTCGGCCTGCGCGGCCCGCAGCGCCGCCCACACCCGCTCGTCGTCGATCCCGGCGCGGTCCAGGGCCACGTTGGCGCGGACCGTGTCGTCGAAGACGAACGGCACCTGCGGCACCAGCGCCACGGCGGAGGTCAGCGAGGCCGCGGTGAGCTGGCGCAGGTCCACCCCGTCGAGGGTGACGGCGCCGGCGGTCGGATCCAGCAGGCGCGCGGCGAGGGAGGCGATGGTCGACTTGCCGGAGCCGGTCGGGCCGACCAGGGCCAGCACCCGTCCGGCCGGCAGCGTGAACGACACCTCCCGCAGCACCGGCCGCCCCGGCTCGTGGGCGAGCTCGACCCGGTCGAGGCGCAGCTGTGCCGGCACGCCGCCGGCCTGGGCGTCGCCGGAGGGCGCCAGTGCGGTCTTGCCGTACTCCATCCGGCCGGTGGCCGTGAGCACCTGCTGCACCCGGTCCCAACCGGCGACCGCGAACGGCAGCGAGGTGAGCAGCCAGCCGATGGCACGTACCGGGATGTCCAGCAGCGCGAACACGAACGCGGCGCTGACCAGCTCGCTGACCCCGATCGCGCCGTCCCGCAGCCGCCACGCGCCGACGAGCAGCACCGCGAGCGTGCCGACGCTGGACAGCGAGTCCACGATCGGGTCGTAGA
>DASSUC010000141.1:0-13094 GCA_035707405.1 Micromonosporaceae bacterium | reverse complement strand
GGACAGCTACCTCGTCGAGACGCTCGCCCTGCTCGACGACGCCGACAGCCGCTCCGCGGTCACCGCGGAGCGGGCCCTGCTCGCGGCCCTGGAGGCCGGTTGCAGCGCGCCGGTGGCCGCCCTCGCCGAGGTGTGCGAGGGAGACGCCGGTGCCGAGATCTACCTGCGCGGTGCGGTGTTCAGCCCGGACGGCACCCAGGCCGTACGGCTGTCACGCACCGGAACGCTCGCCGACGCGGCCGGCATCGGGCAGGCGCTCGCCGCCGACCTGCTCGCCGCCGGCGCTGACCGCTTGACCGCACTGGAGTTGCACCATGACCCGCACCCGTAAGCACGGTGGTCGCATCGCCTTCGTCGGAGCCGGCCCCGGCGACCCAGGGCTGCTGACCCGCCGCGCGTACACGGCCCTCACCGGCGCCGACCATGTGGTCTACGACGGCCGCGTGCCGGAGCCGCTGCTCGCCGAGATCCGCGCGCACGCCGGGCCGGACGCCCAGCTCAGCCTGGCCGAGGGCGCGGCCGGCGACGTGGCCAAGGTGCTCCTGTCGGCCGCCCGCTCCGGGCTGAACGCGGTGCACCTGGTCAGCGGGGACCCGTTCGGGCACGAGTCGGTGGTCAAGGAGGTCCAGGCGGTCGCCCGTACCAATGTGCCCTTCGAGGTCGTGCCCGGGGTGACCCAGGCGGCCGGGGTGGCCACCTACGCCGGGGTGCCGCTGCCCGGCGTGCGCACCGTCGCCGATGTCGAGGACGCGGCGGCGCTGGACTTCGCCGCGGTCGCCGCCGCGGTCGCCCGCGGGTCGGTGGCGCTCACGGTGGACGCCGTGGACCTGGCCGCGGTACGCGACGGCCTGCTCGCGGCCGGCGTGCCCGGGGGTACGGCGGTCGCCGTCACCGGTGACGGCACCGGCGACACGCAGTACACCAGCACATCCACAGTGGAGAGCTTCGTGGCGGCGGCGCTCGGCTTCACCGGCCGGGTGGTGCTCTGCCTCGGCCCGGGCGTGGCGCACCGGGACAAGCTCGGCTGGTGGGAGAACCGCCCGCTCTACGGCTGGCGGGTGCTGGTGCCGCGGACCAAGGAGCAGGCCGGCGCGATGAGCGAGCGGCTGCGCAGCTACGGCGCGATCCCGTGCGAGGTGCCGACCATCGCGGTCGAGCCGCCGCGCACCCCGGCGCAGATGGAGCGGGCGGTCAAGGGCCTGGTCGACGGCAGGTACGCCTGGGTGGTCTTCACCTCGGTGAACGCCGTGCGCGCGGTGTGGGAGAAGTTCGGCGAGCACGGCCTGGACGCCCGGCATTTCGGCGGCGTGAAGATCGCCTGCATCGGCGAGGTCACCGCGGCGGCGGTGCGCGCGTTCGGCATCCAGCCCGAGCTGGTGCCGGCCGGGGAGCAGTCCAGCGAGGGGCTGCTGGCCGAGTTCGCCCCGCACGACCCGGTGCTCGACCCGGTCGGCCGGGTGCTGCTGCCCAGGGCCGACATCGCCACGGAGACCCTCGCCGCCGGGTTGGTCGAGCGCGGCTGGGAGGTCGACGACGTGACCGCGTACCGGACCGTGCGCGCCGCGCCGCCGCCGGCCGAGATCCGCGACGCGATCAAGTCGGGCGGGTTCGACGCGGTGCTGTTCACCTCCTCCTCGACGGTGCGCAACCTGGTCGGCATCGCGGGCAAGCCGCACGCCCGTACGGTGGTCGCGGTGATCGGGCCGAAGACCGCGGAGACCGCGGTCGAGTTCGGGCTGCGGGTGGACGTGGAGCCGGCGCACTCCTCAGTGCCCGACCTGGTCGAGGCGCTCGCCGGCTACGCGGTTGAGCTGCGCGAGAAGCTCGCGGCGATGCCGGCCAAGCAGCGCCGGGGCTCGAAGGTGCAGGGTCCGACCGCGCTGAGGTTCCGGTGACCGGCTTCCCCGTGGTACGCCCGCGGCGGCTGCGCCGGACCGCGGCGCTGCGCCGGCTGGTCGAGGAGACCCGGCTGGCCCCGGCGGAGCTGGTCCTGCCGCTCTTCATCCGGGAGGGGCTGACCGAGCCGCGCGAGATCGCCTCGCTGCCCGGCGTCCTACAGCACAGCCGCGACTCGCTGCGCAAGGCCGCCACCGAGGCGGTGCGCGCCGGGGTCGGCGGGCTGATGCTCTTCGGCGTGCCGGAGCACCGGGACGGGACGGGCACCGGCGGCACCGACCCGGACGGCGTGCTGAACGCGGCCCTGCGTGACGTGCTGGCCGAGGTCGGCGACGCGACCGTGGTCATGGGCGACCTGTGCCTGGACGAGTTCACCTCGCACGGGCACTGCGGGGTGCTCGCCGCCGACGGCACCGTGGACAACGACGCCACGCTGGCCCGGTACGCCGAGATGGGGGTGGCCCAGGCTGCGGCAGGAGCCCACGTGCTCGGCCTGTCCGGGATGATGGACGGCCAGGTCGGCGCGGTCCGGCAGGCGCTGGACCAGGCCGGCTACCCGGACGTGGCGGTCCTCGCGTACGCGGCGAAGTACGCGTCCGCGTGCTACGGCCCGTTCCGGGACGCGGTGGAGTCCACGCTCGTCGGCGACCGCAAGAGCTACCAGCAGGACCCGCCCAACCTGCGCGAGGCGCTGCGCGAGGTGGAGCTGGACGTGGCCGAGGGCGCCGACCTGGTGATGGTCAAGCCGGCCCTGCCCTACCTCGACGTGGTCGCCGCGGTGCGCGCCGCGGTGACCGTGCCGGTCGCCGCCTACCAGGTCAGCGGGGAGTACGCGATGGTCGAGGCGGCCGCGGCCAACGGCTGGCTGGACCGGGACCGGGTCATGCTGGAGACGCTCACCTCGATCCGGCGCGCCGGCGCGCAGGTCATCCTCACCTACTGGGCGGTGACCGCCGCTCAGCTGCTGGCCGGACGCGCCTGACGAAGGCCGGTTCTGCCGCCTGCGGCAGCTACTCCGCGTCGGCGAGCAGGTCACGGGCTAGCTGTAGCAACGATCGATCCCGCTGGGCCGCGGCCGTGATCTGCCGGACCGCGTCCTCGACCCATGCCGCCGGCAGCCGGTCGCGGTCCGCGGCGAGCTGCCGGAAGACGAGCGAGTAGTAGCGTTCCCGGACGGCGGCGTCGAGGGTTGCCGAGTTAGGGAAGCCGTGGAGAACAATAGACAGGCATGTCTGGTGTGCCGCAACCAGGTCATCGTGTGAGGTGTCTTCACCTGCGGCGAGCCACAGTGTTATGAGGGCGTTTGCCGGGGAGATGGCGCGGCCATCTGGAATGGTCTGGAGCGTGGCGACGGTCGGATCGAGACTCGTGGCGAACGGCTCAAGCACGTGCATGGTGGTGTCGTCCGAACGGTCGCACAGAAAATAGCTGTGCCGGCGTAGGTCATCATGGCTGTAGTGCCGCCACCTGAAGGTGGAGATCTCCGCACCCACGGGCTGGGTGACGCTGTATGTCCAGTACAGGTCGACTGCGGGTGCCTGTGCCTCGTCGGTGGCTCGCGAGAGGCGGATGACCCGCCGGCCGTCCTCCCACTCGCGGGTCAGGTCAAGCATGTGGACCAGCCCGTTCCAGCCCTCTGTGGGAGACAGCTGGGATCTCCATAGCAATGCCATCCGCCGCCACGGCTCTATCCCGTTGCTGCTGTCCGGGAACAGGTCCCGGCTCGTCACCTCACCGCCGACGAGCACCGCCAGGAGTGTCAGGTTCGCCGAGTATGCGGCGTGGCGTGCGGGGACTCCGGCCGGGTACGGCTGGTAGGTGTTATAAGCGTGCGAGTGTCTCGGTCCGAGCGCCTCGTGGAACAGGTCGAGGAGCAAGTTTCTCAGGAGCTGGCGTCGCGCCGTGGAGAGAGTGGTGAGCCGCTCTGCGATAAAGGACACCACTGTGGCGCGGGTAGTCAATGCGGAGAACGACAGCAGGGCGTGTAAGAAGGCGTCGTCCGCCGGAGTCAGATGGCTACGGGTGGTGCGGAGCTCTTCGGTCTCGGCGAGCTCCGACAGCTCGCGCACCACCAGGCGCCCGACCAGGTACTCACCAAATGTCGCATGTAGGAACTCGTAGGTCCTCAGCTGGCCTCCGTCGCGAGTGGCCTGCGCTTCGTGGACGAAGAAGAAGCGGCCCAGCACTATCTGGGCCACCGTCAGCTGGGCGCGGAGGTCGGACCTGCGCCGGTGTTGGCGGGTGTCGCCGAGCAGCGCGGTAAGGTCGTCGTCCAGCTCGGTCTCGGTCGCCCACTGGCGGTTCCGGTTGAACATTGCCAGGGCCACCACGGACAGCCGCGTCAGCTCCTGCTCGACGGCGTTGGTGAAGGCCGGGACCGGTAGTGCGCCGGCGGTCTTCCGCACCTCCCGTTCCGCGAAGCTGGTCAGCAGCCGCTCGTAGAGATCGGCGTGCCCAATGGCCACCTCCTCGCGCTGCAACGCGTTGCTGTGGGCGTCGTAGACGGCAAGCATCAACAGCAACAGGGGCTGGGCGGCCAGCTCGGCGTGCACCAGCACCCGTTCGGCCGGCAGCGTGCGCAGGCCGCGGGCCGCCAGGCAGGAGGAGTTCGCGCTGTTCCACACCTGTAACCACTGCCTGATCTGGCTGTTCTGGAAGGGCTCGAGCCGGATCGCCACCATGCCCCACACGGATCTTGCGCGGTCAGCCACCGCGGTCCGGCTGGTCACCACCACCGCGACGGGTCTTCCCTGGTCCCGCTCGCGCCGCTGGAACTGCGCGACCTTCTCCAGGTAGTCGGACTGGCTGACGCCCGTCGCCTGTAACAGCTCATCGAACCCGTCGAGGAGCACCACCGGCAGTGCACCGTCCGCGCTGCGAGCGAGATCCGGCCAGGACATCGTCTCGCTGGTCGCCGAACGGATAGCATGCTCGATCTGCGTCTGTACATCAGCCTCGGCGGGGACCTCCCGGAGGGCGACGTTGACGACCAGGAAGTCGCTCGATGGCAGCCTCGCCGCGAGCACACGTGCGAGAACTGACTTCCCGGAACCCGGCTGGCCCAACACCAGCAGGGGTGCCTGGGTGGACTCCAGCGCGGTGAAGTACCCGACCAGGAACCCTTGCAGGTCGTCCCGGACCTCGTGCCTGGCCCACCAGCCTTCGTTCGCCAGCTGCTCGGCCTCCTCGGCATCGGCCACCCGGAAGTCGGGATTGACATAGGCCTCCGCGAGAGATGGGATGCGCAGCCCTTGTGGCGCCTCTCCGGAGACAAGAATCGGCCGTTCAAGGGTGGCTTCGTAGGCCCGGGCAAGGGCGAGCCGCCATTTGTCCGGAACCCGTCCGCTGGCGACCGACGACAGAACCATCTCCAGCCCTGCCAGGCCTTTGCGGAGCTGCTGGATCTGCTCCCGGGTGGCTTGGTGGTCGACCAGGTTGGTCCAGAATGCCACCTCTGGAAAGTCTATTGCGAACTGCCGGAAGAGCTCCTCGTACCGGGCCACCGCCCGACTCGGTATCTCGTTGCCGAGGACATCGCGCAACCGGTGCCTCTGCGTCTCGTCGAGCTGGTCCCAGACGACCAGGCCGGAGATGAAGTTGTACAGCTTGTCCGACAGCCCGAGATAGAACTCCTTGAGAGCAGCCAAGGTCAGCTCGTACGGCCACTGGGGCGCGTGGGTGGGCACGTCGGCGTTGAGCAGGGCGTTACCCAGGTGCGCTACCCGGTGCGATCCTACCGTCTCCCCGGTTGCGATCCTCATTTGTTCGGCCCGGGTGATCTCCAGCTTCCTGGCGTCGAATGGAAGGCGCGCCTCACTGACCGCCTCGAAGTAGGCGGTCAGGACAATGATCGCGTGGGCGGCCGCAAGCCGCTCACTGCGGCCGTACCGGCCGACGCCGCTCAGGCGTTCACCCAGGCCGGAGACGAGCTCGCCGCTGAGGCGTGCCAGCCGCGCGGCCGGATCAAACAGGCTTGTCACAAACCCACCGCCGGTCGCTGAGGCCACGAGCAGCAGTCCCCCGGTCAGGCTGTCGAGCCGTTGAACCGTTCTGTCGTTCCGTCCGCCGAGCAGTTTCACGGCGTCCGAGTAGCTCAGCCAGTGATTCATTGCTACCTTCCGGGAAACGGTATCTCGCGTATGACTGCGGTGCGGAACATAAAAGGTACAGCGTGCGGGCGAACGACGAGTGCGGCTATCGCACGAAAAAGCGGGAAAAATCGCCACGTTTGCGTGCGTGGCGCAGGCGGCGGGACACGGGCGCCCTCCACCGACCGGCGAAGCGGGTGAGGGCCCGGTGAGGGCCTGGCTGCCTGGCCGGCGCCTCAGCGGTGGCTGAGCCGGCTGACCAGGTACGGCACCTCGGCCTCGTACTCGCGCCACTCGCGGTCCGGCCGGAACCCGAGCTCGGAGTTGACCCGGAACATCGGCTCGTTCTCCCGGGGGCTCCAGGTCTGCACGTCGCGCAGGTTCTGCTCGGCTGACCGCAGCTCGAACAGCATCCGGGCCTTCATCGCCCGGCCCAGGCCGTAGCCGCGGTGCGCCGGCACCACGAGCGTGTCGTACTGGTCGGCGCGGGTGGGGTGCATGGCCGGCACGACGACCTCGGTGAGCCCGGCCACGGAGCCGGTCCGCTCGTGGATGGCGACCACGAGGTAGGGCTTCATGCCCCGCGCGCTGAGCGTGGCGAGGCTGGTGCGCAGCCGCTCCGGGTCGTACGAGCTCGGGTGCAGGTCGAGGTCGCCGTTGTGGCGGACCACCTGCTTGGCCCGGGCGTACGCCTCGAGCAGCTCGTCCGGCAGGCTGCCCGGGTGGTACTCCAGCCGGTACCCCGAGCCGACCCCACGGGCCATCTCGCCGAGCGCCAGCCAGTCCACGCTGGACAGCTGGAGCACGCTGCGCGTCTCGACGTACGCGCAGCGGAAGCCGAGGGACTCGTAGAACTCCACGCCCGGGGTGCCACCGACGACCTCGGCACCGATCGACGAGAAGCCCTCGTCATAGGCGCGCCGGGTGGCGGTGGCGAGCAGCGCGGTGCCGACCCCGGACCGCCGGGCGCGCGGATGCACCAGCACCTCGACCACGCCGATGTCGCCCAGCAGCAGCATGTTGGCGTGGCCCAGCGCCGGCTTGCCGGCGGCGGCGTCGCCGGCGGACTCCTCGGCGACCCAGCACACCCGATGCTCGCCGGGCATGGTGACCGTGAGGTACTCCCGCAGCGAGGTGAGCTGCCAGGCGGGGTCGTCGGGCAGGTCGACCGCGAGCACGCTGTTGAGGGTGTCGAGGATCGACTCCAGCTCAGCGGTTGACGAGGACGCAGGGTCCCACTCGCGGACCATCACGCGTCCAGCTTGCAGGCCAGACGGCACTGGGGGGAAGTGGCCATCCCGTCAATGTACACAGGCCGTGATGGTGTTCGTACCGTCAGGGTGTGTCGAGGCTGAGCCGGCCGTAGTCGTTGGCTGCGGCGAAGACCGCCTCGGCGTACGGCCGTAACGCGTTGTAGGCGAGCACCGCCTGCCACCAGCCGTCGGTGGTCGCCAGGTCCCGGCCTCCGGCGCACAGGTAACCGGCCGCGGCCAGCGTCGAGTCGTCCACGTCGTGCGGGTCCTTCGCCCCGTTGTCGTCCGCGTCGACCTGGTACTGGAGCCAGGTCTGCGGGATGAACTGCATCGGCCCGATGGCCCGGTCGTACACCGTGTCCTTGTCCAGGCCGCCGGCGTCGGTGTCGCGGATCAGCCGCCGGCCGCCCTGCCCGTCCAGGGCCTCGCCGTAGATCGGCGGGTACGCCCGCCCGTCCGGGGTGAGCGTGGCCGACCCGGCGCTGCCGTGGTTGGACTCGACCTTCCCGATCGCGGCGAGCGTGGTCCAGGACAGGTGGCACCCCGGCTGCTGCTGGGTGAGCACCCACTCGGCGTAGCCGTACGCCTGCATCGCCACCGGCGGGATCTGGGTGCGGGCCGACATCTGCTGGGCCCAGCCGGCCAGCACGTCCGACGGGCGGCCGGGCGAGGCCTGGCCACTGGGCGCGGGCAGGAGCGTGGGTGGCGGCACCGCCGGGGGTGGCACCGGGGCCTGCGTGGTGGGCGCGGCGTCGGCCGGCTCCTGCGGCGCGGGCGCTCCAGCGGGGCGGTCGGCGGTCGGGACCAGGTAGGCGCCGGCTGTGCCGGTCGCCGCGACGAGGACGAGGATCAGCAGGCCGGGCAGGACCAGGCGGCCACTGGGCCGGCGAGCCCACGCGGCCAGGGCCAGCCCGGAACGCGCCGCCCACCGGCGGACCCGCGGCAGGCCGGGCCAGCGGCGCGGAGCTCGCAGCGCGGGATCGGCGCCCGTGGCTTCCGCCGCCGCCGCAGCCCCGGGTGCCGGCTCCCCGGCGGGTGCCGGCTCGGCGGGTACGGCGGCGCGCACAGTCACCTGCGGACCGGTGGGGGATGGGTCCGGGGAGGACGCGGCGGTGCCCGACACGCAGTCGAGTATCGCCCACGGGCAATGGGGATCCGCTCGCACCCACCCTCGGATAGCGCCTGCCCGGAAAGGACCGGCCGCACCAGAGGCGTTGAGCGTCGCGGACCTCGTACCCTTTAGCACATGCCGCGCTATGAGTTTCGCTGCCGCAGCTGTGGCGACACCTTTGAAGTGAACCGGCCGATGAGCTCGGCCGGCGACCCGGCATCGTGCCCGGCGGGCCACTCCGACACCGTGAAGCTGCTGTCGACCGTGGCGCTGACCGGCCGGGGCGGTGGGGGGAGCCAGCCCGTGGCGCCGAGCGGCGGCGGATGCTGCGGCGGGTCCTGCGGCTGCTGACCGGACGACCGTCCTCCTCTGCCGGGACAGATCCTCCGGACGGTCGGGGGATCCCGGACTGAAGTGCCGCAACCGCGCCACCAGGCCTTCGTTACTCCGACCATGGTGGCTACAACGGCGCTTACCCCGGTTGACCGCGAGCCGTCCGTTTCTACGATGTGGCGGCCGGACCGGGTTGCGCGACGATGAGTCGCGACGTGCAGGAGGCGGAGGTTTCGCGCGTGCCGGAGCAGCGCCACCTGCCGAGCGGTCAGGTGACCTTCCTGTTCACCGACATCGAAGGCTCCACCCGGCTGGCCCGCATTCTCGGGCCGGAGTACCGCAGGGTGCTCACCGAGCACCGGCGACTGCTGCGCGCCACTCTCTCGGCCGGCTCCGGCTCCCCGCTGTTCACCGAGGGTGACTCGTTCTTCGTCGCGTTCTCGGACGCGGGTGCGGCCCTGGTGGCGTGCGCCGAGGCGCAGCGGGTGCTCGCTGCGCACGACTGGCCGGCACCGCAGGCCCGCCCGCTGGTGCGGATGGGCCTGCACACCGGGTACGCGCAGCCGCAGGGTGGGGAGTACGCGAGCCCCGAGGTGCACCGGGCGGCCCGGGTCGCCCACGCCGCCCACGGCGGGCAGGTGCTGTGCTCGGCGGCGACCGCCCGGTACGGGCGCTCCGCCCTGCCGGACGACGCCTGCCTGCTCGACCTGGGCCTGCACCGGCTGCGCGGCTTCGACGACCGGGAGCGGCTCTACCAGCTGGTGGCACCCGGCCTGGAGCGGCACTTCCCGCGGCCCCGTACGCAGGACTCCACCGGGCACAACCTGCCCAGCGCGGTGACCCCCTTCGTCGGCCGGCGGCAGGAGTCCGCGCGGCTCGCCGCGCTCCTCGGCGAGCACCGGCTGGTGGCGATCGTCGGTCCGGGGGGTGCCGGCAAGACCAGGCTGGCGGTGGAGGTCGCGGGAGAGCGGGTGGCCGGGTACGCCGACGGGGTGTGGTTCGTCGACCTGGCCCCGGTGACCGAGCCGGGGCTGGTGGCGGTCGAGATCGCCGCCGCACTCGGGCTGCGGCCCGAGCCCGGCCGGCCAGTGGTCGACACGCTCGCCGACCACGCGGCGCAGCGCCGGTTCCTGCTCGTGCTCGACACCTGCGACGCGCAGCTCGGCGCGGCCTCGGCGGTCGTGGCGGAGCTGCTGGCCCGCTCCCGCGGGGTCCAGGTGCTGGCGACCTGCCGGGAGCCGCTGGGCGTACCCGGTGAGGTGGTGTGGCGGATCCCGCCGCTGTCGCTGCGCCCGGCGCCCGACGGCGGCCCCAGCGACGCGGTCACCCTGCTGCTGCACCGCACCGAGGCCGCGCGGGGCGGCCGGCCAGCCGGGGCTGGCGAGGTGGCCCACCTGGAGCGGGTGGCCGCTCGGCTGGCGGGGCTGCCGCTGGCGCTGGAGCTGGCCGCGGCCCGGCTGCGGGTGCTCTCCGCCGGGCAGCTGGCTGACCGCGTGGACAGCGAGCTGCCCGGTGAGCCGGGCGACGTGCTTGGCGCGCTGGACGCCGGCCGGACCAGCCCGGACCGGGACGAGCCGCGAGCCGCGACCCGCCACGCCACAATGCAGGCGACGATGAACTGGTCCTACCACACGCTGGACCAGGGTTCCGCGCGGCTGCTGCGGTGGCTGTCCGTCTTCGCCGGGCCGGTGGACCTGCCGGCCGTGCGGTGGCTGATCGGGGACGACCCGCTGGAGCCGCTCGCCGTGCTCGTGGACAAGTCGCTGGTCCAGGCCGAGCCGGGACCCGGTGGTACGGCGTACCGGATGCTCGACCCGATCCGGGCCTACGCCGCGCGTCAGCTGGCGCAGGTCGGGGAGGAGCGCGCGGCGCGTGAGCAGCACGTGGCCTGGTCGCTGCATGCGCTGCGGCGCACGCGCCTGAGCGCCGACGGGCGGGCGGCCACGCTGTCGCTGTACGCGCTGGACCCGCTGGCGGTGGAGCTGCGCACCGCGCTGCGCTGGACGGTGCACGGCGGCAGCGCCCGGCAGGGGCTGCGCCTGGCCAGTGGCCTGGACCAGTGGTGGCGCGAGCGGGGGCTGGCCCGGGAGGGCCGGCTGTGGCTGTTCCGGCTCTACAGCCGGGCCGCGGAGACCCGGGAGCAGGTGCCGCAAGCCGAGCTGGCGGCGGCGTACCACATGCACTCCCTGCATGCCGGCGCCGATGGCGAGTACGCCGAGCAGCTGCGCTTCGCCGAGCGCGCGGTGGCGGTGGCGCGGCTGGTCGGGGACCCGGGACTGCTGGTCCGGGTCCTCGGCGGGCGCGGCGCCTCCCTGCTCGACCTGGGCCGGCCCGCCGAGGCGGAGCTGACCTGCCGGGAGGTGGTCGACTGGGCGGCCGAGCACGGGGTGGCCGGTGAGGCGCTGCTCGCGGTGTACCGCCTGGCCCAGCTCTACTGGCGCCGCGGGGCGCTCGACGAGGCCGCCACGCTGCTCGCCGGGGCCCGTGCCGTGGAGGCGGCGCAGCCGGCCGAGCGTGGCCGCCGCGACGTCGACATGCTCCTCGGCATGGTGGCTCTGGCCCGGGGTGACCTGGTCGGCGCGCACGAGCACCTGGCCGTGGCCCTGCGCTCGCGGATGTCCTACGGCTTCCACTCGCGTGCCTGCGAGTCGGTCACCGCGGTCGCCGCCCGGTGCGCCCTGGGTGAGGACTGGTCCACCGCGGCCCGGCTGTTCGGCGCCGCCGACGCGGCCCGCGCCCGGCTGAGCTGCCACAGCGAGGTCTACCGCCCGTTCTGGACCCGGCAGCAGGCGGCGGTGCGGGCGGCGCTCGGGGACGCCGCCTTTGACGCGGCCTACGCGGACGGGGCCACGCTCACGCTGGAGGAGGCGGTGGCCGCCGCCCTCGCCGTGGAGCACCCCGACCTGGCCATGGACTCGGAGCGGTTCCAGCCCGCGTGAACGCAGGTCCCCGCGCCGCCCTGCGGCAGCGGCGGGGACCCGCGGAGGTCACAAGGTCAGCGCACGCCCGACAGCTGCGCCCGCGCCTGTGCCGCCGACTTCAGCTGCGCCGCCTCGTCGAGCTGGTCGCCGGTGATGATGACGTTCCCGAACGCCCTCACCGCCTGGTAGTAGGTCCAGGCGAAGCTGTAGCACGGCGGCTGGAGCACCACGCTGTACGTCGCGCACTTGCGCTTCATGTCGGCATAGAACGCGTCGTCCAGCCTGGGCTTGTTCGCCGAGAACAGGCCCACCGCCTTGTAGTTGCGGTAGCCCCAGTCGTGCCGGTAGCAGGCGAGCCGGAAGTCGAAGCCCAGCGGGTTGTCCGGGCTGTTGGAGCAGTAGTCGGTGGACCAGTTGAAGCCGTACGCGGCCCAGGCGCCCTGGTTCAGCCGGGCGGAGTTCCAGGCGTTGTAGCTGGTGACGCTGGTCTGGGTCCAGCTCGACATCACGGCCAGCTTCTCTTCCAGGGTCACCGCATGCGCGGGGCCGGCGAGGCCGAGCACCATCAGCATGGCGGCGGTGGCGGTGACGAGCATGGTGGCGAGTTTTCGTCGAGTCATCGCGTCCCCTCGTGTCTGGGACCGCCTGGGGATCACCGAGGCGGGGTTCCGCCCAGTCTCGATGCATCCCTATATATCGATCTAGAGGCTGTCCAGAACTCGCCGAAACACGCAGATCACCGCACCCACACGCGCGCTATGAGACGAACCTCGGCGGGCTCGGCTCGCTCTCGTTCCACAGCCGGTCCAGGCCTGACACGTAGTACGTGTACCGCCGCCCGGGCTGGGCCGTGGCGTCCACGAACGACTGCGGCCCGGCGCCGGTGGCCCGCACGGTGGCGAGCAGGTGGGCCGCGTCGGCGAAGCCGCACTGGTCGACCCGCTCCCGGGGAGCAAGCCCGTCGAAGCGGTAGACGGCGTACCCGGTCGCCGCGCCGAACGGCGGCGCCGCCTCCGCGGCGGTCGGCCGCCAGGCCAGCCGGACCGCCCCGGTGCTGTCCCGTTCCGCGTCGGTGACCACCGGGTGCGCCAGCGGGCTCGCCGGCAGGTGCGGCATCGCCGGCACCAGCGCCGGCCGCGAGTAGTGCGCGGCGGCGTAGATGTCGGTGGCGCCGAGCTTGTTCGCCCGCACCTGGACCGCGCTGAAGTGCACGTTCCCGAGCACCTGCGGGTAGGCGCGGTTGAGGGTCAGGTGCCGGCTCATCTCGTACGGGTCGTGCCACGCTGCCGGCTGGGCCGGCTCGCCGATCTTGTAGTCGGCCTGGCCGATGTAGAGGTGCACCCGGGTGCCGGAGACCACGTCCGCCCACCACGGCACCAGCTTGGCGTAGTCGGCGATGGCGAAGCCGATGTGCCAGTAGACCTGGGGCAGGATGTAGTCCACCCACTCCTGCTTGACCCAGGTACGCGTGTCGGCGTAGATGGCGTCGTAG
>DASSUC010000140.1:0-10464 GCA_035707405.1 Micromonosporaceae bacterium | reverse complement strand
CCGTCGGCTCGATCTCGAACTGCGCGACCGTCTCATTATCAACTCGGTAGGAGACCACGTGTGATGACGTCACTGACGACCTCCGCTCGACCGCGCCAGCATATGAGTACGCACAAGCGGGATACCACTGCTCCGCTGCGGCGGGCATCGAATAGTCGGATCGCTGACAATGCGCGGGAGATTACCTCCGACGATCGGCTGTTCGGGTGTAGGCATACGGATGAAGAGTGGGCGGGTGGACCTTGCCAGCGTTTGCGGGGGTGGGCAAAATCGGCCGTACTCGGGGTTATCGGGAGGCGTTTCTGGTGCGGTCGTGGGCCGACTTGCCGGTGGGTCGAGTCATCCGCCTCTCCGGCGCGACTCCCGAGGAGATCGCGAGGTCGCTGTCACCGCTGCCCGAGGGCGCCCCAGCCGTCCTCACGCTCCTCGCCCGTCCGGCCGCGTCCCCGGCTGATGTCGTGGCTGCCGTGCTGGGCGAGCTCGAGGCGATAGCGGTTGACCTGTTTCCCGACTGGCTGCCCGGCGGGCGCGAGATCAGCGGACCGGGCGGCGCCGGCGTGGCGGCGGTGCGCTCGCTGGCCCTGCGGGCGGCATCGACCAGCCAGCATTTCGGGCCGTTCCTGGCCGACCTCGCGGTGGGGGCGCTCACCGGCCGGCCGGTCACCCCCGGAAAGTTCGCGCCGGAGGTACGCGCGGCCGGTCACGCCCGGGTCATCGCGGCCAGCTACGGCCGGGCGCACACCGCCCTGCTCGTGCACGTCCCCGACGATCTTCCGGGGCTGGCCGAGCCCGCCGTGACCGGCGGGTACGAGTGGCTGGCCGACCGCGCCCGCATCGGCATCTGGCTCACCGGGCGGTCACCGGCCGTCACCGGGGGCGCGCCGGTCCCGGTCGCCGTCGACGTGACGGACCTCGTGCGGCACCGGACGCCGGAGCCGGTCACGCCCACCTCCGCCTACCCGGTCGTGGCGGGCCGGCCACACCCGGGCAGCAGGGCCGAGCAGGCGCTCGAGCAGGCGCTGGCACGGTGCGACTGGGCGGTCGGGCGGGCCTGGAACCAGACCCACCAGACGCACCGGCTGGCCAACCCGGTCCGGGTGGACCTGCTGTGGGCGGCCGAGAAGTGTGTCGTCGAGATCGACGGCCCGGAGCACCGGGCCGAGCTGAGATACGCCGCCGACCGCCGCCGGGACGTGCAGCTACAGCTCCACGGATACGCTGTCCTGCGTTTCACCAACGACCAGGTCAGGTACGACATCGATACGGTTCTCAGCCACATTGGACAGCTTGTCCGGGGCCGGCGCCTCGGCACTATGAAGGGACAGCGGCATGCCGGATAGAGAACTGACCCCTGTTCAGCGCTCTGCCCTCCTGGTTCTCATGTCAGAGGCGCGCGAGGTGGCGAACGCATACCTCACGAACAACCGGAAGCTGGAGCTCAAGGCGGACCCCCGGAAAAAGCTTGTAGCACGTGGTCTGATCAACGTCAGAAAAGAGGGACGCTTCTATTTCCTGGAGCTGTCCGAACGCGGCTGGGGCTGGTGCCGGGAGCAGCTCGATGCCGAGGTCCCACCGCAGGCGGGCCACGGCGGGGCGGCAGCCTACGCGATCCTGAACGGGCTGCGGCGCTTCCTGGACCGGCAGGATCTCAGCCTGGCCGACCTGTTCGAGCGGCCCGCCGATGCCGAGCCGGCCACCGGCGACATCGAGGCGCGCATCCGCAAGGCGTACGGGGAGCTGGCGCCTGAGCCCGGCGCCTGGGTGGGGCTGGTTGACATCCGTTCCCGCCTGGGTGCTCTGGCCAGGCCGGACGTCGACCGCGTCCTGGTCCGGATGAACCGGGGACCCGACGTGCGCATCGTGCCGGAGTCGGGCCAGAAGACCCTCACCGACCAGGACCGCGAGGCGGCGGTGAGCATCGGCAACCAGGATCGGCACCTCATCGCGATCGGCTCGTGATGGACCCCGCCGAGCGGAAGGCGCTCTCCGCGCTCAGGTTCAACTGGGCTCCGACCCCGGACGACGTCTGGCGCTCATCCCCGTTCCACGTGGCAGGGCTGCACCAGGAACCGATGCAGGCGGTGCTCGCGGGCCTGGCCGAGGCTGTGCAGAGCGCCGACTCGAGCCCCATCGGCGTCGTCATCCTCGGCCAGCGGGGCGTCGGCAAGACCCACCTGCTGGGCTCGGTCCGCGAGCGCGTGCAAGCCGACGGCGGCTACTTCTTCCTGGTCAGCCTGCTCGACGCGAGCGCCTTCTGGCGGAGCGCCGCACTGTCCATAGTCGACGGCTTCGCCCGCGAGACACCCGGGCGCGAGACACAGCTGAGGGCCTTCCTACGGCGCGTGTCCGACCTCGTACACGCCCCGCGCGGGGTGCGGCGCGCGGTCGTTGGCGAGACGGTGCTCACCCGGCCCGCCCTGGACGCCTTCATCGACCTGTTGCGCAAGACCTCCCCGCAGGTGGGGCTGGAGTGCCGGGACACCGCCCGGGCACTGGCGCTGCAAGCCGCCGAGGACCCCGGGCAGCAGGACGTCGGCTACAACTTCCTCTGCTCCAACGACGAGGAGGAGCCGGGCGAGCGCGCCGCCTGGGGGATACGCCGGGGCAAGCGTTCGGCGCAGGAGGTCGTGCGCGACATCTCCCGCCTGCTCGCGGTCACCGGACCGACCATCGTCGCGGTCGACCAGATCGACCTCCTGATCGCGCAGTCGGCCAAGTCGACCGCGGGGCGTTCGCATCCCGGGGCCGGGGAGGAGTGGCGGGAGGCGCTGCTGCTGGAGCAGGTCGCAGGCGGGCTGATGGCCCTGCGGGAGCACACCCGCCGGACGCTGTCCGTGGTCGCCTGCCTGCCAGCCTCCTGGGAGCTCATCAAGGCGAAGGCCACCGACACGGTCCAGGACCGCTTCCGCGAAGCGGCTCACCTGAAGGAGATCGGTCGGCCCGCACTCGCTCAGGAGCTGGTCGAGAAGCGGTTCACCGTCAGGTTCGGCGAGGTCGGCTTCACGCCTGCGTACCCGACCTGGCCGGTGCGCCCGTCCGCGTTCGCCGAGGCGGTCGACTTCACACCGCGGGAGCTGCTGATCACGGTCGACACGCATGTCCGTTCCTGCCTGCGCGACGGCGCGGTCAGGGAGCTGGCTCACCTGCTCACCTCCGGCGTCACCGTCCCAGCGCCCATCCCGGAGGAGGACCAGCTTCCGCCGCCGGAGACCACCGCCGGTCTCGACGCCCGCTTCACCGCGCTGCGCAACGACGCGGACCCCGCCCTCGCGCTGGACGCCCGCTCCGAGGACGCGTTCGTGCCGGACCTGCTCATTGCCGGGCTCACCGCGTGGATGGCCGAGCAGGGGCCGGCCGGGCAGGCGTTCAGCGTCGACCCTCCGCCCGGCCCCAAGCCAGCCCTGCACGCGCGGCTGCGCCGCAGCCTCGACGAGAACCAGAAGGACCGCGAGGACGAGGCGCACTGGGCGTTCCGCGCGATCGCGGCCAGCCACGCCATTGCAGCGCTGAACCGGATCCGCAACGCCGCTACGGCGGCGGGGCTGACCGAGGGCATCACCAAGCGCCGGCTCTTCCTGCTCCGCAACGACGAGTGGTCCGGCGGCCCGCGTACCAAGGAGGTTGTCGCCGCTTTTGAGGCGGCGGGCGGCAAGCGGCTCCCCTTCCCCGCCGACGATGTCAAGACCCTGATGGCGCTACGTGACCTGCTGCGCGCCGAGGGCCTCGACAAGCTGCGCCCGTGGCTCGTCGCCCGCCGCCCGACCCGCGCCGTCGGCTTCCTGGCCGAGGCGCTGGCCGACGCGGCGGGCGAACTCGCCGACGCGGGCGGAAGACCCACCCCAACTGGTACGACGGGCACCGGGCCAGCTATCCGGATCGGTACGTCGGTGGACGACGGCCACCCGGTGACCGTGGAGCTGGAGGCGCTGCGCAAGCACACCGCCATCTTCGCCGGGTCGGGCTCGGGCAAGACCGTGCTGATCCGCCGCCTGGTCGAGGAGTGCGCCCTGGCGGGCGTCTCCGCGATCGTGCTGGATCCCAACAACGACCTCGCCCGCCTGGGCGACCCGTGTCCGGCACCGCCGCCGGGATGGCGCGACGGCGACCCGGCAAAGGCCACGGACTACCTGGCCAACACCGACGTGGTCATCTGGACGCCGCGCCGCGAGTCCGGCCGGCCGTTGAGCTTCCAGCCGCTGCCCGACCTCAGCGGGGTCCTCGACGATCCCGACGAGTTCGCCGCCGGGGTGGACGCAGCCGTCGCCTCGCTGGCCCCCCGGGCAAAGGTCGACGCGAACACGAACAAGGCCCACCTCGGCCAGGCCGTGCTCCGGCAGGCGCTCACGTACTACGCCCGCAGGCGGGGATCGAGCCTCAAGGGGTTCATCAGCGTACTGGCGGCGCTGCCGCACGGGGTGAGCGAGCTGGACAACGCGGAGAAGATCGCGGCGGACATGGCACAGACGCTGACCGCCGCCATGGTCAACGACCCGCTGTTCGGTGGCGGCGGCGCACCGGTCGACCCGGGCCTGCTGCTGACCCCGGCGGCCGGCAAGCGCGCCCGGGTCTCGGTCATCAGCTTCATCGGCCTCCCCTCCGACGACCAGCGGCAGGGCTTCGTCAACCAGCTACAGCTCGCCTTGTTCGCGTGGATCAAGCGGCATCCAGCGGGTGACCGCCCGCTCGGCGGGCTGTTCGTGATGGACGAGGCGCAGACGCTGGCCCCCTCCGGAGCGATGACCGCCTGCACCCAGAGCACGCTCGCGCTCGCGTCCCAGGCCCGCAAGTACGGTCTGGGCCTGGTGTTCGCCACCCAGGCCCCCAAGGGGCTGCACAACCGGATCCCCGGAAACGCCGCCACCCAGCTCTTCGGCCTGCTGAACAGCCCGACCCAGATCACCGCCGCGCGGGAGATGGCCCGGGCCAAGGGCAGCGACATTCCCGAGATCTCGCGGCTGCGGACCGGCCAGTTCTATGCGGCGGTCGATGGCTCAGGGTTCGAGAAGATCCAGGCCCCACTCTGCCTGACCCACCACCCCAAGAGCCCGCTGACCACCGAGGAGGTGATCGAGCGGGCCAGGGAAGGCTCTGCCTGACAGCGGGCGGGACCCACCGCCTTCGGGTCTATGCGAGCTCTCTGAGCAGCTCCTCGACGCGCCTGCGGATCTCGTCGCGGATGGCGCGTACGGCGACGATGTCACGGCCCGCCGGGTCGTCGAGTTCCCAGTCCTCATGCCGCTGCCCAGGGTGGTACGGGCACACGTCCCCGCACCCCATGGTGACCACGACGGTCGCGGCTGTGGAGCCCTCCGGGGTGAGGGCCCTCGGCGCCTGGCCGGCGATGTCGATCCCGACCTCCTTCATCGCCTCGACGGCTACCGGGTTGACCTGGTCCGCTGGCTCTGATCCGGCGGAGCGCACGTCGACCGCGTCGCCGGCGAGGTGGCGCAGGAAGCCCGCGGCCATCTGGGAACGGCCGGCGTTGTGGACGCACACGAACAGCACACTCGGTTTGTTGGCGGTCATGGATGGCACTCTCCTCGGTGGTGGTCGGGTTTCCTACTGTCACGCCCGTCCAGGCGGGCCCATGTGTCCGGGGACGGCGGTGACGGCGAGAGACGTGGTGAGAGCCCAGCCCGACCGGGATCGTCACACCGGCGGCGACCAGTGTCGGCAACACGGAGAACGCGTAGACCGGCAGGGAGGTAACAGGTCAGACGCAGCCTTCCTCGCCGTCGAGGTCGAGGTTGGTGCGGCACACCCCGGTCTCGGGCAGCTCCAGGTGTACGTCGCGGGCCGTCCGCCAGTCCCCGGCCAGTGCCGCGACCACCGAGCGGACCTGCTCGTACCCGGTGGCGAGCAGGAAGGTAGGTGCGCGGCCATAGGACTTCGCACCGACCACATAGAACCCGGGCTCCGGGTGGGCGAGCTCGTCAACGCCGTGCGGGGGTACGGTGCCGCAGGAGTGCTCGTTCGGGTCGATGAGTGGGGCGAGCGCACGCGTGGAGCCGAGGACCGGGTCCAGGTCCAACCGCAGCTCCGATGCTGCGCTGTGGTCGGGGCGGGCGCCGGTGGCGTTGACGATGACGTCCGCGTCGACCTTGCGGCCGTCCGTGGAGACGATGCTCTGCTCCGTGACCTCCTCGATGAGGAACCCGGTGTGCAGGGTGATCCTCCCCGCAGCGACGAGCGCCCTGACCCGGACACCGATCGCACCGCGGGCCGGCAGTGCGTCGGCGTCCCCGCCGCCGTAGGCCCGGGCAGCGCTCGGCGCCCGCACCAGCCAGTGCACGGTGGTCGCCGGCTCGGCGTCGGCCAGCTCGGTGAGGGCGAGGAGGGTGCCGGCGGCCGAGTGCCCGGCACCGGCGACCGCCACGGTCCGGCCCGCGAACTCGGGACGCAGGGCACCGAGGACATCAGGCATACCGTCAAAGACCCGTCCGGCGGCCCGCGCCCCGGCCTCGCCGGAGGCGGCAATGCCGTTGCCGCCCAACGGGTTCGGCGTGCGCCAGGTGCCCGACGCGTCGACCACCGCCGAGGCGAGCAGCTGACCACCGTCGGAGAGACGCAGTAGGAACGGGGCAGACTCGCGGCCGGCAGTGCGTACCCTGTCAAAACCCAGCCGGGTGATCGCCGTCACCGCTATCCCGTACCGCACGCGTGGGGCGATCGCTGGATGCTCCGCGAGCGGAGCGAGATAGTGCGCGACCAGGTCACCGCCCGTGGGAAGCGCGTCCGGGTCCGGCGCCGCCCACCCTGCGGTCTCCAGCAACGCGCGGGCAGCGGGGTCGACGTTGAACCGCCACGGGCTGAACAGCCGTACGTGGGCCCACTGCCTGACCGAGGACGCCACGGTCGGCCCGGCCTCCAGGACGACGAAGTCCAGCCCGCGGGCTGCCAGCTGTGCGGCGGCGGCCATGCCGACCGGACCGGCGCCGACCACTGCGACCGGCAGGACGGTAGTGCTGGTACTGGTGCTCATCGTTCGCTCCTTCGGATGCTGCGCTGTCGCTGCTTAGAAGTCCGCCCAACCAGACTTATATTGCCATCTATTTAGACAGCTGCCAAACCAGGCGCCCAGCTGCGTCCACGGTCACATCTGCGGTCTGGCCGTACGACTGCCCATGGAGCAGTGCCGCAGACGCGGTGCCACTGCCAGAGCAAGCCCGCGGCCAAGATCTCGCCCTGCCTCCGGCGAACTCGGCCACGAGCACGAGCTGGTTAGCGCTGTCAGCTGGCAGATCCACCGGCCCGCCGACGTATGCCGCCGCCCCTCTCCACGCGTCAGGACGGCGGCGGAGAGCCGGTTCCCACACCGGATGGACGTGGGGCTGGACGTCGCCTTGCGAGCCGCCACCACCATGCCAGCGGCCGGCGGCTCGGTTGAGGGGCGTCCAGATGATCTGGACGCATACTGAGCGCCATGAACCTGGTGACACAACTCTTCGCGATGGTCGCGGTGATCTTCCATGTGGTGGCGTTCGCCCTGGAGAGCTTCCTGTTCCACCGGCCGAGCGTGCAGACCTTCCTGCTCGGCAAGCCGGAACCGGCGGCCGGGGTGCGGCTCTGGGCGTTCAACCAGGGGTTCTACAACCTCTTCCTCGCGGCGGGTCCCGCTGCGGGGCTCATCGCGTACTACACCGGACACGAGAGCGCCGGTCGAGCGTTGGTGATCTATGGTTGCGCCTTCATGGCGGCGTGCGGCGTGGTCCTGTTCATCTCGGACCGAAGGTTGTGGCGGGGGATGATCGGCCAGAGCGGCCCGCCGCTCATCGCGCTCATCGCGGCGCTCGTATAGCCGCCCCAGTCGCCGTCACTGGCCTCGTACTGTGGCCCTCGGTCCGCCGAGCGTGATGGCTGCCTCAGCGCCAACGGTCGCCTCAACATCCATTGGGCACGCTCCATCTCGCCCATCGCTCATCGATCACGTGCTCGTCCACGAGCTTGCGCACATCGACCATTCGCAGCACACGCCGGCGTTCTGGGCAACGGTCGAACGGGCCATGCCCGACTACGAGCGTCGCAAGGACGACCTCACCGTCGAGGGAGCGAGGCTGTGGCTCGGCGGCTGAACGCGGGCGAGCCGGTACGCCGCGCCCCGGCAGGCGAACATCCGACCATCGCGATGTCCGACCGGCGGCGCTGCTCGGGTCAGCGGCACAGTCATGGGCCATAGTACTTTTTGCTATACTCAGAACGTGCCTAGCCGTGGAGACATCCTGCGCGAGGTGATGCTGGAGACCGGCACCACCCAGTCCGAGCTGTCCCGGATCAGCGGTGTGCGTCAGCCCAGCATCAGCCAGTACCTCTCCGGGCGTGGGCATCTCAGCGATGACATGCTTGATCGTCTTCTTTGGTGTATGGGCTACCGCCTGGAGGTAGTCCGGCGCCCGGTCAAGGAGGAGCTTGGCCGCTCGCCTGGGCGCTCCTGGAGGCTTCATCGCCGGCTTGCGATGCATCTGACGCCCGAGACCTTGCACGAATGGCGCCCGACCATGCTTCGGAACCTGCAACGACTGCGGGAAAGCACGCGCGGACAGCCGCACCTGCGCAACCTGGACCGTTGGCAGCGTATGGTCCAGGACGAAGACCTGCCCAGCCTGCGCCGGGTGATGACCGGGCTGAACACCGACTCTGTGCAGATGCGTGAGGTTTCGCCGATGGGTGGGCTGCTCAGCCAGGAAGAACGAGCCGAGGTTCTTGGGCTGGCGAGCTGATGAGACGCGACCAGCTGGAGCACGCCATCAGGGCGGCCTGCCAGATCATCGGACACCCGGCCGTGGTCGTCGTAGGCTCTCAGTCCATCCTCGGGTCCTATGCGGAGGACGGGCTTCCGTCCGAAGCCACCATGTCTCTCAAGGTCGACATACTCCCCCTCGCCGAGGACAACGACGAGGCCGCCCACCTGGCTGACCTCATCGAGGGTGTCGCCGGCGAGTGGTCGCCGTTCGAGGAACAGCATGGCTTCAACATCGATGGCGTCGACTGGGAGACCGCCGTCCTTCCCGGTGGCTGGCGAGACCGCTTGGTCAGGGTCCAGAACGCGAACACGGCTGCACCTGCCGGGGCACCTCAGTACACCGGATGGTGCCTCGACAAGGAGGATCTATGTGCTGCCAAGCTCTGCGCCTTCCGCGAGAAGGACCAGAACTTCGTGGCCGCGCTGCTCAACGCCCAGCTCGTCGATGCCGAGACCATCGCACAGCGGCTTGCCGCGGTTCCCAAGCAGCATCTCCCAGCGGCTGAACGCGCACTCGCCTGGCTTGCAGCCACGCGCTGAGCCCACCAACGAGACGAATGGCCGTCGGTGCCGCCACCGTGGCCAACCCTGACCTGGCCGCGGTTCGTGCGGCGGGCGCTTGTGGGGCGGACGGGACTCGAACCCGTGACCGAGCGATTATGAGTCGCCTGCTCTAACCTGCTGAGCTACCGCCCCTTGTCGCACCATGGTGCCAGACCCACCCGGTGCGACGGCAACGTCGCCTCGGGGCGCGCTGGAGACCTCGGGCGCTGAAGAAACGAACGCCGCCCTAGCCTCGGCCGGGACGGCGACGGTCAAGCTCCCCCGATAGGACTCGAACCTATAACCTACCGGTTAACAGCCGGTTGCTCTGCCAATTGAGCTACGGGGGAAGGTGCGACGACCGGCGCGGCAGCCTGCCCCGCCGGTGCGACTGCACAAGAGTACAGGACGACCGCGCCCGCAAGGCTACCGGGTTCTGCGCTCCTCCCCGGACGGGAACGACCCGACGCCAACCGGCCCGGACGCCCATCGGCTCCAGCACCCCCGCAGCCGGCTGGCACTCGGCCGTCAACCCACGCCCACGACCCAGCCTCCACCCGAACAAGATCCAGAAAGCGTTCCAAGATCAGTACAACGCCCCGAAAAGCTCAAATCAGCGGCCCCGACCCGATTGGCATCGCACGTCAGGGGGAATATGGAAGGTTCAGAAGGACACACGACGCAGGCGGGGAGCATCGCGGTCACCGGGGCACCGGAGACCACCAAGTCGCCGCGTCAGGCAAGGAAGGAGCCGCTATGCGCGGAAAGCTGGCATTCCTGAGCGGGATCGCCGTGGGGTTCGTGCTCGGCACCCGCGAGGGGCGCGAGCGCTACGACCAGCTTGTCCGTAAGACCCGCCAGGTTCTCGACCACCCGACGGTGCAGGAGGCCAAGGGTGTCGTACAGGCCCAGGCCAACCGCCTGTACGAGGAGGGCAGGGGCGTCGTCAGCGACAAGCTGAGCCACACCAAGGTCGGCGGGCGGATGCTCACCGGGCATCGCAACGGGAGCGACCTGACCCCGAGCGAGACGGTGACCCCGGCCGGCACCTCCAGCACGACCACCCCGGTCGGCTCCACCACCGGCAGCACCACCCCGAGTCGCAGCACCTCGAGCCGCAGCTCGGGCACCAGCGGCGTCTGAGCCGGTCGTGTGTTGGCGCCCGGGCCGCTTGCGGCCCG
>DASSUC010000139.1:0-18994 GCA_035707405.1 Micromonosporaceae bacterium | reverse complement strand
TCGTGACACTACGACGGGGCGCGCTGGCCCGGCGTGACAGCTTCACAGCAGTTCCAGGATGTAGATCATGAAGAACAGCGCGATCCAGACCACGTCGACGAAGTGCCAGTAGTAGGAGACCACGATGGACGCGGTGGCCTGTGCGGGCGTGAACCGGCCCATGGTGGTGCGGATCATGAAGAAGATGAAGGCGATGAGGCCGCCGGTGACGTGGAGCCCGTGGAACCCGGTGGTCAGGTAGAACATCGACCCGTACCCGTCGGCGTTGATCTTGATGCCTTCGTGCACCAGGTTGCGGTACTCGTTGGCCTGGCCGAGGACGAAGAGCAGGCCCATCACGAAGGTGAGGGCGAACCAGCGGCGCAGGCCGTACACGTCGCCGCGCTCCGCGGCGAAGACGCCGAGCTGGCAGGTGACCGAGGAGGCCACCAGGATGATGGTGAACACCAGCGCGTACGGCAGGTTCAGCGTCGGGTAGTGCTCCTCCCACAGCTGCGGCGCTGCTGCGCGGATGGAGAAGTACATCGCGAACAGCGCCGCGAAGAACATGAGCTCGCTCGACAGCCAGACAATCGTGCCGACGCTGACCATGTTGGGCCGGGTCAGCGAGTGGATCTGGCTCTTGGCGATGGCTGGGGCCGCAGTCACGCGGTCATTATTGCCCGCCAGGAGCGCCGGTACTCGCCGGGGTGGCCGCACGCGCCCGGCGCGCCGTGCAGCCTGGGCAGGCTGCGCCTGGCCTGGCCGGGCGGCATAGCCTGGGCAGCGTGCAACCTGCCGGCCCGGCCAGCGCCGCCGCCCTTGAGCCGCCGCTGCTGGCCTTGTCGCCGCCGGCCCTGTCGCCGCTGGCCTTGTCGCCGCCGGCTCCGCCGCCGTTCACGCCGGGTGCTCTGGTCACCCAGGCGGAGCTGGGCTCCTGGCTGGCGGTCGCGCTGCTGCTCGTGGCCGGGCTCTACCTGTACGGCGTGCACCGGCTGCGGGCCCGGGGCGACCGCTGGCCGCTAGGGCGTACCCTCCTGTTCCTCGGGCCTGGTCTCGGCTCCGTCGCCGTGGCGACGCTGAGCGGCCTGCACGCGTACGAGACCGCGCTGCTGAGCGTGCACATGGTCCAGCACATGGTGCTGTCGATGATCGCGCCGATCTTCCTCGCGCTCGGTGCGCCGGTGACGCTGGCCCTGCGTACGCTGCCCGTCCGGGCGCGGCGCGGGCTCGTCCGGGTCCTGCACAGCCGGCCCGCCAGGGTGCTGTCCTTCCCGCTGGTGGCCTTCGGCATCTTCGTGGCCAACCCGTTCGTCCTCTACTTCTCCGGGCTGTACCGGATCTCGCTGGAGAGCCCGCTCGTGCACGAGCTGGTGCACGCCCACTTCATCGCCACCGGCTGCCTGTTCTTCTGGCCGCTGCTGGGCCTGGACCCGCTGCCAGGGCGGTGGCCCTACCCGGCCCGGGCCCTGCTGATGGTGCTGTCCACACCGCTGCACGCGGTGCTCGGGCTGACCATCATGCAGAGCACCGAGCTGCTGGGCGGGGACTGGTACCCGTTGCTCGGCCTGGACTGGTCCGACCCCCGCTCCGACCAGAAGGTGGCCGGCGGCATCCTGTGGGCCGGCGGCGAGCTGGTCAGCGTGACGATGCTCGCCGTGCTGCTCGTCCAGTGGATGCGCGAGGCCGACCGGGAGGCGCGGCGGGTCGACCGGCAGCTGGACCGGGCCGAGGCCGAGGCTGCGGCCTCGGCGGGTGGGGCTGCGGGTGCCGGTAGCGGTGGCGGCGGCGGATCCGCAGACCGGTACCATCGGCAACCGTGACGAGCCCGCACAGGCAGACCGTGCTCCTCTACAGCGACGATGCCCAGGTGCGCGACCGGATGCGCCTGGCGATCGGGGACCACCCGGCGCCGGACCTGACGGTGACCTTCCTGGACGCGGCCACGTACGACGAGTGCGTGCGGATGGTCGACCAGTTCGAGGTGGACCTGCTCATGCTCGACGGGGAGGCGGTCCCGGCGGGCGGGCTGGGCATCGCCCGCCAGCTCAAGGACGAGCTGGCTGCCGCTCCGCCGGTGTGCGTGGTCATCGCGCGGACCGCCGACCGGTGGCTGGCCGCCTACGCCCGGGTCGAGGCGACGCTCGTCCACCCGCTCGACCCGGTCACCACGGGCAGGACCGTGGCGGCGCTGCTGCGGCAGCGCAACGAACTGCCGCCGGCGGCGTAGCCGGCACCTCCCCGGCGGCGTAGCCGCCCAACCCTCGCGCCTGCCCACCTGCGGAGGCCCGCCATGGGCGATCGGATCTGGTCCCACCTGCTCGCCGCAGCGCTGCACGGCGAGGAACTGTCGACGGAGGACACCGCCTGGGCGATGGGCGAGATCATGTCCGGCGCCGCCACACCGGCCCAGATCGCCGGCTTCGCGGTCGCCCTGCGGGCGAAGGGGGAGACCCCCGGGGAGATCGCCGGGCTGGTGGAGACGATGCTCGCCAACGCCACCCGGGTCGCGCTCCCGGTGGAGGTACGCGCCGACGCTGTCGACGTGGTCGGCACGGGCGGGGACCGGGCGCACACCGTCAACATCTCCACGATGGCGGCGATCGTCGTCGCCGGCGCGGGCGTCCGGGTGGTCAAGCACGGCAACCGCGCCGCATCCTCGGCCTGCGGCGCGGCAGACCTGCTGGAGCGGCTCGGCGTCCCGCTCGACCTGGACCCGGAGGGCGTGGCGCGCTGCGTGACCGAGGCGGGCATCGGGTTCTGCTTCGCCCCCCAGTTCCACGCCGGGCTGCGCCACGCCGCGGTGCCCCGGCGGGAGCTCGGCGTGCCGACCGCGTTCAACTTCCTCGGACCGCTGACCAACCCGGCGCAGCCGCGCGCCGCCGCGGTCGGCTGCGCGGACATCCGCATGGCGCCGGTCATGGCGGAGGTGTTCGCCCGGCGCGGCGACTCCGCGGTGGTGATGCGCGGCGAGGACGGCCTGGACGAGTTCACCACCACCGGCCCCACCCGGCTGTGGCTGGTCACCGGTGGCACGGTGACCGAGACACTGGTCGACGCGGCAGAGCTCGGCCTGCCCCGTTCGCGCCCGGGAGACCTGCGTGGAGCCGACGCGGCGTACAACGCGGACGTGACGCGCCGGGTGCTGGCCGGCGAGCCCGGCCCGGTCCGCGACGCGGTGGTGCTCAACGCCGCGGCGGCGATCGCCGCGCACACCGGGCTCGCCGGCGACCTGCGGGTCGCCCTCGGTGACGGCCTGCGGCGGGCCGAGCGGTCGCTCTCGTCCGGGGCGGCCGCGGCGGCACTGGAGCGGTGGCTCACCGTGGCGAGCGGGCTGACCGGGTAGCTCGCCGGTTCGGGCCGGTGCCCGCCTGTCCCGCCTGTCCTGGCGGTCCGGGCCGGAAACCGCCTCTGGCCTCTGGCGGTGCTTACCGGCTAAGGTGCCGGACGTGAAACCGTCTGACCTCGGCCGCGCCCGGGTCCCGGGCATTCCGTCGCTCAGCCCGGACGGCCGGTGTGCCGTGGTGGCGTTGCGCCAGGCCGACCTGGTGGCCGATGACTACCGGAGCCAGCTGTGGCTGGTGCCGACGGACGGGTCGGCGCCGCCGCGCCAGCTGACCCGGGGGCTGCGCGACTTCGCCCCGGCGTACTCGCCGGACGGGCGGTGGCTGGCCTTCCTCCGGGTGGCGCGCGACCCGAACGGGGACCCGGGGGAGCACCAGGGCCCGTCCGGGGAGGGCCCGGAGCGCGACAGCCTCGGGGGCGGCTCCGGGGCGGGCAGGCACGGTGACAAGCCCCAGATCTACGTGCTGCCGGTCGCCGGCGGCGACGCCCGCCGGCTGACCGACCATCCGCTCGGCGCCGGCGCCCCGGTCTGGAGCCCGGACTCGAAGCGGCTGGCGTACCAGGCCCGGATGCCGGAGCCCGGCCGGTACGGCACGGACCCGCGGGTCACGCCGGACAAGGAGCCGCCGCGGCGGATCACCACCATGCTGTACCGCATGGACGACCTCGGCTTCACCGAGGACCGCCGCAACCACCTGTGGGTCGTTGACGCGCTCGCCGACTGCGCGGGACCGGAGCGCATCTCCCAGGGCGACTTCGACAGCACCGAGGTGGACTGGAGCCCGCGCGGGGACCTGCTCACCTTCGTCAGCGCGCGGCACCCTACGCGGGGTGACGACCTCAGATCCGACGTGTACGTGTGCGCGCCCGACGGCTCCGGGCTGCGCGCGCTGACCCGTGGCGGGCTCGGCGTGGGCCAGCCCCGGTTCTCCGCGGACGGGTTCCGGGTGTGCTTCACGGCCGGTCCGCTGAGCAACGCGGACCGCTCCGGCGTGTGCCGCAACGAGGGGCTCTGGTCGGTGCCGGCCGACGGCTCGGCACCCGCGCACCAGCTCACCGACCAGGAGCAGGTCACGCTGGCCGCGCCCGGCGGCATGATCGAGCCGGTGGAGGGCGGGGTGCTCTTCACCGACGAGCACCGGGGCGCGGTACGGCTGCTGCTGGTGCCCTACGACGGCGGACCGCCGCAGGTGCTCGTCGACGGCCGGCAACAGGTGATCGGAGCGACCACCCGGGCGGGTGTCACGGCGGTGACCGTGGCTGACCCGTACTCCTGGGGGGAGCTTGCGGTGCGCCGGGCCGACGCTGCGCTGGAGGTGCTGACCAGCTGGAACGCCGCATACTCGATCGAGGTCGGCGTGCGGGGGATGGTCGAGCTGACGGGGATCGCCGCGGACGGGTACCCGGTGCACGGCTGGGTCGTGCGCCCGGCGGGCGAAGGCCCTTTCCCGGTGCTGCTGATGATCCACGGCGGGCCGTTCGCGCAGTACGGCTGGCGGCTGTTTGACGAGGCCCAGGTGTACGCGGACGCCGGCTACGCGGTGGTGATGGGCAACCCGCGCGGCTCCAGCGGCTACGGCGAGGCGCACGGCCGCGCGGTCATGGGCAACGTCGGCGAGGTCTCCGCGATGGACCTGCTCGCCCTGCTGGACACGGCACTGGCCGACCCGGAGCTCGACGGGTCCCGGGTCGGCGTGCTGGGCGGCTCGCACGGCGGCTTCATGACGACCTGGCTCGCGGCGCACCACGGCGACCGGTTCAAGGCCGCCATCAGCGAGCGGGCGGTGAACGCGATCGACAGCTTCACCGGCTCCTCGGACATCGGCTGGTTCTTCGCGGCCGACCTCTACGGGCCGGACGCCGACCAGCAGGACAAGCAGAGCCCGCTCACGCACGCGGACCGGATCGAGCTGCCGATGCTGATCATCCACTCGGAGCACGACTGGCGCTGCCCGGTGGAGCAGGCGCAGCGGCTGTACGTGGCGCTCAAGCAGCGGCAGGTGCCGGTTGAGCTGCTGCTCTTCCCCGGCGAAGGGCACGAGCTGTCGCGCTCCGGCCTGCCGTCACACCGGGTGGCGCGGTTCGAGGCGATCCTGGACTGGTGGCAGCGGCACCTTTAGGTCGCGGCCTGGTCAGCTCAGTCGGCGTCGGTGAAGCCGATGGAGAACGCCTCCTCCAGGTCGTGCTGCGAGTAGGCCCGGAAGGCTATGTGCGTCTCGGTGTTGATCACCCCGGGCACCTTGGAGATGTGGCCGGCGATCACGTCGGCGATCTCGTCGAACTCCCGGACCCGGACCATGGCGATGAGGTCGACGTGCCCCGCCACCGAGTAGACCTCGCTGACGCCCTCCAGGTTGGCGATGTTCTCGGCCACCTCGGGGATGGCGTCGGTAGCGCAGTCGATGAGAACGATCGCGGTGATCAAGGGTGGGCTCCTCAGGGTCGGCGGGTTGGGCCGGCGGAGGCCGGATGTCTCGTGGCTCCATTGTGGAGGATTGTGGTCGGGAAGGACGGCGGACGGGTTCAGGGCACGTGCTCGATCATGGGCGATGATCTTGACACCGTGCTGGACGCACTGGCCGCCATCGACTTGGCAACTCTACCCGCCGGGGTGCGGTCGAGCTGTCTGGAAGTCATGCCAGGCCGTACGACATATCGACTTTAGTCAATTACTGGGTACGCCTTGGTGAAATGCGGGGGTCACGCCGCGCGGGGGAAGTCCTTACGCTTGATCTTGGCGCGGCGGCCGTCCGGGTGATGGAAGACGATGCCCTCAGCGAGATGCCCGGGCGCGAACCTGCTTTCCAGCTTTGCGAGATAGTCCCGCAGTTCGCCGAAGCTGCGCGGCACGTCCTCAGTCGCCGGGTAGCGCGCCTATCGCGCCGGGACGGTGAGGTCGCGACCCACCCGTACGGCGTCGGTGAGGTGCTCGTCCGGCCCGACGTAGCCGCCCGGCCAGACCACGGCACGGGTCAGCGCGCCCTCCACGACCGCCTCCGCCCCGACGACCGCCCGGTCCACCGGGCCGGTGACCTTCGCCGTCGGGTCGATGAGGGTGCCCGTCCCTCCACGAGCCGCGGCGTGCAGGTTGGCGGCCAGATAGGTGGCGGGTGTGCCGGTGTCCGTGAAGACCCCGCGGTACTCGACGACCTCCAGCCTCCCGGCGGCCTCGTACGGGCGCCACACCTCGCGTACCAGCTCCGTCGGCGCCGGCGCGTCGAGCGCCGCCACGGCCGGCCACGGCAGCAGCGAGAGTCCGGCGAACCGGTGGCGGCCGAACCGGTACGGGTCGTCGGGGCGGGTCGGGACGCCGAGCAGCCGGACGGTCGTACCGTCCCAGCCATCGAGCAGCGCCGCGACACCGGAGTCGAGGGGGGCACGGTCGTCGCCGGCACGGTCGCCGGCGAGGTAGGCGTCGGCGTTGCCGGCGAGGACGCCGCGACCATCGACCCAGCCGCGCAGCCTGCCCAGCGCGCCGGCGGTGCCGATCGGGCCGCCCGGCTCCACCGAGAGGTGTGCCCGGTCGCCGACGTGCCGGACGACCTGCTCCGCGAGCCAGGACGCATTGACCGCGACCAGCTCCGGGCCACGCAGGCCCAGCAGCTCCAGGATGGTGAGCATCCGGTCGAGCAGCGCCACGTTCCCGACCGGGCAGAGGGCCTTCGGCCGCACGGTGGTGAGCGGCCGCAGCCGGCGTCCCTCGCCGGCGGCGAGCACGACCGCGCACAGCGGCGGGCGGTCGGTGACGCGGCTGCCGGCCAACCCGTTCACCCGATCCCGTAGTGCCGCAACAGCCGGGCGGTCGGCCGGGTCAGCCGGGGAAGCCGGTCGAGGGGATGCCATGCGGCCTCCCAGACCTCGGCGCCGTCGGGGTCGAGGTCCACCTCACCCGCTGGTACGGCGGCCTCGAAGACGACGTCCACCCACCGTCCCTTGTGGTGGATGACGGCGTTGGGTACGGCCGGGGTGAGCGTGTCCGGGTCCAGCTCGATGCCTGTCTCCTCATGCAGCTCGCGGGCTGCGCAGTTGACCGGCGACTCGCCGAAGCTCAACAGCCCGCCCGGCAGCGACCAACCCGAGCCCGGTGGCTGGCGCAGCAGCAACAGGCGCTCCGGGTCTGCCGAGTCCCGTACCAGGGTGACCGCCCCGACGGTGAAGGTCGGCGCGCCGAGCCGGACCAGCCGCTGGCGCACCCGCATCGGCAGCCGGTAGAACACGGCGTAACCGAATGCCACCGAGCGCGTACGCAGGGCGGAGCGTCTGCGGGTCACCCGCCAAGGCTAAAGGTCCGTTCGCGGTCCGTGGCTGGTGGGCGGGCCGGCCGGTCCCGGTCAGTCCGGGCCGTGGTCCACCGACGCGATCAGCGCCTCGACGACCTGCTCCGCCGATATGGCGTGCGCCGCGACGGCCACGAGCAGTGACTCGAGGTCGGGGTAGCCGAGCCGGACGGCGAGCCGTACCAGTGGTACGTCGCTGACCAGCCCACGGTCGTGCTGCCTGAGGGCGAGCCCGATCGCGGCCCTGCCCAGCCGCACCTGGTGGGCCACTGTCGGCGGCCCCTCACCGTCGTCCGCCGGAAGCTCGCGGTGGTCGTGGTTGAACCAGCGGCTGATCTGTAGCTGGGCATGGGGCGTCTTCACGAACTCCAGCCACTCGCGGTCGGGACCCACCGCGGTGTCGTCGTCATCCAGCGAGGTGTGGGGATAGGGGGAGGGGTTGTGGGCAACGGCCGGCGCTGCCGGGCCGGTCGGCGATCCGGGGCCGGCCTGCCGGCCGTCGCCTGCTGGCGGGCTCGTCGCACCTGGACGGCGGGCCGTACGCCGGGAGCTGGCTTCATCGCGGCGGGTGCTGGAGTCAGCCGTCCCAGCGGGCCCGGCGCCGGCGTCCGGGTTCGCGGGTGCGGGGGGTGGCTGGTCCGCCGGGGCGGTGGCGGTGCCGGCGGTCCCGGTAGCCCGTGCCCCTGGTGGGCTGGACGGTTCAGTGCCCAGCCCGCCTACCCGCGGCCCGGCCACCCGAGCCACGCTCGGCGGAGACCCGCCGGCAGGCGGCTCGGCCGTCCGGGATCCGGCCCGCGGCTCGGCTGGGCGCGACTCGCTCAGCGGGGCCCCGGCCGTGCCGGGCTCGCGGCCGTCGTCCTCGCCGTAATGCTCGCTGTAGTAGCCGTCATCGAGGTACGGGTGGTCCGAGTTGGTGAGGATCTCCACCACGTCGCCGTCCTGTAGCGCGGACGAGAGCGGCACGAGCCGACCGTTGATGGTGGCGGCGATGCACCGGACGCCGAGGTGGGTGTCGAGGACGTAGGCGAAGTCGACCGGGGTGGCGCCGGCGGGAAGCAGCACCGGACGGCCGCTGCGGGTGAAGACCTGGACCTGGCCGGCCGCCAGGTCAGAGTGCAGCACCTCAAGGAACTGGCCGGGGTCGGCCGCCTCCTGCTGCCACTCCAGCAGCCGGCGCAGCCAGTCGAGCTCGCCGCCGTGGTGGCTGACGCCGGAGTCGACGGGTGGTGGGCCGCCGGCCCCCTCGGCCGCGTAGTCGGGAAACCTGAAGCTGGTGATGATGCCGTACTCGGCGCGGCGGTGCATCGTCTCGGTGCGGATCAGCACCTCGACCGAGCGGTCGTCCGGCCCGATCACCGTGGTGTGCAGCGACCGGTAGAGGTTGTTCTTCGGGGACGCGATGAAGTCCTTGAACCGCCCCGGGACCGGCCGCCACGAGCCGTGGATCGCGCCGAGCGCGGCATAGCAGTCGGTGTCCGGCCCGTCGACCAGGATGAGGATGCGGGGCAGCTCCAACGGCTCCCGGGCGCTGCCGGCGATCGTGTCCTTCCAGATCGAGTAGTAGTGCCGCGGGCGGGGGAGCACCTGAGCCGTGACCCTGTGCCGGCGCAGCGCGCTCCTGGTCGCCACGGTGACGCCGGCCAGATATTCTGTCCACAGTGGACGACGCTGCACGTAGTCGTGGATGCGGGCGTACGCCTCGGGCTCCAGGTGGTAGAGGACGGCATCCTCCAGCTCGCGCTTGAGCGCCTGGATGCCGAGCCGGTCGCAGAGCGGGATCAGGTAGTCGAGCGTGTTGCGGGAGATCCTGGTGCGCGAGGCAGGCGAGCGCGCGCCCAGGGTCTGCATGTTGTGCAGCCGGTCGGCCAGCTTGACGATGAGCACGCGCACGTCCCGGCCGGCCGCAACGATCATCTTGCGGATCGTCTCCGCCTCGGCGTGTTCCCCGAAGGCCAGCCGGTCGCCGTAGGAGACCTTCTCGAACTTGGTCACGCCGTCGACCAGCAGGGCGACCTCGGTGCCGAAGTCGCGGTCGAGCTCGGCCAGGCCGTAGTCGGTGTCCTCCACGGTGTCGTGCAGCAGGGCGGCGACGAGCGTGGTCGTGTCCATGCCGAGCACGGCGAGGATCCGGGCGACCGCCACCGGGTGCGTGATGTAGGGCTCGCCGCTCTTGCGCATCTGCCCGCGGTGCGCGCCCTCCGCGATCTCGTACGCCCGCCGCAGCGCACCCGCGTCGGCCTTGGGGTGCTTGTGCCGGTGCTCCCGGATGAGGGCGGCCAGCGGGTCCCCGCCCGACGCAGCCGGAGCGCGCCCGACCCCGCTCAGCAGTGCCCGGAGCCGCTGGGTCAGCCCGCTGAGGCCTGTCTCAACCCCCATGCGCTCACCGGCGAGGTAACCGCCGGTGAACACGGTGTCGGCCGCGACAGGATCCACGGGCACCTCCTCCGCCTCCAGCGTAAATGACAACTTCGCCAGGCAGCTCGGTCAGATCTGGTGTGGCAACGACATGACAGCACCCCCTACCGGGGGTCGTCCAGAGCCTGTGTGCGGTTACCCACCGTTGTGTGATGACAACCAGTCAGGTGTGCGGCCGGGAGTCGGCCGCGCGCTCGGCGCGGGCCAGCAGGTCGAGGAAGCGGCCCGGGCCGGCGACCGTCGACGCCCACCCGTCGCTGACCCGTACCAGCCGGGTCTCGGGCCGGTCGAGCCAGGCCAGGACACGCTCGGTCTCCTGGCAGGTCGCACCGCCCACCACGCCGGGGCCGGGCAGGTCGAGCTCGGGCCGCACCGTCTCCGCGGTGGCGAGCAGCACATCGATCGTTGCGCGTGGATGCTCGCGGGGCGGGGACACTCCGGCCGCCGCCAGCCGTCCGTGCCGCACCACCGCCAGCTCCCAACCGCCAGTGGCCGCCGGCCGGGCGGCGACCAGCTCGGCGAGGCGGGTCAGGGCGCCCAGCCGGTGCATGCGGACGGTGGCGTGCAGCAGCGCCGCCAGGCGGCTGCGCACCACCGCCGCCTCCTCGTACCGCTGGGCCTGTGCCAGCAGGTCGATGCGGGCCAGCAGGCGGTGCACCACGAGGCCGGGGTCGCCGGTGACCGCGTCGCGGACCGGGCGGGCCGCGACGTGGTCGTACTCCTCGATGGTCGTGCGCAGCTCGCAGGGGGCCGCGCAGCGCCCCAGCTCGGCCAGGGCGCAGGCCGGCGAAGGGGTGTGCCGGGAGAGGCGGGGCGTGCACTGGCGCAGCGGGACCGCGTCGTAGATGGCCGCGGCGGCGAGCTCGGCCGCGCGCTGGCCGGCGAACGGCCCCAGGTAGGCCCCGCCGTCCGGGCTGAGCTGGCGGACCAGGGACAGCCGAGGGTACGGCTCAGCGGTGAGCTTGAGCCACACGACCCGGTCCGGATATTTGGAGCGGCGGTTGTACGGCGGTGCGTGGGCGGCGATGAGGCGCAGCTCGCGGACCTCGGCCTCCAGCGCGTGGGCGCACACCACGGCCTCCACCCGCTCGGCCGCGGCGAGCATCTCGCTGATCCGGGCGCGCTTCTCCGCCGCGGTGAAGTAGCTGCGGACCCTGGTGGAGATCTCCACCGAGGTGCCGACGTAGAGCGGGCGGTCGTCGCGGGCGCGGAAGACGTAGACCCCTGGAGCACGGGGCAGGCCCTCGGCGAGGTGGCGCTTGCTGCGCTGGGTCGGCGTCACCGCCTTGACGAACTCCAGCGCGTCGCCGAGGGTGAGCACCCCGTGCCCGCCCAGGCGGCCGATCAGCGCGTGCAGCACGTCGACCGTCGCCCGGGCGTCGGCGAGCGCCCGGTGGCACGGCTGGCGTGGGCTGCGGAAATACGCGGCGAGCGTGCTCAGCTTGCGGTTCGGCACCTCCTCAGGGAGCAACGCCCGGCGGGCCAGGGCGGCGGTGTCCAGCACCCGCGGGTTGGGCCACGGGTAGCCGTGCCGGGCGCAGGCCGCGCGTAGGAAGCCGATGTCGTACGGCGCGTTGTGGGCGACCAGCACGCCGCAGCGCGCGAACTCCAGGAACGCGGGCAGCACCGAGGCGATGGGCGGGGCCGGGGCGAGCATGGCGTCGGTGATCCCGGTCAGCACGGTGATGAAGGGCGGGACCCGCTCGCCCGGGTTGACCAGCGTGGCGAACTCTCCCAGCGGCTCGCCGCCGCGCACCTTGACGGCCCCGACCTCGGTGATGCCGCACTCCTGCGGGCTGCCGCCGGTGGTCTCCAGGTCCACCACCACGAAGGTCACCTCATGCAGCGGCAGGTCGGGGTGGGGTGTGGCGTCCGGCGGACCGTCGAGCACGCCGGCCAGGTCGAGCGCTGTCTGCACCGGCCTCTCGACCACGGACGCGCCCGGGTCGTGGGTGTTCGGGCCGGTCAGGACGGTCGGACCGGGCAGTGGCTGCGGCACGCGTCGCACAGTAGGTCACGGGTGCGACAAGATTGGATGCCAGACTATTCATGGGTGAAGCGTGAGCGCGGGAGAGGGATCATCTGCGTCGCGCCCGTCAGGTTACGGCGAGCGGTGCGACACTGGTCTAATGCCCGCCGACTCCGCCCGCTCCGGTCCCGACCCCGAGCGGCCGGCTGCGGTGAGGCCGGCTGTCGGCACCGGTGACGAGACCACCGCCACGACCGACATCAGCACCGCCGACGGCGACACCACCGCCGACGGCGACATCACCACCGCCGACGGTGACAGCACCGCCGAGAGTGACATCTCCGGCGAGGACGCCGCCAGCGTGCCCGGGGCCGAGCCGGCCCTGCCCGAGCCCGTACGCCAGCGGGTGGTCGCCCTGGCCGCCGGCGCGCTGACCGGGCTGGCCCCCGACGAGCTGCCCGTGGCCCTGCGGCGGGTGGCGCGGTTCGCGCCGAACCGCCGGGCCCGGCTGGGCGGAGCGGCGATCGCGGCCCAGCTCTCCGGCGACCCGCTGTTCCGCCAGCGGCTGGCGACCCGGGTCCTGGCCGACGCCGGGGACCTCGGCGCCGCCGTGATGGCGGGGAGCTGCCCGGCCGCGGCGGACCCGGTGGAGGTGGCCGCTCTGGCGTACCTGTGCCGCCCGCCGGCCTGGCTTGACCTGATCTCCTCGGCGAGCGAGGTGGTGCGTGCCGAGGCGGACAGCGCCGCAGTCGCCGACCTGGTGCGCGAGGCCGAGCAGCGGGTGGCCCGGGCCGAGCACGACCGTGCGGTCGCCCGGGTCGAGGCGGACAAGCTGCGCGACGAGCTTTCGCGGCTGCGCGACGAGGCGGCCGGGCTGCGCGAGGAGGTCCGGACGCTGGCCAAGGGGCTGCGCGAGACGCAGTCCCGGGAGCGCAAGGCGAGCGAGATGCTCGCCACGGAGAAGGGACGGGCGGCGCGGGCCGCCGCCGACCACGACGCCGAGCTGCGCCGGCTGCGAGCCCGGCTGGCCGAGGCGGCCGACGCGGCCGGGGCCGCACGGCAGCTGTCCAAGGACGCCCGTGCGGTGGACGACGCCCGCCTCTGGCTGCTGCTGGAGACGATCGGGCAGGCCGCGCAGGCGCTGCGCCGGGAGCTCGCGCTCGACCCGGCGGACCGGTTGCCGGCCGACTTCGTCGCCGACATCGCAGCGGACCGCCCCGAGTCGCTGACCACCCGGGTCCGCGCCCTGGACCCGGACGACCCTGCCCGCCTCGACCAGCTGCTCGGCCTGCCCCGGGTGCACCTGGTCGTCGACGGCTACAACGTGACCAAGCGCGGGTACGGCGACATGGCGCTGGAGCAGCAGCGCAGCCGCCTGGTCAAGGGTCTGGGCGGGGTGGCCGCCCAGACCGGCGCCGAGGTGACCGTGGTGTTCGACGGCGCCGAGCGGGTGCACGGGCTGCCGCCGGCCCCCCGGGGCGTGCGGGTGCTGTTCTCCCGCAAGGGAGAGACAGCGGACGAGCTGGTGCGGCGCCTGGTCCGGGCGGAGCCCGCCGGGCGCCCGGTCGTGGTGGTCTCCTCCGACCGCGAGGTCGCGGACGGGGTACGCCGCCACGGCGCGTACCCGCTCGGCTCCGACGCCCTGCTCAAGCGCCTCGCCCGCGGATAGCCGCCCGGTTTTGTCGTACCTGCTCCATAGGCTGCGCTCACTCGACGCGGTCGCCGGCTGGCCGGCGGTCTTAGGAGGAGCGATGCTCATCGACTGCGACAACTGCGCCGTACGGGGTCCGGCATGCAGCGGCTGCGTGGTCAGCGTGATGCTCGGCGCGCCGCCGGAGGGGGTGGAGCTCGACGACGCCGAGCGGCGCGCGCTGCGGGTGCTCGCGGACGCGGGCATGGTGCCCCGCCTGCGGCTCGTCGTCGGCGGGCGGGGCAACCCCCGGCCGGCTGCGGCGTAGGCGCCGCCGCCCGCTGAGCCGGCCCGCCCGCCGATCTAGGATGGGGCGGGCGGGCCGAACAGGCCGGGCGGGCCGGCGGAGCCGGCGCGGGAGGGGGGAGCGCGCATGGCTGCGCGGGGGTGGGCGGCGGTGGCGTTCGGTGTTCTGCTGTTGGCCGCCCTGGTCACGGCCCTTGTGGTGGTGCCCTGGTCGCGCCCGCCGGCACCGCGGGCGGACCAGCTCGCCGCGCTGAAGGGCATGCCCGCCGAGCAGGTGGCCCGCGGCCGGGCCCTGCACGCCGAGCTGCGCCCGGTCGCCTACGGCTCGGTCGTCCTGGGCCTGGGCGTCGCGCTGGTGCTCGGCCTCACCACCTTCGGCGCGCAGCTGGTGGCGCAGGTGGCGCGGCCGTTCGGCGGGCACTGGGTGGCCCAGGCGGTCCTGGGGGGCCTGGCCGTCGTGCTCCTCGCCGAGCTGGTCACCCTGCCGCTGGCTGCCTGGCGGCACGCCATCGCCGTCCGCTACGGCCTGTCCACCCAGACCTGGGGCGGCTGGGCGGTCGACGTCGCCAAGGCGTACGCGGTCGGCGCGGCCATCGGGGCGGTGGCGCTGCTCGGGTTCTACACCGTGGCCCGGCTGTCCCCGCGCTGGTGGTGGGCGTTTGGCGCGCTCGGCGCCGCGGCACTGGTCACGCTGCTGTCGTTCGTCCTGCCGGTGCTGGTGGAGCCGGTCTTCAACAAGTTCACCCCGATGCCGGACGGCCCGCTGCGCACCGAGCTGCTGGCCTTGGCCGAGCGCGACGGCGTGCCAGTGCGCGACGTGCTGGTGGCCGACGCGTCCCGGCGTACCCGGATGGTCAACGCCTACGTCTCCGGCCTCGGGCCGACCCGCCGGATCGTGGTCTACGACACGCTGCTGCGCGAGGCGCCCCCCGCCGAGGTGGTCTCCGTCGTCGCCCACGAGCTGGGCCACGCCAAGCGCGCCGACGTGGCGACCGGCACGGCGCTGGCCGCGCTCGGCGCTGCGGCTGCGGTCTGCGGCCTCTACCTGCTCGGCTCGTGGCCGGGCCTGCTGCGCCGGGCCGGGGTGGAGTCGCTGGGCGACCCGCGCGGCATCGCGCTGCTGGTGGCGGTCGTCACGCTCGTCGGCCTGGTCACCACCCCGGCGCAGAACCTGGTCTCCCGGCGGGTGGAGGCCCGGGCCGACGCGCACGCGCTGGCCCTGACCGGCGACGCGGCCACGTTCGAGGCGATGGAGCAGCGCCTGGCGCTGGTCAACCTCGCCGACGTCGACCCGCACCCGGTGGAGCACGCACTGTTCGCCACCCACCCGTCCGCAGTGGAGCGCATCGCCGCGGCCCGGGCGTACGCCCGGGGAGAGCGTTGACGGCCCCCGCGGGTGCCGGCTGGGCTCCTCCGGGCAGCCCCGCTCGCCGCACCCTGCTGGTGACCAACGACTTCCCGCCCCGGCCCGGCGGCATCCAGTCGTTCGTGCACAACCTGGCGGTCCGCCAGCCTGCCGGCTCGGTCGTGGTCTACGCGTCCACCTGGCGCGGGGCCGAGAAGTTCGACGCCGACCAGCCGTTCGAGGTGGTCCGGGAGGACACCTCGGTGCTGCTGCCCACCCCGGCGGTGGCCCGGCGCGCGGCACAGCTCGCCCGGGCGTACGAGTGCGACACGGTCTGGTTCGGCGCCGCCGCGCCGCTGGGTCTGCTCGCCGCCGGGCTGCGCCGCCAGGCGGGCGTGGTCCGGGCCGTGGCGCAGACCCATGGGCACGAGGTCGGCTGGGCCGCGCTGCGCGGCGCCCGCAGCCTGCTGCGGCGGGTCGGCCGGGCCGTGGACGTGCTGACCTACCTGGGCGAGTACACCCGGGTCCGGCTGGACCGGGCGCTGCACGGGGTGACCCGGCTGGAGCGGCTGGCGCCGGGGGTGGACGTGGACGCGTACCACCCCGAGGTGGAGGGCGGCGAGGTGCGCTCGCAGCTCGGCCTCAGCGACCGTCCGGTGGTGGTGTGCGTGTCCCGGCTGGTGCCGCGGAAGGGCCAGGACACGCTGATCCGCGCCCTGCCCGAGATCCGCCGCCGGGTGCCGGGTGCCGCGCTGCTGCTGGTCGGCGGCGGCCCGGCCCGCCCGGCGCTGCTGCGGCTGGCCCGCTCCTGCGAGGTCGACCGGGATGTCTTCTTCACCGGCTCGGTGTCCTGGGAGCACCTGCCCGCGCACTACGCGGCCGGCGACGTCTACGCGATGCCGTGCCGGACCCGCCGCAACGGGCTGGACGTGGAGGGCCTCGGCATCGTCTACCTGGAGGCGTCCGCCACCGGGCTCCCGGTGGTCGCCGGCGACTCGGGCGGCGCTCCGGACGCGGTGCGTGACGGCGAGACCGGGTACGTGGTGCCGGGGCGGGACGTGTCCGCCGTCGCCGACCGGGTGGCCACCCTGCTGGCGGACCCTGCGCTCGCCACCCGCCTCGGCGCCGCCGGGCGGGCCTGGGTCGAGTCGGAGTGGCGGTGGGAGGCGCAGGCGGAGCGCATGCACAGGCTGCTGTCCGGCTGAGGCGACGCCGCGGGCTGAGGTAACGCCACGGGCTGAGACCACGCCACGGGCTGACGCAACGCCACGGCCAGGCGCGCGGCCCGCCGGTTCAGGGCTGCCTCGCGGGTCTGGCCGGCGGGCGTGCCGTGCGCAAGGTCCAACCTGATGATTCAATAGGCCGGTCGGCTCTTCCGGGACGGTGTGATGACGGTTGCGGATCGCCGGGTCCGGCGGCCGGTCGGGCGGTTACTACCAGGCGACCACCTCTGTGTGACGTTCAGCTGCGACGCCGAGCGTGACGCGGTCGTCGGTGCCTTCGTCTGGCACGGCTTGGCGCGCGGCGAGAAGGTGCTCTACCTCGCGGACGGGGCTGCCGTCCCCGCGGTGCTCGCCCGCCTGCGCCGCGGCGGCGTGGCCGACCCGGACCGCTTCGTCAGCCAGGGCCAGCTCACCCTGGCTGCGGCGCTCACCACCGAACGGGTGCTCTGGCCGCTGTCCGCCCAGATCGACCGCGCGCTGGCCGAGGGCTACCCGGCGCTGCGGGTGACCAGCGAGCACGGCCTCGCCGGGGGCTGGGTCGGCGGCGTGGCGGGCCCGCTACCGGAGTACGAGGCGCAGGTCGACCGGGTGTGCGGCGGTGGCCGGGCCACCGCCATCTGCCAGTACGACCGCCGCCTGCTGGACGACGGCACGCTGAGCGCCGTCCTGGAGGCGCACCGCGGGCAGGCGGTGCGGGACCCGGAGTACGACGACGGGGTCTTCAGCGCCACACCCACGTGCTGCCCGGTCGGTGTGCGCCTCGCCGGCCAGCTGGACCTGACCGGCCGCGCCGGAGCGGCCCGGGCGCTGGGCACGGCCGTACGCAGGGCCGGCCCGCTCGGGGAGGTGCACGTGGACCTCAGCGGTCTGGTCTTCGCCGACGTGGCGGGGCTGCGCCTGTTCGCCGACACCGCGGAGCAGCTGCGGGACCAGACCCTGGTCCTGGTGGCGCCGCAGCCGCTGGTCGCCGAGATGCTCACCAGGCTGGGCTGGGACCGGCTGGCCCGGCTGCGGGTGGTCCGGGCACCGGAGAAGCGGGAGCCGGACGGGCTGGGTGGCGCACTGTGACCACCCTCGTTCCCGGCCCCGACGGTGCGCGCCGCGCGTTCCAGCACCAAGCCTTGCTGTACGGGTCGGACGACGAGTTCGCCTCCGCGCTGGTGCCGTTCGTCCAGGAGGGACTGCGCTCCGGTGACCACGTGGTGGCGGTGACCACGCCCGCGCATATCGGGCTGCTCCGCGCCGAGCTGCGCGCGGACGCCGCGGACGTACGGTTCATCGACGCCTGCACCTGGTTCCAGGCTCCGGTCGGCGCGCTCGCCGAGTACGACCGCTACCTCGCCGAGCACGCCATCAACGGCCGGGTCCGCCTGATCGGCGAGGCGGTCTGGCCGGAGAGTTCGCCGCTGTCCGGGGAGTGGCCCCGCTACGAGGCGGTCATGAACGTCGCGTTCGCCGCCGCGGCCGCCTGGATCGTGTGCCCGTACGACACCCGGGTGGCCCCGCCGGACCTGGTCTCCGACGCCCGGCGCACCCATCCCGAGCTGGCCCTCGGGGCTGCGCAGGAGCGCAGCTCCGACTACCTGGCCCCGCTGGACTTCCACCGCCGCGCCGACGTGCTCGAGCTGAGCCCGGCCCCGGCCACCGCGGGGTGGACCGACTTCGGCCGGGACGAGCTGCGTGCCGTGCGGGGTCGGGTGGCGGCCGAGGCCGAGGCGGCCGGGCTGCGTGCCGAGCGGGTCGCCCACCTGGTCTGCGCGGTCAACGAGGTGGCCACGAACGCGGTGCAGCACGGGGGCGGCGCGGGTGCCCTGCGCACGTGGTTCGAGGAGCCCGACCCCGAGCACGGGGCCCGCCGTGGCGGGCTGGTGTGCGAGGTGGCCAGCCACGGCGAGTTCACCACGCAGTTCCCCGGCTACCTGCCGCCGAGCCGGGACACCACCTCCGGACGCGGGCTGTGGCTGGTGCGGCAGCTGTGCGACCGGGTCGACATCCGCTCGTACGCCGGCCGCTCGGTGGTCCGCATGACCGTGCTCGTCTGAGCCAGCGATGCCGGCTCAGACGAGCGCTGGACCAGACGGGTGCCGGACCAGACGAGCGCTGGACCGGACGGGTGTCGGATTTCCGGCAGAGTCGGGTACCGGTCAGAACTTCGGGGCGTCGGGCGCCTCGAGCAGGCCGAGCCGGAGCGCCGTCATCAGCGCCTGGGCCCGGTTGGCGGCGCCGAGCTTCTCATACAGCTTGGAGATGTGGGTCTTCGCCGTGGACTCGCTGACGAACAGCTGCTTGGCGATGCCGGCCACGCTCATCCCGTCGGCGAGCAGCCGCAGCACCTGCCCCTCCCGCGGGGAGAGCTGGGGGCCGGTCGGCGCCAGGCGCCGCTTCATCGCCTCGGCGAGGTCCGCCGCGGTGAAGGCGGAGGGCGCGGAGGCGGCGTGCCGGGCGGCGGCGACGACCTCGTCCGCGGGCGCGGTCTTCGGCACGAACGCGCTGGCACCGGCCTCC
>DASSUC010000138.1:0-6142 GCA_035707405.1 Micromonosporaceae bacterium | reverse complement strand
GCCGCGCTGCTGGCCGCGGTGAGCGCCGGCGACGCCGCCACCGTTGCCGAGGCGGTGCTGGCAGAGGTGCCACCGCAGGTGCGCAGCACCCCGGCCGGCTGGGCCTACCTGCGCCAGCGGGTCGACCAGCTGATGCGCGATGGCCTGGCGCCGGCGCTGGCCACGCTCCCCGACGAGGTCGCCGTCGCCGACCCCGGCCGCCTGCGGGAGGTGACCGCGCCAGCGCTGGTCGTCGCGACCGCAGGGGATGACCTGCACCCGGTCGCCGTCGCGGGGCGGCTCGCCGCCGCGCTGCCCCGGGCGACCCTGCACGTGTACGACGAGCCGGGCCTGCTCTGGGCGCACCGCGACGACCTGCGCCGACGGGTCTCGACCTTCCTCAACGAGGGCCCAGGCGACCGGAGCGGGCCGCTGTCCGCCGAGTAGGGTGCGGATCCATGGGCGTGACACACCACGGACGCACCCACCGTCTGGACCTGGCCGACCCGAGCCTGCGGGAGTGGGAGTGCACGGTCCTCGACGCCGACCCGGAGACCGGCATCGTGCTGGACCGGTCCGCCTTCTACCCCGGCGGCGGCGGGCAGCCGCCCGACCACGGCGTGCTGCTGTGGCAGGGCGTGCAGACCCGCGTCGCCGGCACCCGTAAGGGCGACGACCTCTACCTCATCCCGGTGGAGGGCGACCCGCTGCCCCCGGTGGGCGCGACCGTCCTGGGCGCGGTCGAGGACGAGCGGCGCACGCTGCTGATGCGTACCCATTCGGGGTTGCACGTTCTCTGCGGGGTGGTGTTCCGCGACTTCGGCGCCCTGGTCACCGGCGGCAACATGGAGCCGGGCGAGGCGCGGATGGACTTCAACCTGCCGCAGGTGCCCGCGGACTTCAAGGCGCGGCTGGAGGAGCTGGTCAACGCCGAGGTCGCGGCCGACCGGCGGGTGGTCACCCGGGTGCTGCCGCGCGCGGAAGCGCTGGCCATCCCGGACATCATCCGCACCTCGGCGAACCTGATCCCCCAGGATGAGGCGGAGATCCGCGTGGTCGACATCGTGGGCCTGGACGTGCAGGCCGACGGGGGCACGCACGTCGCGTCCACCGCGCAGGTCGGCAAGCTCGTGGTCGCCAAGGTCGAGAGCAAGGGCAAGGCGAACCGCCGGGTACGCGTCCGGCTCGCCCAATGAGGGTGACCGACTTCTTCGTCGGGGTGGGCCTGCTGGCGCGGGGCATCGGCGCGTACGCCCGCAGCCCGCGGCTGCTGCTGCTCGGGGTCGTCCCGGCGCTGGTCTCGGCGGTGCTCTTCGGCGCGGCGTTCGGGGTGCTGCTCTACTTCGTCTCCGACATCGTGGGCTGGCTGACCGGGTTCGCCGGCGGCTGGCCCGAGGGCCTGCGGGACGTGGTGGAGCTCGGCGCCACGCTGGCCGTCCTCGGCCTGGGCGGGCTGCTCACCGTGCTGACCTTCACGGTGGTCACGCTGCTGGTCGGGGACCCGTTCTACGAGAAGATCTCGGAGCGGGTCGAGCGCGGGTACGGCGGCGCGCCGGGCGCGGTCGACCTACCCTGGCACAGCTCCTGGCGGCGGAGCGCGGCCGACTCGGTACGGCTGCTGCTGCGGTCCGTCGCGTTCGGCGTACCGCTGTTCCTGTGCGGGTTCATCCCGGTGGTCGGGCAGACCGCGGTGCCGGTCGCCGGCGCGCTCGTCGGCGGGTGGTTCCTGGCGCTGGAGCTGGTCGGGGTGGCGTTCGCGCGGCGGGGGCTGCGCCTGGCCGACCGGCGGGCGGCGCTGCGCGCGCACCGGCCGCTCGCGCTCGGCTTCGGCGTCGCGGTGTTTCTGTGCTTTCTCATCCCGCTCGGCGCGGTGCTGGTCATGCCGGCCGCCGTGGCCGGCGGCACACTCCTGGCCCGGCGGGTGCTCGGCCAGCCCATCACCTGAGCCTGCTTGTCGCGGGCGACAAGGCGGGCCGGTGGAGAGCCTGGTACCGCGAGGCGATCCCTCTCGCAGAGCAACGCTATGAGATCTACCTGAAGGAACGTGCCCGCGACGAGGGAGGTCGGTCGTGAGCGGCTACGTGCGATGGAAGGACATCCGCCCTGAATATGTCGAGCGTGCGGGCGGTGAGGAGGCGGTCGAAGCCGGGAAGCAGGAGCTGCTCGCCGAGGTTCTCGGCCATCGTCTGGCTGAGGTACGTCGCGCCCGCGGCCTGACCCAGCAGGAGGTCGCCGAACGGATGGGCGTCACCAAGGGGCGTGTCTCCCAGATCGAGCAGGGAAAGATCTCCGGACAGGACGTGCTCATGCGGTTCGCCGCCGCCCTTGGTGGACGCCTACACCAAGCCATCTACTTCGACGACGGCGACATCGCCGCCATCGCTTAGCCCGGCGACGGTACGGAAGAAAGCCGGCGGCACGCTGCTGGCCGGCGCGTGCTCGGCCAGCCCGTCACCTGAGCTTTGGTGCTGCGCCTGCTGCGCAGGTCCTTCATCAGCAGGAACAAGTGCATCGGATCGGTGGGGCTGGAGTCGAACTTGGCACCAGAGTCCGGCCTAGGCCTTCGCCCTGCCGACCGGTCAGCTCCAGGCTGGAGGCACTGGACCTCGTTCCATGGGGGCACGATCGCAGTGTTGAGCCAGCCCCTGCTCCCTCACTGACAAACCAGCGATGAATATCGATGGTGATGGCAATGCCGGCGGGCGACGCCCGCGATGGTCGTCACGGCAGTGACATCTGTCGACACTGCGGCGAGGGCTACGAGTGGTAGACGTCAGCGCGGTGGTCGATGCGCATCACACGTACGGTGTGGGTCTTGTCGTCAATGCGGTAGACGACACGGTAGGCGCCACGGCGAGCCGAGTGGTACGCGGCCAGCTCATTGGTCAGCGGCTTACCCACCACGTAGGGCCGCTGCAGCAGCGGCCCGGTGATGAACTCGCCCACCGCGGCAGCCACAGCTATGGGTAGGCCGGCCGGCGGTCCCTCGGTCAATGATCGGCGGGCGGCGGGAGCCAGCGACAGCCGGTAGGGCTCCGGCTCAGTCACGCCGTTCCCGCTGGAGACGTGCGGCCAGCTGGTGGCGCAGCTCGGCGGCGTCGATAGCCTGGCCGGCGTCGATGTCGGCCTCGGCCTGGCGGATCTGCTCCAGGGCCCCCGGGGTCGACAGCAGGTCGAGGGTCTCTTCCAGCGCCTCAAGGTCCGAGACAGCCATCACCACGGCCTCTGGCCGCCCGTTGCGGGTGATCACCACTCGTTCATGCGTGTCGCGGACCTCGTCCAGCACGGCCGACAGCCGCGCCTTCGCGTCAGCCAACGAAATAGTCACCATGACTAGAATTCTAGTCACGTCGGATCTGGTCGGCAACCGCGCCGTCCGCACCCGCAGCCGGCGGCCTGCCGGGCCGGGATCGGCGGCGGAATGATCGTGGCCCGCGGCTTCGCCGCCGGTGACGCCTCCGATACCACCTCGTGGCCATCGTCGATCCGCTTATCGATGGGGCGCGGGCAACGGGTACGGCGTCAACAAGACACCCAGCCCGCCCGCGCGGGACCTTCGCCCCTGCCTGCCCGGCCGGGTCCGGAGCGAGTCTGGACACGGACGGAGGTGTCCTGAATGGCCGCCCTGCTGGAGTCGCTCGAACCGCTGGTCACCTCCTTACGCGAAGACGGTTACACCGTGATCGGTCCGGTGGTGGCCGACGGTGCGGTCGTCCTCGCCGAGCTGGAGTCCGCTGCCGAGCTGCCGTACGGGTGGGGGAGCGAGGTGGCGCCGGGCGGCTACCGGCTGCGCCGCCGGCGTGACCGCGCCGCGTTCGCCCACCAGGCCGGGCCGCAGTCGTGGAAGTCCTACCTGCACCCGCCACGAGTCCCACTGTGGACGGTGCACCGGAAGGACTTCACCATCACCGAGCCGGAGGCGGACGAGGAGCCGCCGCGCTACGCGTTCCTCGGCGTGCGCCCGTGCGACCTGCGCGCGATCGCGGTGCAGGACCGGGTGCTCGGCGGCGTCGACGGTGCCTACGCGCGCCGCCGTGCCGCCGCGTTCCTGGTCGCCGTGGACTGCACCGAGCCGGGCCCCACCTGCTTCTGCGCGTCCGCGGGCGGGGGGACGGCGGCGGGAGACGGCGCCGACCTGGTGCTGACCGAGCTGGTCGACGGGGAGAACGTCAGCTACCTCGCCGAGCCGCGGTCCGCGGCCGGCCGGCGGCGACTCGCGTCCCTCCCGCAGCGGCCGGCCACCGCCGCGGAGATGGACCGGGCCCGGGGCGAGGTGGCGGCCGCCGCGGAGCGGATGGGCCGGTCGCTGCCGGCCACCGACCTGCGGACCCTGCTCGCGGAGCGGCTGGACGCCGGGCACTGGGCGCAGGTCGCGCAGCGCTGCCTGTCCTGCGGCAACTGCACCATGGTCTGCCCGACGTGTTTCTGCACCACGGTCGAGGACACCTCCGACCTGACCGGCGAGGTGGCGGGGCGCTGGCTGCGCTGGGACTCCTGCTTCGACCTCGACTTCTCGTACCTGCACGGCGGCGCGGTGCGGCGCTCGGCCCGCAGCCGCTACCGCCAGTGGCTCACGCACAAGCTCGGGACGTGGCACGACCAGTTCGGCGAGTCCGGCTGTGTCGGGTGTGGACGGTGCATCGTCTGGTGCCCCGTCGGCATCGACCTCACCGAGGAAGTGGCCGCGCTGGCCAAGGAGGAGGCTGGACCATGACCAACACGCTCGAGCTGCTCACCGCACACCCGTTCCTCGCCGGGCTGCCGCCGGGCTGGGTCGAGCACCTGGCCGGCCAGGTCCGGCAGGTCGGCTACCCAGCCGGCTTCCGCATCTTCCGGGAGGGCGAGCCGGCCGAGCACTTCTGGCTGATCGACTCCGGCCGGGTGGCGGTCGACATCCACCTCCCCGGCCGGGGTGACGTGCTCATCGAGACCCTGCCGGCGGGCACCGTGCTCGGCTGGTCGTGGCTGTCGCCCCCGTACCGCTGGCACTTCGGCGCGATCGCGATCGAGCTGACGCATACCGTGCAGTTCGACGCGGCGGGCGTGACCCAGCTCTGCGACGCAAGCCCGGAGCTCGGGTCCGAGCTGCGCCGCCGGTTCATCGCGGTGCTGGCCGACCGGCTGCAGGCCACCCGGGTACGCCTGCTCGACCTCTACGCGCACCCCGTGGTGCCGGCATGAACATGGTCCCGCAGCCGTACGAGGTGGTCGCGCGGCACGAGGAGAGCCCGGACACGGCCACGCTGGCGCTCCTCCCGGTGCGGCAGCCGATCGCGACCCCGCAGCCGGGCCAGTTCAGCATGGTCTACGCGTTCGGCGTGGGCGAGGTGCCGATCTCGGTCAGCGGCCGGGCCGGTGCGATGGGCATCCTGCACACGCTGCGCGCGGTGGGCGCGGTGACCCGGGCCCTGCACGCCGCCCGCCCCGGTGACGTGCTCGGGCTGCGGGGGCCCTTCGGGGCCGGGTGGGGTGTGCCCGCGCCCGAAGGCTCCGACCTGGTGGTCGTCGCGGGCGGCATCGGCCTGGCCCCGCTGCGCCCGGTCATCCACCACGTGCTCGGGGTGCGCGGCCGCTACCGTGCGGCCACCGTGCTGATCGGCGCCCGTACCCCACAGGACCTGCTCTTCACCGGCGAGTACGACCGGTGGCGGGCGGGCGGGATCGACGTGCGGGTGACCGTGGACCGGGCGGCCGCGGGCTGGGCCGGTCACGTGGGCGTGGTCACCACGCTGCTGGACGGGGTGGTCGCCGACCCGGCCCGGATCGCCGCGTTCACCTGTGGACCGGAGCTGATGATGCGGCTGACCGCCCGGGCGCTGCTGGAGCGCGGTGTGCCGGGCCCGGCGGTGCAGGTCTCGCTGGAGCGCAACATGCGCTGCGGCGTCGCGCTGTGCGGGCACTGCCAGCTCGGCCCGGTGCTGGTCTGCCGGGACGGCCCGGTCCTGGCCTACGACCGGGCCGAACCCCTGCTGTCGGTGAAGGAGCTGTGATGACCGGTGAGGGAGCTGTGATGACCACCCTTGCGGTGTGGAAGTTCGCCTCCTGCGACGGCTGCCAGCTCTCCCTGCTCGACTGCGAGGACGAGCTGCTCGCGGTGGCCGGCGCGGTGGAGATCGCGCACTTCCTGGAGGCCTCCAGCGCGGTGGTCGCCGGCCCGTACGAC
>DASSUC010000137.1:0-5974 GCA_035707405.1 Micromonosporaceae bacterium | reverse complement strand
GGCGACCACAGCGCGAGAGGGACAACCCATGAAGCCGAACATCCACCCGCAGTACGTGACCACCGAGGTCACCTGCTCCTGCGGTAACTCGTTCACCACGCGGAGCACCGCGCGCAACGGCACGATCCACGTCGAGACGTGTAACGTCTGCCACCCGTTCTACACGGGCAGGCAGCGGGTGCTCGACACCGCCGGCCGGGTCGCGAAGTTCCAGCAGAAGTACGCCAAGGCCCAGGCTGCCAAGGCCCAGGCCGGTAAGGCGGGCAAGGCCGGTAAGGCCGGTAGGTAGCTGCGCGGACGGCGCCCGCCCCGATCCGTGGGGCGGGCGCCGTTGCCGTGCCCGGACAGGGGGACGCCATGAGCACGGACCGACTCAGCGCGCTGCTGGACGAGTACGCCGAGCTGGAGCAGCGGCTGGTCGACCCGGCGATCCACGCCGACCAGGCGACCGCGCGCCGGGTGGGCCGGCGGTTCGCCGAGCTGACGCCGATCTACAAGACCGCGACCGAGCTGACCCGGGCCCGCGCCGACCTCGGCGCCGCGCGTGAGCTCGCCAGCGAGGACGCGAGCTTCGCGGCCGAGGCCGAGGCGCTGGCCGCTCGGGTCACCCAGGTCGAGGAGCGCCTGGCCGAGCTGCTGATGCCGCGCGACCCCAACGACGCCAAGGACGTGATCCTGGAGATCAAGGCGGGCGAGGGCGGCGAGGAGTCGGCTCTGTTCGCCGGCGACCTGCTGCGCATGTACCTGCGGTACGCCGAGCGGCGCGGCTGGACGACGGAGGTGCTCGACGCGCAGGAGTCCGACCTCGGCGGCTACAAGGACGTGGCGGTGGCGGTGAAGACCCGGGGCGTGCCGGACGGCGGCAACGGGGTGTGGTCGAGCCTGAAGTGGGAGGGTGGCGTGCACCGGGTGCAGCGGGTGCCGGTCACCGAGTCCCAGGGGCGCATCCACACCTCGGCCGCTGGCGTGCTGGTCACCCCGGAGGCGGAGGAGACCGAGGTCGAGGTCGACGAGAAGGACCTGCGCGTCGACGTGTTCCGCTCGTCCGGACCCGGCGGCCAGTCGGTGAACACGACCGACTCGGCCGTACGCATCACCCACCTGCCGACCGGCATCGTGGTCTCCTGCCAGAACGAGCGCTCCCAGCTGCAGAACAAGGACCGGGCGATGCGCATGCTGCGGGCCCGGCTGGCGCTGATGGCGCAGGAGGAGGCGGCCGCTGCCGCGGCGGACGCCCGCAAGGCGCAGGTGCGCACCGTGGACCGTTCGGAGCGCATCCGCACCTATAACTTCCCGCAGAACCGGATCACCGACCACCGGATCGGCTTCACCGCGTACAACCTGGACCTGGTGCTCGCCGGCGACCTGGACGCGGTGGTGCAGGCGCTGGCCACCGCGGACCGGGCGGCCCGGCTGGCCGGCTAGCCAGCGGCGCGGCAGCCCGGCTCGCGCCTTGAGCCTACGAGGCGCGGACCCGCGTCTTCGCGCGCAGCATGGCCCGGTCGGCGGCCTCGAACGCCTGCACCAGCGCCCGGCCGAGGGCCATCTGCGGCCCGGCCACCTCGGCCCAGCCGATGCTCACCGCGATCGGCGTGCCCGGCACCAGGCCGTGCCAGTCCTCGGTGCGCACCGCGGCGACGATGCGGTGCGCCACGTCCGCGGCGTCCGCCAGCGTGGTGCTGGGCAGTACCACGACGAACTCGTCCCCGCCGTAGCGCGCGACGAAGTCGCCGCGCCGCATCACCCGGGCGATAATCCCGCTGACCCGTTGCAGCACCAGGTCTCCGGCGAGGTGGCCGTGGACGGTGTTGACCAGCTTGAAGCCGTCCAGGTCGCACACGCCGACCACGGCCTGCCCACCGCGGCCGATCATCTCGTCGACGTAGTGCTCGAGGTGGCGCCGGTTGGGCAGGCCGGTGAGCGGGTCGGTGAGCGCGTCGCCGGCGAAGCGGGCGGCGGTGCGCCGCAGCTCGCCGTGCTCCAGGCGGGCCGCGACCCCCTCGACGAACGTGTCGCGCAGCCGGTCGGCCCCGGCCGCCACGGCCTGGGCCACCTCGCGGTCCGCCTCGTACGCCGCCCGGAAGTCACCGGCGCGCAGGTGTGCCAGGGCGCGCAGCCGGGGCACCTCGGCCGGCCCGACCGTGTCCGGGGAGACCTCCACCGTCTCGAGCCGGTCGAGGGCCTCGTCCGGACGACCGTCGCGGATCGCCAGGCACACCTCCCCGAGCGCTCTCATGTCGCGGGCACGCCGGTTGTCGCCGCTCCGGCGGAACGCGGCGCACGCGTCCACATCCAGCCGGTGGCCGAGGGCGGCCAGGCGGGCGACGGCGTACCCGTACGCCGCCAGGCCGCTGGGGCGGACCAGCTCGAGGTGGCCGCTGCGCTCGTGCCGGGCCAGGTCGGCGGCGACCGCGCGCAGCACCCGGATGCACCCGTCGGTGTCGCCCTGGTGGTCGAGGGAGGTGGCGTTGCGCACCCGGATGCCCGGAGCGGCGAGCCGTTCCTCGGGCGTGCCGACGGCGACCGCGAGGGCGCGCGCCTGCTCTATCGCGCTCATCGCGTGGCCATGGAAGCCCAGGTAGGAGTAGGCCATCGCGAGGTCGTGCCAGCCCCATGGGGTGAGCGGGTCGGTCGGGTTCGCCTGCTGCATCGCCCGGGCGCTGTGCACCAGGTGGATGACGGCGTTCTCGAGCGCGTCGTGCCGGTGGGTCAGCGCGGCCAGGGCGTTGAGGTGACCGAGCAGGTAGGGCTCGCGCAGGCCGCGCACGGTGGACAGGCCGGCCTGGACCGCCTCGCGGCCTTGCTCAGGACGCCCCATGTTGAGCAGGGCGGTGGCGCACAGGATGAGGGCGTGGCCCCGCTCGGCCGGGTCTGACGTGGCGGCGGCGACCCACTGGCCGAGCGCCTCAGCCTCGCCGGCCCGGTCGGTGATCAGCATCGACCGGGCGCGTTCCAGCGCCTCGGCGTGGCTGACGACGGCGTCGGGCCGGGTCACGAAGGGTGCCTCCCACCAACCTGTCGGGTGAGCCTAATGATTATCACGTGGAAGCGAGCACAGGGGAGCCGTCCTTGCCGGCGGATCACGCTAGTCGGTCGGCCGCCATCGCGCGCGCCGCTTGGTTACTGCGCATGGCCGGAGTGGCTGCCCCGCGCGCCGACGCGGAGCTGCTCGCCGCCCACGTGCTGGGCGTGCCGCGCGGCCGGCTGGTGCTCGCCGGTGGTCTCGCCGGGGCGCGGCTGGCCACCTTTGAGCAGCTGGTGGCGTTGCGCGCCCGCCGGGTGCCGTTGCAGCACCTGCTCGGCAGCGCCGGCTTCCGGCGGCTCGAGCTCGCGGTGGGGCCGGGGGTGTTCATCCCCCGGCCAGAGACCGAGCTGCTGGTCGAGTGGGGGCTGGGAGTGCTGCGGGACCTCGGCGCGCGGCCGGGCGCGGTGGCGCAGCCGGGCGCGGCGGTGGGGCCGAGTGCGGCGGTGGGGCCGGGTGCGGCGGTGGGGCCGTGCGTGGTGGACCTGTGCGCCGGCGCCGGCGCCATCGCGCTCGCGGTCGCCCAGGAGGGGCAGCCGAGCCGGGTGTACGCGGTGGAGCGCGCCCCGGCGGCCCTGGCGTGGCTGCGGCGCAACGCCGCCCAGCGGGTGGCCGCCGGGGACCGCCCGGTCGAGGTGGTGGCCGGTGACGCCACCGACCCGGCCATACTGTCCACTCTGGACGGACAGGTGGACCTGGTGCTGTGCAACCCGCCGTACGTGCCGGCGGGCACCTGGGTGGAGGCTGAGGTCGGCGAGCACGACCCGGCTGACGCGGTGTTCGCCGGCCCGGACGGGCTCGCCGTCATCCGGCCGGTGGTGCACCGGGTGGCGGCGCTGCTGCGCCCCGGTGGCCGGGTGGGCATCGAGCACGACGACTCGCACGGCGAGGCCGTGCCCGCGCTGCTGTGCGCCGACGGCCGCTTCGACGACGTCCGTGACCACGCCGACCTGGCCGGCCGGCCCCGCTTCGCCACGGCCCGCAGGCGGCCACCGCAGGAGATGGCAGACTGACCACTCGTGATGCTCTACGACTGCCGTACGCTCGCCGACCGGGACCGCGGCGTCGCCGCCGCGATCGAGGCGGTGCGCCGCGGCGACCTGGTGGTGCTGCCCACCGACACCGTGTACGGCCTCGGCGCCGACGCGTTCAAGGCCTGGGCGGTCGAGGCGCTGCTGGGCGCCAAGGGGCGGGGCCGGCACGTGCCGCCGCCCGTCCTGGTCGGCTCCAAGCACACCGTCGACGGCCTCGTGGTGAGCCTGCCACAGACCGCCCGGGACCTGGTCGACGCGTTCTGGCCCGGAGCGCTGACCATCGTCGTCGAGCACTCGCCCACCCTCCAGTGGGACCTCGGGGACACCGACGGCACGGTGGCGGTGCGGATGCCGCTGCACCCGGTCGCGCTGGAGGTGCTGCGCGAGACCGGCCCGATGGCGGTGTCGTCGGCGAACAAGACGGGCGATCCGCCCGCGCTCACCGCCGAGCAGGCGCGCGAGCAGCTGTCCTACTCGGTCAGCGTCTACCTCGAGGCCGGCCCGTGCCCGGACCCGGTGCCGAGCACGATCGTGGACGTGACCGGGGACGTGCCGCGGGTGCTGCGCGACGGGGCGGTCCCGCTGGAGAAGCTGCGCGACGTGGTCCCGGCCATCCTGCCGGCGGGGGTCTGACGGTGGCGCCGTTCGGCGTACTGCACATCTGCATGGGTAACATCTGCCGGTCGCCGATGGCCGAGCGGCTCTTCGCCGCGGCCGTGCGCGAGATCGCCGGGGAGCGGGCGGACGAGCTGGTCTACAGCGCCAGCGCGGGCACCGGCGGGTGGCACGAGGGCGAGCCGATGAACCCGCCGGCCGCCCGGCAGCTGCGCGCCCGGGGTGGTGACGACACCGGCTTCACCGCCCGCCGGCTGCGCGCCGAGCACATCGACACCGCCGACCTCGTGCTCACCGCAACCGCCGACCAGGTGGAGTACATCGTGTCGCTGCGGCCGGACGCGGCTGGGCGCACGTTCGTACTCGGTGAGGTGGGGCGGCTGCTGACGGCGGTCGACCTGGCCACGCTGCCCCCGGCGGCGCTGCGGCCGCAGGCCGTGTCGGCCCGCGGTGCCGCGCTGGTCCAGGCGCTGCACGCGGCCCGGGGCGGGCGGGGCCCCGAGCCCGGCGACGACGTCGAGGACCCGTGGGGCCGCGGGGACGGGCACTTCTCGCGGGTGGCCGACGTCATCGACCGGGCGGTGCGCCCGCTGGCCGCGGCACTGCTGCTCCAGCGCGCCGGTGCGCCCAGCCGTACCCGGGTAGCCTGAGCGGCGTGTTCTGGGGGCCGGACTTCGCCGCGCTCGAGCGGACCGACCCGGAGATCGCGTCGGTGGTCCTCGGCGAGCTGGCCCGGCTCCGGGGCGGTCTCCAGCTGATCGCCAGCGAGAACCTCACCTCCCCGGCGGTGCTGGCCGCGCTCGGCTCGACGCTGACGAACAAGTACGCCGAGGGCTACCCGGGCCGGCGCTACTACGGCGGGTGCGGCGAGGTGGACCGCGCCGAGCGGCTTGGCATCGAGCGCGCCAAGGAGCTCTTCGAGGCCGAGCACGCCAACCTCCAGCCGCACAGCGGCGCGTCGGCGAACCTGGCGGTGTACGCGGCGCTGCTGGACCCGGGGGACACGGTGCTCGCCATGGACCTGCCGCACGGCGGCCACCTGACCCACGGCAGCAAGGTCAACTTCTCCGGGTGCTGGTACGCGACGGTCGGCTACCAGGTCCGGCCGGACACCGAGCTGATCGACTACGACCAGGTCCGCGACCTCGCCCTCAAGCACCGTCCGAAGCTGGTCATCTGCGGCGCGACCGCGTACCCGCGCCTGATCGACTTCGCCGCGTTCCGGGAGATCGCCGACGAGGTGGGCGCGTACCTGATGGTCGACGCCGCGCACTTCATCGGCCTGGTGGCCGGCAAGGTCATC
>DASSUC010000136.1:0-36519 GCA_035707405.1 Micromonosporaceae bacterium | reverse complement strand
GTAACTATTCGGTTCTCCCGGGGAGTGACGCTCGGCTGTCGGTCTGAGATGGGCCGCTTCGGGGTGATCGCGTAGGACACTCCGGATGGGTCGGGGGTCGTGGCGTGGTCGATGTTCGTGGGGTGTTCTGGAATGCATGCCGCCGCTTCTGCTGGTTGATGATGACGCCGATGTGGTGGGGGTGTGGCGGGCGCGGGCCGAGTTGGCTGAGGCGCGGGCGGAGCGGGCTGGGGAGCGTCTCGCGGAGGCCTTGGTCAGGATCGATAAGCTGTCGGCCCAGGTCGCGATGTTGAGTCGGATGCTGTTCGGGCAGTCCTCGGAGCAGGCCCAGCGGCGGGCGCGGCCAGGATCGGCTGATGAGCCGGAGGCGGGTTGTCCGCCTGCTGGTGGTGGGGATCAGAAGCGGCCTCGGGGGCAGCAGCCGGGTAGTCGTGGTCACGGCCGGCGGGACTACACGCATCTGGCCACCGAGGAGGTCGTGCTGGACGTGCCCGCGGACGCGCGGTGCTGTGCGGAGTGCGGGATCGAGTTCGAGTGCGTCGATGCGGAGGCCAGTGAGCAGATCGACTGGCGGGTGACGGTCACCAGGATCGTGTACCGGCGGCCCCGGTACCGGCGGCGGTGTGGCTGCCCCGGGCCGCGTTCGGTCATCGCGCCCCCGGCGGCGAATGTGGTGCCCAAGGGCCGGTTCACGCCTGGGTTTCTGGCCCGGCTGCTGTACGACAAGTACGTGCTGGGCCTGCCGCTGCACCGGATCGTGCGGGGCCTGGCCGCGGACGGCCTGGAGGTGTCCGAGGGGACCCTGACCGGGGCGATGCGCCTGGCCTGGGCGCGGCTGCAACCCTTGGTAAAGGCGATCGCCGGGTACAACAAGACGGCCGGGCACCTGCACGCGGATGAGACCTCCTGGCGGGTGTTCGCCGACACGCCCGGCAAGGACGGCCACAAGTGGTGGCTATGGGTGTTCTGCGCGGCCGGCTCGGTGGTGTTCGTGATGGACCCCACCCGCTCGGCCGCGGTCCTGGAGTCGCATCTGGGCATCGACCGTACGGACGGGAAACTGCCCGACGGGCGGCAACTGGTGCTGTCCACCGATTTCTACGTCGCCTACCAGTCGTTGGCCCGCATGGACGGGGTCCACCCACTCTGGTGCTGGGCTCATATCCGGCGATACTTCCTACGGGCCGCCGATGGCGACAAGCAACTACGGTACTGGACGGATGCGTGGATCAGGCGCATCTCCGATCTGTACCTGGCCCACCGCAACCTAGCCACCGCCGCCCTGGGGTCAGTGCGGCACGCCGAGGCCAACACGGCATTCGCCCAGGCGTTGCAGGTCATGGACACCGCCCGCACGGAAGAAGCCCAGATTTATAGCCTGCGGCCTGCGGCGAAGAAGGTTCTGGCCACCCTGGAACGCGAGTGGGACGGTCTGGTCGCCCACCGCGACTTCCCCGACATCGATCTTGATAACAATGTCGCGGAACGCGCGCTGCGAACCCCGGTCGTGGGCCGCAAGAACTTCTACGGCAGCCAGGCCGACTGGGCCGCCCACCTCGCCGCCGGGGTCTGGACCATCACCGCGACCGCCGAGCGCAACGGCCGCGAACCCTTGGCCTACCTCACCGAGTACCTCAACGCCTGCGCCACCGCCGGTGGCAACGCACCGCAAGACCACGACCTCGACCGGTTCCTACCCTGGAAACCCGACCCCCATGATCCCACCGGCAGCCGTGACCACGACCCACCGCTGAGCACTACCACGGCGCCCGACCCCAGCGCACCGCCGTAACCCACGAACCCGACTCCACCACCCGCCGTCAACACCGGCGGTCCATCAGCATGCCATCCCCCGGCACAACCGAATAGTTACGCGCAAGGAGCTACGTGTCTTCCGGGAGAGCGGAAGACACGTACGCGAGCTCACCCTCCGCGAGGCGATCCCGCTTATCGCCCCGCTCAACTGTGCGCTGATGCGCAAGTACGGGCATGACTACACGCCCGAACGAGCCGCAGCGGTTTTCGAACGGCAGGCGGAATGGCTGGATGACCGAAGCTCGGTTCTCCTGGCGGAGGACCTGCGGGGGTCGGTCGGCTTCTTCCTACGATATCGGCACGCCGGTCATGTCTATTCACGTGTGGCCGGGTTCGACTACGAGCGGCCACGGCGGTTCGACTACTTCGCGCTGTCGTACGAGGAGATCCGGCACATGGTCGAGCACAATGAGAAGAGCCTGCACCTGGGGCAGGGGACCATCGAGATGAAGCTTGCCCGGGGCGCGACTCCAGTACCGCTCTACAACGTACTCGTGACACCGGACAGCCAGGAGGCGGCAATGACCGACCTGGCGCGCGGCGTCAGCAAAGCCCGGCTGGCTACGCTTGCCGGGCGATGGGAGAGAAAAGAGCCATGCGGTGTTCAAATGCAGGAGTGGCTGCCCGACTTCTGACGGCACGACGGCGCGGGAGGGCGTGGGCGACTGGCATGGGCGCTGGACTAGGTTCACGTCCCGAGTGACAGTGCCGGTAGCGTCGGCGCATGCGTGCGAGGTGCGCCCGGTGAGCGTTGCGGCGTCCTCGCTGCCGAGCGTGCCCACCGGCTGCCGATGTCGCCGGTCTCCGACCCCGCTGGCGACGGTCCGTGTTCGTCATGTTGCCAACTCGTTATCGCTCGACGCTCCGCAGGGGCTCGACAAACTGACCTTGCAGAGGCTCTCATGCGGAGGACACAGCACGCACCGGGACGCGGGCGGCGCTGGCCGCCCGGACCGGCCCTAGCCAAAGGGGGCAGGACATGGCCGTCCTCTCGAGGACGTGTCGAGCGGCCGCGCTCGCCGGTGTGGCCGCTCTGGCCTTCACCGTGGCCGCATGCGGGAGTGACAACGACTCCGGCGGCTCCGCGGCCACAGACTCACCGGAGTGCGCCCCGTACGCGCAGTACAAGGTCGACAAGAAAGCCACCGTCACGGTGTACGCGACCATCCGCGACATCGAGGCGGACAAGCTGCGCTCGTCCTGGGCACAGTTCGAGAAGTGCACCAACATCAAGATCGACTATGAGGGCACCGGCGAGTTCGAGGCTCAGATCAAGGTACGCGTCGACGGCGGCAACGCTCCTGACCTGGCGGTCTTCCCGCAGCCCGGCCTGATGAACACGTTCATCAAGTCCAACAAGGTCAAGCCGGCGCCGCAGCAGGTCAAGGACCTGGTGTCGAAGAACTGGTCGGCGGACTGGGCGAAGTACACCACCGTCGACGGGACGCTCTACGGTGCCCCGCTCGGCTCGAACGTGAAGTCGTTCGTCTGGTACTCACCAGGGCTGTTCAAGGAGAAGGGCTACCAGATCCCGAAGACCTGGACCGAGCTGGTCGCGCTGAGCGACAAGATGGTGGCCGACAAGATCAAGCCCTGGTGTGCCGGCATCGAGTCCGGTGAGGCGACGGGCTGGCCGGCGACCGACTGGATCGAGGACATCATGCTCCGCGACCAGGGCCCCGACGTGTACGACCAGTGGGTCAACCACACCATCCCGTTCAACGACCCGAAGGTGCTCTCCGCGGTCGACCGCGCCGGCAGCATCCTGAAGAACGCTGGCTACGTCAACGGTGGCATCGGCGACGTCAAGAGCATCAGCACCACCTCCTTCCAGGAGGGTGGCCTGCCGGTCAAGGACAAGAAGTGCGGCATGCACCGCCAGGCGTCCTTCTACGCCAACCAGTGGCCAAAGGGTACGAACATCGGCGAGAACGGCGACGTGTTCGCGTTCTACTTCCCGCCGATCGACGCGAGCAAGGGCAAGCCCGTCCTGGTGGCCGGCGAGTTCATCGCCGCGTTCGCCGACCGCCCGGAGGTCGTGAACGTGCAGGCCTACCTCGCGTCGGCGGAGTGGGCCACCAGCCGCGCCAAGCTCAACGACTGGGTGTCGGCCAACAAGAACGTCGACCCGTCCTCGTTCGCCGGCGTGATCGACAAGCTGTCCGTGCAGATCCTCCAGGACCCGAGCACCGTGGCGCGCTTCGACGGCTCCGACCTGATGCCGGGTGCCGTGGGCGCGGGCTCCTTCTGGAAGGGCATGACCGACTGGATCAACGGCAAGGACACCAAGAGCACCCTCGACTTTATCGAGAGCTCCTGGCCGAAGTAGCCGCCGCCGGGGCAGACGCCGCGGTTCGGTAACCCATCTAGACCGGGCTCGGTGCTTGCGCGACGAGCATCGAGCCCGGGACGGGTAGGACACATATGGACTACGACTTCTCCGCGGACATCCAGAAGCTGTGGCCGATGCTCGTCGGCATCGGCCTGTTCGCAGCCGTGGTTGTCGCACTGCTGCTCGTGCTCGACGTCCTGCCGCGGTGGGGTCGTGACCGGTGGCAGCTCATCGGCTTCTTCGGCCCGGCGCTCATCCTGCTCACGATCGGGTTGATCGTCCCGGCGGTCCGGACGACCTTCCTGTCCTTCATGGACGCCGACAGCAACGAGTTCGTGGGCCTGGACAACTACGCGTGGATCTTCCAGCACCAGGAGACCCTGCACATGCTGCGGAACACGCTGCTGTGGGTGGTCTTCGTGCCCAGCCTGTCGACCGCGGTCGGCCTGCTGTACGCGGTGCTGGTGGACAGGGCGAGCCTGGAGGGCCTCGCGAAGTCCCTGATCTTCATGCCGATGGCCATCTCGCTGGTCGGCGCGAGCATCATCTGGAAGTTCGTCTACGCATACCGCTCCGAGGAGCAGACCCAGATCGGCCTGCTCAACCAGGTCCGGCTGTGGCTCGGCATGGAGCCCAGACAGTTTCTGCTCGACCCGCCGGTCAACACGCTCTACCTCGTGGTCATCATGATCTGGATCCAGGCCGGCTTCGCGATGGTGGTGCTCTCCGCGGCGATCAAGGCGATCCCGTCCGACATCACCGAGGCGGCCCGGCTGGACGGGGTCAACCCCTGGCAGATGTTCTGGAAGGTCACCCTGCCCACCATCCGCCCGGCCGTGGTCGTGGTCACGATGACCATCACGATCGCCACGCTGAAGGTCTTCGACATCGTGCGTACGGGCACCGGTGGCCAGTTCGACACGAACGTGCTCGCGTACGAGATGTACAGCCAGGCGTTCCGCTCCTTTGACGACGGCAAGGGCTCCGCCCTGGCCGTCTTCCTCTTCGCGCTGGTCGTGCCGATCGTCATCTACCAGATCCGCACGCTGCGGCAACGAACGGAGATCCGATGACTACTGAGCGTTGGAGCGAGGCAGCCAGCGCCGAGCGCTGGAGCGTGGCCAGATGAGCAGCGTCACCACCGCCGCGCCGGAGGCGAGCCCGCTCTACCGCCCGGCGACCCCGACCACCATGGCCGGTCGGGTACGCCGCCGGCTCACCTCGCGCGCGGCCAGCGTCGTCGCGATCCTCATCGCGGCGTTCTGGACCGTGCCGACGTTCGGCCTGTTCGTCTCGTCGTTCCGGCCGGAGGGGCAGATCAAGACCACCGGCTGGTGGACCTTCTTCAGCGACCCGCAGCTGACCCTGGACAACTACAACGACGTGCTGTTCGGCACGTCCAGCTTCTCCGGACAGCTCGCCAGCTACTTCGTCAACTCGTTGGTGATCACCGTGCCGGCGGTGGTCTTCTCGGTGTCGATCGCCGCGATGGGCGCGTACGCCCTGTCCTGGTTGGACTTCAAGGGCCGCGACTGGGTCTTCATCGGGGTCTTCGCCCTGCAGATCGTGCCGATCCAGATGGCGCTGATCCCGTTGCTGCGGCTGTTCTCCACCGGCTTCTCGCTGGGCGGGGTGCAGCTGGTCCCGGCCCTGCCCACGGACAGCACGGCAACGGCGTACCTCCAGGTCTGGATCGCGCACACCTGTTTCGGCCTGCCGCTGGGCATCTTCCTGCTGCACAACTTCATGGCCGAGCTCCCGCGTGACCTGTTCGAGGCGGCCCGGGTCGACGGGGCCGGCGCCGCCATGATCTTCCGGCGGATCGTGCTGCCGCTGATCACGCCGGCGCTCGCTTCGCTGACCATCTTCCAGTTCCTGTGGATCTGGAACGACCTGCTCGTGGCGCTGACCTTCACGCAGAGCGACAACGCGCCGCTGACCGTACGGCTGGCGCAGCTCGCCGGCACCCGCGGCAACGAGTGGCAACGGCTCACCTCGGGCGCGTTCGTCTCGATGATCCTGCCGCTGGTCGTCTTCCTGTCGTTGCAGCGCTACTTCGTCCGCGGCCTGCTCGCCGGCGGAGTCAAGGGATAGGAGTCCGTGGCGTGGCACATATCGACCTGGGCGTGGACGAGGAGAGGTTCCCGGGGATCAACGGCCCGATGCGGTTCCGGCCGGAGACCGCCAAGCCGCTCAACGAGCTGGCCGAGGCGCTGCTGCGCGGCCCGAGCCCGCTGACGCCCGGGGAGCGGGAGCTGATCGCCGCGTACGTGTCCGGGCTCAACGAGTGCCGGTTCTGCTGCGCGTCGCACTCGGCGTTCGCCGCGGCGCAGCTCGACGGGGGCATGCACCTGGTCGACCAGGTGCATGCGGACGTTGCCGCGGCACCGGTATCAGCGAAGCTGCGGGCGCTGCTGCGGATCGCCGGGACGGTGCGGGAGGACGGCCGCAAGGTCACCACCGCGATGGTCGAGGCGGCTCGGGACGAGGGCGCCACCGATGTGGAGATCCATGACACCGTGCTGATCGCGGCGGCGTTCTGCATGTTCAACCGCTACGTCGACGGGCTCGGCACGCGGCCGCCGGAGGACCCGCAGCGGTACGCGGAGAGCGCGCGCCGCATCGTCGAGACCGGCTACGCGGGCTAGCTGCCGCCGAGCCGCTTGATGTCCCACAGCCGGGGGTCGTCTTCGGACACGCTCCTGCTGAGCTCGTAGAACTCGTGGGCGCTGGTCTGAGCCAGGAGCACGCCGACGACCACGCTGGCGACCAGCATGCCGGCTTCGCAGACGTAGTGGACCGGGGCGTACCAGTCGGGGAGCAGCGCGTCCCAGCCGGCCTGGATCTCTGCCGAGACGTGCTGGAGTGGCTCCGCGAACAGGTTGGGATTGCCGGCGACCGTGCAGACCAGAACGAGTGTCAACAGCGCACTGCTCACCCACGCCGCGACCCGGGCCCACGGCTTCGGCCGCCGGACCAGCACCGCGAGCGCGCTCATCGCAAGCAGAGCGCACCCGCTCACCGTCGCGGCGACGACGGATCCGTTCAGCACCTCCGCCACGCGCCCGTCGAAGTCGTTGCCTGCCACCGCGCGGAACGCGTCCACGCGGCGGGTCAGCTGCAGGACCGCCGTCACCGCGGCAACCGCGTCCACCAGGCCCAACACCGCCACGAACAGCAGCAGCCGCGACGCTTGCACCACGGTGCCGGGTGGTCTGGGTGTGGCGGCGTACGAGGGCTGCATCTGGCGCTCCACAGAGGACGGACAGCCAGGCTAGCACGTACCCATGGTCGCCTGCCTGGGGCGGCGCGGTGCCGGCAGGCGCGGTAGCGGCGCCAGGGTCGGCCCACCACGTACGCGGGCGAGCTCCTGCTCACACCCAGGGGAGCTTTACTGTCCCGGCGTACCGGGCCCAGGCGGCACCGAAGGTCTCTGCCAGCTCCGCCTCCTCGGCCGGCGCGAACAGCCTGGACCCGACGTACATGGCCACGCCGACCGCGGCGCCCAGCCAGGTGTTGAACAGGAAGCCCAGCCAGGGCAGGACCAGTAGCGCCACCGCGGTGTATAGCGGGTGCTTCACCAGCGCGTACGGTCCCGTCGTGATCAGCTGGCCCCGGGACGAGCGCGTCACGATCAGCGTGACCGACCACGCCCAGACCGCGACGCCAGCCGCCAGCACGGCGAGCGAGACGACCCACAGGACGGTCGGCGGACCACCGACGTCGAACAGGGAGGGATACTCGACGTTCAGGATCAGGCCGAGGATCAGGAACGGCAGGGTGAACAGCCCGATCCTGTCCCCGCTTCCGACAAGCGTCCTCAGGTGCAAGGTGGCCGAATGGCCGGACTGTGTGTGGCTCATGAGATGACTCAAACCCCGGCCGGGACGGAGCGGTAGGGCCCAATGCCCGGGGCGTACCGTGCCACCGGGCCGTCAAGCCCGGGTCGGATGGCGTGGCTACCAGCGGACCTTAGGCCGGTGCGGCGAGGAGCCGCCTGGCCTACGTTGGGGTCGGGATCGGGAGGCGGTGCCGTGATGGCGGTTGCCCTGAAGATCGACGAGCTACGCAAGTCGTACGGCACCACTCGGGCGGTGGACGGGGTCGACCTGGTCGTCGACGAGGGCGCGATCTTCGGCATCCTCGGACCGAACGGCTCCGGCAAGACGACCACTGTGGAGTGCGCGTACGGCTTGCGCAAGGCGGACTCGGGTCACATCACCGTGTTCGGCCTTGACCCGCGGACGGAACCGGACCGGGTCGCCCGGCTGGTGGGCACCCAGCTCCAGGACTCGGCCCTGCCAGACCGGATCCGGGTGTGGGAGGCGCTGCACCTGTTCGCCACGCTGGCCCGACAGCGCGTCGACGAGAACGCCGCGTTGGCGCGGTGGGGCCTGGAGGGCAAGCGTGCTGCCAGCTACGGCAGCCTCTCCGGTGGTCAACGGCAGCGGCTGCTGGTGGCGCTGGCGCTGGTCGCACGACCGCGGCTGGTGTTCCTGGACGAGATGACCACGGGGTTGGACCCCAACGCCCGCCGGGAGGTCTGGGGGCTCATCGAACAGGTGCGGCGGGAAGGCACCACGGTGGTGCTCGTCACCCACTTCATGGACGAGGCCTACCGGCTCTGCGACCGGGTGGCCATGCTGGTACGCGGCCGCAAGGTCGCCGAGGGCAGCCCAGCCGAGCTGGTCGACCGCTACGGCGGCGGTACGGTCGTCCGGTTCGCCGAACCGGACGACCGGGTGCTCCCGCAGCTGGCCGACGTGCCTGGCGTCATCGGCATCGCCCGGGACAACGGCGTGGTCGAGGTACGCGGCCGGGGGGCGTTCCTGGCCCCGCTGGGCTACCTGCTGACCACATCCGGGCTGTCTGACCTGGAGCTCCAGGTGGTCCAACCGAGCCTTGAGGACGCGTACCTGAGTCTCCTGGACGGCGGCAGATCCCTGGACGGCGGCAGATCCCTGGACGGCGGCAGTCTCCTGGACGGCGGCGCGGAGGTGGCGCGATGAACGCGGTGCGTGCGCTGTCCTGGGTCGAGCTGAAGCTGTTCCTCCGCGAGCCTGTCACGGTCGTCTTCACCCTGGCGTTGCCGCCGCTCGTGCTGTACGTGCTCTCCGAGGTGTTCGGGGATACTCCGGACCCGGCCGGCGAGGTCTTCCGCGGAGTCGGTGGCGCCACCTTCTACCTGCCCGCGTACTTCGGGCTGGTGATCGCCTCGCTCGGGCTGGTCGGCCTGCCGGTGCACCTTGCCGCATACCGGGAACGCGGGGTCATGCGCCGGTTCCAGGCGGCCCGGATGCCGGTCAGTGCCCTGCTCGCCTCGCAGCTGTTCGTGCTGTTGGCCGGCGCGGCCGCCGGTGGGGCGCTGCTGCTCGGGCTGGCCGCGGTCGCCTGGGACGCCCGGTGGCCGGTCTCCTGGCCCGGCGTCGGCGTCGCGGCGGTGCTGGGCGTGGTGATGTTCGCGGCCATCGGTGTCCTGCTGGGCGCCGTCATGCCAACCGCCCGGGCGGCCCAGGGCATCGGTGTCCTGCTGTGGTTCACGATGATGATGGTCTCCGGGGCGGGACCGCCGCCGGAGGTCCTCAGCCCCGCGCTGCGCTGGATCGGCGACCTCCTTCCGCTCAAGCATCTGGTCGTCGCGTTGCAGGACCCGTGGCTGGGGTTCGGGTTCAACTGGACACAGGCCGCGATCCTGCTCGCGGTCGGCACTGCCGCCGCCGGGCTCGCCGTACCGGCCCTGCGCCAACGGCGGTGACGGTGCGGCGGATCGGCACTCCATATTGGACGTCAGCCGCGCGGGCGACAGACCTTCAGGTGACAAGAGCCGACACCTCCCAGCCGCCATGCGGAGCTGGCACGCCACTAGTCAGTGTTACTATATAGTGGTACTCAGCATCGCTGAGTAGTGGGATGAGGTGCTCCGTGGGCAGGCAGATGACGGAGATGCTCAAGGGCACGCTGGAGGGCATCGTCCTCGCGATCCTGTCCGTGCGGCCCGCGTACGGCTACGAGATCACGGCGTGGCTGCGGGAGCAGGGCTTCTCCGACATCGCCGAGGGCACCGTCTACGCGCTGCTCGTCAGGGTCGAGCAGAGGAGCCTCGTCGACGTGGAGAAGGTCGCGTCCGACAAGGGGCCGCCCCGCAAGGTGTACTCCCTCAACGCTGCGGGACGGGAATATCTCGAAGAGTTCTGGAGGACCTGGAGCTTCCTCGCTGGACGGCTCGAACAGCTCTACGAAGGAGACAGATGACCATGTTCTCGAAGCTCATCTCAAAGGTGGTCGGCGAGAAGGGGCAATGGCGGGAGTACAAGGCGCGCGCGAGACGGCTTCCCGCGAGCTACCGCACGGCGCTCGATGCGCTGGAGCGGTACCTGAACTACTTCGGGACGGGAGGCGAGGGGACTGCGATGTACGCGGACCTCATCGACCTGTTCGAGCAGAGCGCGGCGGACGGCACCCCGATCCGCGAGATCGTCGGGGAGGACCCGGTGGAGTTCATCGAGACGTTCGTCCGGAACTATCCGAAGGGCCAGTGGGTCATCCGGGAGCGGGAACGGCTGACCAGGGCCATCGAGCGCGCCGCTGGGGAAGAGAGGACAGTCTGATGGCGGCACAACAGGTCCCGGCGATCCACGTGCAGGGTCTGGAGAAGTCGTACAAGCAGCTGCACGTGCTGCGTGGCGTGGACTTCGACGTGGAGCGGGGTGGCATCTTCGCCCTGCTCGGCCCGAACGGGGCGGGCAAGACCACGGTCGTGAGAATCCTTTCCACGCTGCTCAAGGCGGACGCCGGGGTGGCCAACGTCAACGGCTTCGATGTCGCAACACAAGGTGCGCGCGTGCGGGAGTCCATCAGCCTCACCGGGCAGTTCGCGGCCGTCGACGAGATCCTCACCGGGCGGGAGAACCTCGTGCTGGTCGCCCGGCTGCGGCACCTCAGTAACCCGGGCAGGATCGCGGACGACCTGCTCGCCCGTTTCTCGCTGACCGACGCGGCCGCGCGGAAGGTGTCGACATACTCGGGCGGCATGCGCCGTCGCCTCGACATCGCGATGAGCCTCATCGGGAGCCCGCCGGTGATCTTCCTGGACGAGCCGACGACCGGGCTCGACCCGCAGTCCCGCGTCGAAGTGTGGAACAGCGTCAAGGCGCTCGCCGGGCAAGGCACGACGGTGCTGCTCACGACGCAGTATCTGGACGAGGCCGAACAGCTCGCCGACCGGATCGCGATCCTGCATGGGGGCCGGATCATCGTGAACGGCACCCTCGCCGAGCTCAAGCGGCTGCTCCCGCCCGCCAAGGTCGAGTACGTCGAGAAACAGCCGACCCTCGAAGACGTCTTCCTCGCGATCGTCGGCGCCGACGGCACCGACCGCGCCACCGGCACGGACGAGTAGGGAACAACGATGACCACGCATTTCTTCGGCGACACCGCCGTTCTGCTGGGACGGTCCCTGCGCCACATCACGCGCAGCCTGGACACCATCATCACGACTACGATCATGCCGATCGCCTTCATGCTGCTGTTCGTCTACGTGTTCGGCGGCGCAATCAACTCGGGGTCGGACTCGTATGTGAGCTACCTGCTGCCCGGCATTCTGCTCATCACGGTTGCCTCCGGCATCTCCTACACCGCGTTCCGGCTCTTCCTGGATATGAAGAGCGGCATCTTTGAGCGATTTCAGTCGATGCCGATCGCGCGGTCGTCCGTGCTGTGGGCGCACGTGCTGACCTCGCTGGTCGCCAACCTGGTCTCGCTCGTCGTCGTCGTGCTCGTCGCCCTCCTCATGGGCTTCCGCTCGGGGGCGGGAGTGCTGGCGTGGCTCGGGGTCGCCGGCATCCTGGTCCTGTTCACCCTGTCGTTGACCTGGATCGCCGTCATCCCCGGTCTCTCCGCAAGCTCCATGGACGGCGCGACCGCGTTCTCCTACCCGCTCATCTTCCTGCCGTTCATCAGCTCGGCGTTCGTGCCCACCGACACCATGCCCGGCCCCGTGCGCGCCTTCGCCGAGAACCAACCCGTGACATCCATCGTCAACGCGATCCGCAACCTGTTCACACAGCAGCCGGTCGGCACCGACATCTGGACCGCCCTGGCCTGGTGCCTCGGCATCCTCGTCGTCGCGTACGTCTTCGCCATGGTCACCTACCGCCGCAGGATCTCCTAGCTGAGCGGGCGACCACCTCATTGGTGGCTGTTCCACACGCGCCGCTACGGGGTCATGTGGAAGACCGGCCCCTTGGGGGTGAAGGGCAGTCGGGCGCCGGCTGGCACCAGGAAGGCGTGTTCGCGCCTGATCCGTACCAGGTCGCATTGGGCGTCGGTGATGACGAGGATCGGCGCGTCCGCCGGGAAGTCGTCAGCCCGTTCCAGCAGTGTCACCCCTGGTTGCAGCACGGTGCCGCCGCGGCCACGGACCTGCACCCGGCCCGCGATGGCGTCAACGTCGAGGTAGCCGGCGTCGTATGCGGCCGCGTCGCAGAACACGACGCGGGCCCGCGATACGTCCCGTGCGGTTGCGTACGAGGCGATCGCGCCCAGAGCCTTGCCGAGCAGCCGGTGGTCCATCGACCCGGACGTGTCGACCACCACGCCGAACGTGTACCGGTCGGTCTGCGCTTCCGGGCGCCGCCAGCCCGGTCGCGGGATGTCCGGGGTGGCGGACTGGCGGCGTGACGGCCGGGCGTACGAGCGGTGCCGGTCCGGCACCGGGACGAGCTCCTGGAACCAGCGCGCCAGCCGGGCGTCCCAGGGCAGCGGTGGCTGGTCGAGCGTACGGATCTCCTCGACCAGCCCGGCGGGGAGCAGGCCCCGCCCGGATGCGTCGTGGTAGACGAGGCCGGTGGCCAGCGCCCGCCGGTAGTACTCGTCGAGGTCGATCCCGCGCTTCGCGCCCGGGTGCGGCAGCGGCTCACCGAGCACATCGCCGAGTCCCTGGCCGCGCAGTGTGCGGAGCTTACGTAGCCGGCGCAGATCCGTGGCGACCAGGTCGTACACCGCCTCCACCGACAGACCGGCGAGCTTGGGATCGTAGAGCAGCCCGTCGGGCGCGGCACCGACCCGCATCTCCACGAGCCAGCCGTTGGTCACATAGTCGCAGGCGACGTTCCACAGGTACGGGTCGCGGCCGCCGACCCGGTCACCATGGCGCAAGGCGGCGTGCAGCATCTCGTGTGCCAGCACGAAACGCCACTCCTGCTCGCCCAGCCCCGCGTGCGGGTTGACGTAGATCTCCCCCGCCTCGGCGTTCACCGCGGCGATCGAGATATGCCAGTCGCGGGCCAGGTCCGCGTCGGCGACGAGCGCGAAGTGCGCGGCAAGACCCCCGAGCAACGGGTATGACGACACGAACCAGCCGCGTGCCCGTTCCCAGATGGACCTCTTCTGATGCGGGACGGACGCTCCACTGGCCAGGTCGATGGCGTCGGTGGCCGCTCGGGCGATGCTCGCCGCGAACGCGCCCGGCCAGTCGTACGGCGTCGCCGGGGTCGGCCCGGTGAGCACGTCCCGTCCGAACCCGGCGGTGCCGCCGTGACGGAGCTCTGGCGGGACACCGTCCCGCCGCCAGTCCTCCTCGACCAGGTCGAGGTCCCGACGGGGCAGCTCGGCCGGCAGTGGCACGGCCTCCCGGCCGATGTGCGACTCGCGCAGGAACCGGTTGACCTCCAGGCACGCCACCGCATCGGCCGCCGCGCTCCTGGCCCGTCCGGGGTCGAGGTGGCCGAGCCCACAGTGGAGGGCAAGGTGTGCCATCACCCAGTACCACTCATCCGGGCCGAGGCTGGCCCCGCTGTGGCAGACAATCTCGCCGTGGTGGGTGACGTGGCCGTACCCGCGGTCGAGGGCCAGCTGGGGAACGTCGCACCGGTACACGCGACCGGCGAAGGAGAACAGGGCATTGCCCCGCAGCAGGTCGACCCCGGCCTGCCAGGCGGCCGCGCGCGGGTCGAGCCGTTGTGGTCGCAGGCGCCGACGGCTCATCGCTGTGCGACCAGGCGCGGCAGGTCCCGCCCGACCTCGACCATGAACCAGGCCGGCAGCGGCGACCCGCCCCGGTCGTCGGTCGCGATCACGAGCTGGGCACACTCCAGCGAGATCTCGGCCAGCTCCACCAGCAGCGACTTGGCCCGGTGCGCGAACAGCCGCGTCTTCGCCGGCGCGCGGTCCTTGTCGGCCGGCAGGTCGTGCGCAAGCCGGGCCCGGAACGTCTCGGCCAGGTAGTACAGCAGGTCGCGATCCTCGGGGCGGGCCGGCCATGCGGTGTCTCCCTTGAGGACCGCCTCAAGGTCGTACCTGTGCCGCAGTGTCTTCACGTATGCGGTGAAGGCTGATGCGTGACGCGCCGTGAGCGTGCCGGTCGCAAGAACCCGCAGCGTCTCCTCGTTGACGTCGTCGCCGTACGAGACAAGCGCGTCGGAGAGCATGTGCCAGCTGCGCGGCGTGGAGAACGGCTCCTCGGTCTTCGGCGGCTTGTGCCACAGGTGGTCCGGGCGCAGCGTGATGTGGTCGATGACCCACGGGTGGATACCGGCCGTGCCGGCCCAGTCCAGCCAGTCGCCGACGTCAGCGCGCAGGTGGACGTGGATGAGCCGGTTCACCAGGGCCGACGCCATCGGCCGGGCCAGCGCGTTGTCGGTGGACCGGTTTCCCGCTCCGATCACGATCGACCCGGCCGGCAGCTCGTACGCTCCGATCCGCCGGTCCAGGATCAGCGAGTAGAAGGCCTTCTGCACCTCCGGCGACGAGGAGTTGAGCTCGTCGAGAAAGAGGCAGTAGGGCGCGGCGCGCGCGATCATCTCCGGCGGCGCGAACCGGCTGCGCCCATCGCGCAGCTCCGGCACGCCGATCAGATCCTCCGCCGCGAGCTGCGTGCCGACCAGGCTGACACACTCCAGCCCGAGCGACTCAGCGAACGCACGCACCAGCGAGCTCTTGCCGATACCCGGCGCGCCCCACACGAAGACCGGACGGACCACCGCGACGTGCAGCAACACGCCCGGAAGCTGAGCCGGCGTCACCGTGGTCGACGATTCCATCGCCGACCATGATGACGTTGCCTCTCCAATACGGAAACCACATTTGTACGGATCGGTGCGGTGCGACCAGCGGTGGCGGCACCGGTGCGGTCGGGTGGTTCGCCGGCCGGCCCTTTGCAGGTCGGCTTCTGTCCCGGCGCGAGATCGGGACGGACCTGTTGCGTGCCCGGGGCGGGGCTCGAACCCGCACGCCTTTCGGCAGCCGCTTTTAAGGCAGCCGTGTCTGCCTGTTCCACCACCCGGGCAGAGGGGGACTCCTACGGTATCGGTTTCGTCCACCGGGGCGCACCGCCGTGGTGGCGGCGATTATCGTCGGCGCGGGGCGCGCCCGTGCCCGGCGCCTCGGTGTCGGACCCCAGTGACCTGGGAACCCTTGGTTACCAGGGGACACGAGGGACCCGGAGGAAGCAAGATCCGGCCGAGGTAGGAGAGCCAGTGACGTCGAGAACGGAGACCTGCGGTCGTCCCAGCGCCGATGCGGCCCCACCCGAGCCGGCACGCGGCCGTTGGCTGGCGATCATGAACGGGCTCGCCGCGGCGAGCCGCCGTCCGCTCACCTGGGACGTCGCAGTCTGCCTGGGCTTCGTCGCCCTCGCCGGCTGGCTCGCGGCGGGTCTGCTGGTCGACCCGACCGGCCGGGCGCTCGCGCTCAACCCCGAGGACCAGATCCTGGTCGAGTGGTTCCTCGCGTACGACTCCCGGCTGCTCCTCGGCGACTTCGCGCTGGTGACCGACCGGCTGAACGCGCCAGAAGGCGTCAACCTGCTCAACAACGCCACCACGATCACGCTGGGCGCGCTGCTGGGCCCGGTCACGATCGCCTTTGGCGCCCCGGTCACGTTCGCGGTCGCCCTCGCCGGCAACCTGGCCGCCACCGCCGCCGGCTGGTACCTCCTCCTCTCCCGCGGGCTGGGCCTGCACCGGGCCGCCGCGGCCGTGGGCGCGGCGGTGTGCGGGTTCGCCCCGGCGATGGTGTCGCAGTCCAACAGCCACCTGCACATGACCGCGCAGTGGCTGGTGCCGGCGATCATCTGGTACGTCGTACGGATGGCCCGCGCGGCCGACCCGGACGGCCCGTACGGCGACCGGGCACCGGCCCGCCTGCTCAGCTCGGCGCTGGCACTCGCCGCGCTCGTGGTGGTGCAGGTCTTCCTCGGCGAGGAGGTGCTCTTCCTCACCGCGCTCACGCTGGTCCTCATCGTCCTCGGATACGCGCTGGTGCAGCCCGCCCGGACGGTCCGGCTGGCCGGCCGTTTCCTGGCCGGCATGGCGCTGGCGACGGCGGTGGCGACCGCGGTGCTGGCGTACCCGCTCTGGTTGCAGTTCGCCGGACCGCAGCACGTGCCGAACGGGCCGTTCAACAACGCCTACTTCTCCACCGACCTGGCCAGCTTCCCGGCCTTCTCGCCCCTGTCCGTGGCGGGTCAGGACCGGCTGCCGCTGCCCGGCAGCGGGGTGCCCACCCGGCTCACCACGGGGGCCTCGGAGTACAACACCTTCTTCGGCTGGCCTTTGCTGGCGGTGCTGGCCGGTTGTGTGGTCTGGCTGCGCCGGCACCCGCTCACCTGGCCGTTCGTGGCGGCCGGCACGGTGATGGCGTGGCTCTCGCTGGGCCCGCAGATCGTCATCAACGGTGAGCGGACTCCGCAGCGGGGGCTCTACACCCTGATCGAGGAGGTGAGGGTCATCGACGCCGCGCTGCCCATGCGCTTCGTGCTCCCTCTCGTCCCGTTGATCGGGATCCTGCTCGCGCTGGCCCTGGACCGGGCGCTGAGTGAGCGCCGGCTCGGTTATCGCGACCCGGCGGACCCGGCACCGGGCCGCCGGCCAGCCGCCCGGCTGGCGTGGCTCGCGGTCCCGGTGGTGGTCGTCGCCGCCCTGCTGCCGCTCGCCCCCCGGCAGCTGCCCACCACCGAACGGGCCCCGGTGCCGGCGTTCATCGCCGAGGGGCACTGGCGCGGCTGCGTCGAGCCCGGCGGGGTGCTGGTGCCGGTGCCGCTGCCCACGCCGTACAAGCCGGAGACCATGCGCTGGGCGACCGCGGCCAACGCGGCCTTCGGCATACCCGAGGGCTTCTTCATCGCCCCGTACGGCCGTAACGGCCGGGCCTCCGTCGGCACCTATGCCCAGCCGACCTCGCGCATCCTCGCCAAGGTCGCGCAGACCGGGCAGGCACCGGCGGTCGACGACGGGCACCGCGCCCAGGCCCGGGCCGACCTGGCGTTCTGGAACGCGTCCTGCGTGGTGCTCGGCGAGCACCCGAACGCGGTGGCGCTGCGCGCGACCCTGGAGGCGCTGCTGGGCCCGGGCGAGTACATCGCCGAGGCCTGGGTCTGGCGGATCAGGCCTGCGTGACCTGGCCGGGCCAACGAGCTGGCCTTTCCGCGCCACAGCCAGTTTTGTCGTACCTGAGGTGCACCATCACGGAAGCCAGGGTTGCTCCACGGTTGCAGGGCGTTGCTGCCTTGTTACTCATTAGGAGAGCCTCGGTGGATACCATGGCTCTTTCTCGCAGGGTCTGTCTGACGGTGCAGACGAAGGTGGGGTGGCAGGGGTGAAGCGGGAGAATCTCACCGGCGACGTCAGTCAGGTCGATCTTGTGCTTAGGGCCGTCGGGCCGGCGACTGAGGGCGGACGGCTTCCCTTGGCCGAGCTTGCACGCCTTGCTAGTGGGCTTCAGATGTCCATCGAGCGGCTCGCCTGGAATATCGTCGGTGGGTCCGACAGGTCGGGCAGGAGACCGCAGGAGATTGTGGATGCGGTCCGTTTGGACTTCGTGGGCTTCCAGGAGGGATCCGCGTTGTTGCAGATAGCGCGCGCCGGTCAGCTAGCCCTTGGCGAGGACCTTTTGGAGCAGTCGCTCGATGCATTAGCTGCTGGGGTCGAGTCAATACGGGCAAGATCAGGTGCAAGACCTCAGCACTTCTCGCCGCAGGTGGTCAACGGGCTCAGGACACTGGCGGGAGGGATCGGTTCGTCGAACGTCACAAAGATTGAGCTGGCTGACAGCGGCAGGGTCCGGTTTGTTATTGACAGAGACCTGCAGGCCGCGCTGCGGCAAATTACTTTCGACGCTGTCGAGGAGGTGGCGACGGTGGTCGGCCGCCTGCACATGGGTGACTTCTCGCCTGCGTCCTTGCGGTGCCGGATAGACACCTATGCGGGCAGCGTCCTATGCGACTTTGACTCTGATCTTCGAGGAGCTGTGCTCGACGCAATGGACCAGCTGGTCATGGCACAAGGGCGCGCCGAGCTCGATCCGAACGGATCTCATATCCATATCCTGCACATCGTGGACCTTCACCAGGTGGCAAGCGCCGGGGTACGGAGCCTGGACTCATTGGCCCGCGAGCAGGGTGTGCGGCCGTTAGGGTCAGCTAGCGAGCTGCGCGGTGAGCCCATCGACGACTTCGACGAGTTCCTGGCAGCCATTGAGTCTGCGCGAGGTGGCAACCCGTGAACTATGTGGTCATCGACACAGACGCCTTTTCTCATCTGTGGCAGGGTTCCTCGCTTTCCGCCGGGTTGGAGCTACATCTCAAAGGCGTGGTGCCGGTGCTGAGCTTCGCCACCGTTGGCGAGATCTACTTCGGCGCCGCGTACGCCGGATGGGGTTCCCGTAAGATCAGCAACCTTGACGAGGCGATCAGACGCTACGTCATCACGCCGTACCATGACGACCTCGCCAAGCTCTGGGGAGCACTTAAGAGCCAGGCGCGGAGGAGCGGGCACGCACTCGGTCATAATGCGCAGGCGAACGACCTGTGGATCTGCGCTACCGCGATATATCACGACGCCCCCTTGCTGACGGTTAACCAACGTCACTTTGCCGGGTTTCCCGGCCTGTCACTGCTTTAGCCAGGCAATGACAGCTTGGGTGACGGGAGGTCACGCCTGCGGGGTGAACTCGGTGAAGGTCTCGCGGGGCTGGTGCAGCTGGCCGAGGGAGACGACCTCGCGCTTGAGGAACAGCGCCAGCGTCCAGTCCACCACCACCCGGACCTTCCGGTTCAGGGAGGGGATCCGGCTCATGTGGTAGGTGCGGTGCATGAACCACGCCAGCCGGCCGCGCAGCTTGAACCCGTACACCTGGGCCACGCCCTTGTGCAGGCCGAGGCTTGCGACGGAGCCGGCGTGCCGGTGCCGGTAGTCGACCGGCGGCTGGCCCCGCAGCACCGCGCGGATGTTGTCGGCGAGCCGTACCCCTTGGCGGACGGCGTGCTGCGCGCTGGGCGAGCACAGTGCGCCCGGCGGACCGGTCAGGTCCGGTACGGCGGCGCAGTCCCCCGCGCTCCACGCGCCCTCGACCACCCGGTCGCCGTCCGCCACCTGAAGGGTGGGCAGGCAGGTGACCCGGCCGCGGTCGTCCCGGGGCAGGTCCGTGGCCTCCAGCATGGGGTGGGGCTTGACCCCGGCGGTCCACACGATCGTGTCCGCCGGCATCTCGTCCCCGTCGGAGAGCTTCACCACGCCGTCCACGCAGGACTCCAGCCGGGTGCCGAGGCGGATGTCCAGCTGGCGCCGCAGCAGCTGCTGCACCGTGTACGCGCCCATGTCCGGGTCGACCTCGGGCAGGATCCGCTGGGTCGCCTCGACCAGCACCCAGTGCATGTCGTCCGGGGTCAGCTCCGGGTAGTAGCGCAAGGCGTCGCGGGCCATGTCCTCCATCTCGGCGACCGCCTCGATGCCGGCGTACCCACCGCCGACGAAGACGAAGGTGAGCGCGCGGCGGCGTACCGCCATGTCGGTCGTGGTGGCCGCCACGTCGAGCCGGTCCAGCACGTGGTTGCGCAGGAAGATGGCCTCGCCGAGGGTCTTGAACCCGATGGCGTGCTCGCGCAGGCCCGGGATCGGCAGGGTGCGGGAGACGCTGCCGGGCACCACCACGATGTGGTCGTAGCGCACCTCGCGGGGTGGGCCGACGATCGGCTGGACCGTGGCCACCCGGCGGGCGTGTTCGATGCAGGTCACCTCGCCCGCCAGCACGTGGCAGCGGCGCAGCTCGCGGCGCAGCGGCACGACCGTGTGCCGGGGCTCGATGTTGCCGGCCGCCGCCTCGGGCAGGAACGGCTGGTAGGTCATGTGTGGCTGCGGGTCCACCACGAGGATCTCCGCCTCGCGCGGGCGCAGCTTGCGGGACAGGCGCAGCGCGACGTAGAGCCCGACGTGCCCGGCCCCGACCACGACGATCCGCCTCACGGGCGCAACGCTACCCGCGCCCTACACCACCCGCCCGGGAAGTGACGGACGTCGCGCCGCGGCGGCGGTGTGACCATGACCGTGACCCGGCTGTGCTGCCGGTGCGTGAAGGGGCCGCCATCACTGGCAGTCGGTACAGCTGGCGGCCTGCCTTCCGGTGGCTTCTGGGCTGGGGGTGCAGCACGCGTCGCCGCGCTGCGCCTGACGCCCCTCCTTGACCGCGACCGCGGCGATGACCAGCGCGGCGATGGGGTCAGCCCACCACCAGCCCAGCGTGGCGTTGGCGAGCAGCCCGACCAGCAGCACCGCGGACAGGTATGTGCACAGCAGGGTCTGCTTGGAGTCGGCCACCGCCGACGCGGAGCCCAGCTCCCGGCCGGCGCGGCGTTGCGCGTACGACAGGACCGGCATCACCAGCAGGCTGACGCTGGCCAGGCTGATGCCGACCGGGGAGTGGTCGGGCGCGGCCCCGGTGACGAGCGCCCGGACCGACTCGACCGTGATGTAGCCGGCGAGGGCGAAGAACGACACCGCGATGATCCGCAGGGTGGTCTTCTCCCGCTGGCTCGGGTCGGCCGCCGTGAACTGCCACGCCACCGCCGCGGCGGAGGTCACCTCCACCACCGAGTCCAGGCCGAACCCGATCAGGGCCGTCGAGGAGGCGATGCTGCCGGCCGTGATCGCGACGACCGCCTCGACCACGTTGTACGTGATGGTCGCGGCGACGAGCAGCCGGATCCGGCGGTGCAGCGCCGCCCGGCGGGCTGGCGCCGGGGACGGGTGCGGTGGGTGCAGCGGCACGGTCATACGCAGGGTCGCCTCCGCATCGGCCGGGCAGGCGGCGTGAGCGACCACATGATATGTCATCTAGATATTTAGATTAATCTCTAGAGCGCCTATTCTGCGGCTGCCGGACCCGGCACCCTACCCCGTGAGGAGTACGACGTTGAGATCTCACTCGCTGCTCCGTGGCCTGCTGACCCTCGCCCTGGCCGGCGCCTGTGTGCTGACCACGGCAGCGGCGGCGACCGCGGCGGCGACCGTCACCGCGCCGGTGGCGTCGGATGCGGTCATCGCGGCAACCCCGGACATCTCGCTGGCCAACACGAAGGCGCACCTGCAGCAGTTCCAGAACATCGCCACCGCCAACGGCGGTAACCGCCGGTCCACCGGCCCCGGCTACACCGCGTCGGTGAACTTTGTCTACGACCGCCTGGCCGCCGCCGGCTACACCGTGGTGAGGCAGAGCTGCACCTCCGGCTGCTCCCTGGGCGCCGGCCCGAACGTGATCGCCGACTGGCCCGGCGGTGACCCGAACGCCGTCTACATGTTCGGCGCCCACCTCGACAGCGTCTCGGCCGGCCCGGGGATCAACGACAACGCCTCCGGCTCCAGCACCCTCCTGGAGATCGCGCTGACGCTCGCCGCGACCCGCCCGACGATGCGCAACCACGTGCGGTTCGCCTTCTGGACCGACGAGGAGCAGGGGCTCAACGGCTCGCAGTTCTACGCCAACACGCTGCCCTCCACCGAGCGGGCGAAGATCCGCGGCTACTTCAACTTCGACATGGTCGCCTCGGTCAACGGTGGCTACTTCATCAACCGGATCACGTCCAGCCTCGGTCAGACGCTCAAGGCGTACTACGACTCGATCGGCGTACCCACCGAGGAGAACACCGAGGGCGCGGGCCGCTCGGACGACGCCTCGTTCAACGCCATCGGCATCCAGACCTCCGGTGTGGCCGCCGGCGCCTCCTACATCAAGACGGCCACCCAGGTGTCCAAGTGGGGCGGCACCCAGAGCGCGTTCGACCCCTGCTACCACCGCTCCTGCGACACCTACCCCAGCAACATCTCCGACACCGTCCTCAACCGCTCCGGCGACGCCGCGGCCCACGCCCTGTGGACGCTGGCCACCGGCACGCCGGCCACGACGGTCTGGCAGGACACGTTCGAGACCGCCACCGGATGGACCACCAACCCGAACGGTACGGACACCGCCACCACCGGCGTGTGGGAGCGTGGGGACCCGGAGGCGACCACCTACAACGGCGCCAAGCAGCTGGGCACCACCGTCTCCGGCGTCAACGACCTGGTCACCGGCAGGCTGGCCGGAGTCGACGCGGGCAGCTATGACATCGACGGCGGTACAACGAGCATCCGCTCCCCGCTGGTCACCCTGCCGGCCAGCGGCACGCTCACCCTGTCGATGTCGTGGTATCTGGCGCACGCGTCCAACTCCTCCAGCGCCGACTTCTTCCGTGTCTCGATCGTCCACAGTGCAGGGACGACGACGCTGTTCACCCAGGCCGGTGCGGCGGTCGACCGCGACGCCGCCTGGGCGGTCGGCAGCTGGAACATCAGCGCGTACGCCGGCCAGTCGGTGCGCGTCCTGGTCGCCGCCGCCGACGCCTCCACCGGGAGCCTGGTAGAGGCCGGCGTCGACGACGTCCGGATCACCCAGGGGTAGCCGCGGTGGTGTGGCCGGCCGGGGTCATCCGGCCGGCTACACCGACGGTGGGCACGGAGCTATGAGGACTTGCGATCCTTCGGTGATCTGGTTGCACATCTTGCCGCCCTGCGTATGGTCTACAGGTGTGATAGTCGCACCACAGGCCGGGAGTTGAGCATGGCACGTGCGCGGCTGTAAGGGCGCAGGCTCTCGTCGAGAGCCTGGCGGACACCGACGCTCGCTTTCCTACGGCCGCCCGGGAAAACGTGTTTGGCTGGGCCCGTTCCCGGAACCCGCCGCTGATGTAGCCGGACTGGATCGGGAGTCGATCGGTCCGAGCCAGGCCAGGTAGCCACCGGGGCGCCTCAGGCGCCGACCATCATCCAGGGCTGCGGAGTGCGCGACACCGAGCGCGGCTTGGTCTGCGCCCAGTAGCGGATCGACCGGGTCAGCACGTCGGCTGGGTCGAGCACCTGGTGGGTGGGCTCGAACGGCGCGGCCATGCTGGTGTAGCTCTCGAACATGCCGAGCAGCTTCACCGCCTGGTGCTGCACCGGCGACAGGTGCCGCTCGGCGAGGGGCAGGAAGAACCGGTGCCACCGGGTGGCGGAGACCATCGGCGGCTCGTCGATGGGGGACAGGCCCTGGCCGCGGCGCCACTCGTTGATGGTGGTGCACACCAGGGTGAGCATCTGCCCCAGCCGCAGGCTGCGGGAGCCGCCGGCCACCGTCTCGACCCGGGGGGCCGCCGGCGGCGGGCCGAGCGCGGCCGCCACCACGGCCTGCGCCACCTGGTCCACCGGCGCGATCTCGGCGTAGCCCTCCGGTGCGCCGACCACGACCGCGGCGAGCCCCGAGACCAGGGCCTGCAACAGCGTGTACGGGCCGGAGAAGTCGGCGATCCGCCCGTCCGAGCGCCGCCCCATGACCAGCGGCGGCCGGACGATGGTGAGCGGGCCGCGGTGCCGTTCGGTCACCAGCGCCTCGGCCGCGGCCTTGGACCACTCGTAACCGTTGCGGAAGCCGTCGAACTGCGGGTCGGCGTCGCGGGAGCCGGGCTCCGGGCCGGTGACGTACGCGGTCGAGACGTGCACGACGTGCGTGCCCTCGCCGGCCAGCGCCAGCACCGCGGCCAGCGGCGCCAGGTTCGCCTGCTCCGCCTCGGCCCGGGTCATCGTCCACCGGGTGGACGCGGCGAGGTGGATGATGGCGTCCCACGGCCCGGACAGCTCGGCCGGTGGTGGTTGTTTCCCGAGGTCCCAGGCCACCGCCGGCCCGGCGGCGGCGCGGCGGCGCACCGTCCGGACCAGCTCGATGCCGGGCTGGGCCCGCAGCAGCTCGTCGACCTCCGCGCCGATGACTCCGGCGGCGCCGGTAAGCAGGGTTCGCACGGTCACGTCCTATGCGTGGGGGACCAGGACAAGGCTGACATTGTGGCCGCCGAAGCCGAACGAGTTGGACAGCACCGGCGCGGGCGGGATGCACAGCGGCTCCCCGGCGACCACGTTGACCGGCTCGTCCAGGTCGGGCTTGACGAAGTTGGCCACCGGCGGCACCCGGCCCTCGCCCGCCGACACCAGCGCCACGGCCGCCTCGAACGCGCCGGCGGCGCCGACCATGTGGCCGACCACGCCCTTCGAGGCGGTGACCGGCGGCGTGTCAGGCCCGAAGCAGGCGCGCAGCGCCACCGCCTCGGCCCGGTCGTTGCGCACCGTGGCGGTGCCGTGGGCGTTGATGTGGCCGATGTCGGCGGGGTCGAGGCGGGCGTCGGCCAGGGCCGCCCGCATGCAGCGGGCCGCGCCTTCGCCGTCGGGCTGCGGGATCACGATGTGGTAGGCGTCCGATGTGGAGCCGTAGCCGGTGAGCTCGCCGTAGACGCGGGCGCCGCGGGCCAGGGCCAGGTCGAGCCGCTCCAAAATGAGGAACGCCGCCCCCTCGCCCATGACGAAGCCGTCCCGCTGCGAGTCGAACGGCCGGGACGCCTCCGCGGGGCTGTCGTTGCGGCAGGACAGCGCGCCCATCCGGGCGAACGAGGTCACGAGCATCGGGGCGACCGGGGCGTCGGCGCCACCGGCTATGGCCAGGTCCAGCTCACCATGCTGGATCTTGCGGGCGGCCTCGCCGATCGCCGTGGCGCCGCTGGCGCACGCGGTCGAGTAGGTCAGGGCGGGCCCGCGGGCGCCCAGCCGGATCCCGATCCGGCCAGCCGGCGAGTTGGCCATGAGGCGGGGCACGGTGAACGCGGGCACCGACGCCGGCCGGTCGATGTGCGCCTTGACCGCGGACTCGGTCGACGCCGTCGCGCCCACCCCGGTGCCGACCGCGACGCCGATCCGGTCGGCGTCGACGCCGTAGTCCAGCGGGCCCGCTCCGGGGAAGCTGTCGGCGACCGCGTCCATCGCCGCGGCCAGCGCCAGCTGCGCGGTGCGGTCGAGCTGCCGGCTCTCCCGCACGGTGAAGTAGGGGGTGTGGTCGAACTCGGCAACCGTGCAGGCGAACCGGACCGGCAGGGTCTCGTCGGCCAGCGCCGGCACCAGTGCGGCCCGGCCGACCGCCGCGTGCAGCGCCGCCATGGTCTCCGCGACGGTGAGGCCGGCGGGGCTCTTGACCCCCAGGCCGGTGATGGCGACCCGGCGGCGGCCCGCCGCGGCGCCGGTCATGCCGACGCACCCACCCGCGCGGACAGCGCCTCGACCGCCTGCCCGACGGTGTGGATCTGCACCAGGTCCGTCAGCTGGATCCGCACGTCCAGCGCGACCTCCAGACGGGTGCCGATCTCCATCAGCTCCAGGCTGTCGATGCCGTGGTCGGTCTCCAGGTTGGTGTCCTCGGTGATCTCCTCGGTCTCGACGCCGAGCACCTCGGCCACCTTGCCGCGAACGAGCAGGGAGAGCTCGTCTCGGGTCATGCGGGAAGCTCCTCTACTTCAGGAACGCGGGAAGCGCTGGCCAGGTCGGACTCGTCGACCACCGCGGACGCCCGCCGCACCGCCCGGCCCAGCGCACCCATCGCGGTGGCCACGTCGGCGTCGCTGGCCACCAACGGTGGCAGCAGCCGCAGGCTGGCCGGCCGGGCCAGGCACGGCGAGACCAGCAGCCCCTCCTCGGCGAGGTTGATCACCACCTCACCGGCCAGGTGCGCCGAGGCCAGCTCGACGCCCCACAGCAACCCGCGACCGCGTACCTCGATGATGGCCTGGGGATGGTCCCGCCGCAGCGCCTGAAGGCCCGCGCGGACCGCGGCGCTGACCTGCTCGCCCCGCTCTGCCAGCCGCTCCACGGCCTGGGTCGCGGCGAGCGACGCGGCGCACCCCAGCGGCTGCCCGCCGAAGGTCGCGGTGTGCCGGAACGGGTCGGCGGTGAGCGTGGCATAGAGCTTGTCGCCGCACACGGCGGCCGACACCGGCAGCACCCCGCCGCCGAGCGGCTTGCCCACCAGCACCGCGTCGACCGGCAGCCCGTCGGCGAGCGCGATGGAGCGCTCGCCGCACCGGCGCAGCCCGGTCTGGATCTCGTCGGCGATGGCGAACGCGCCGTGCCGGTGCGCGGCGTCGACCAGGTGCCGCAGGAACGTCGGGTCGATCGGAACGACCCCGCCCTCGCCCTGCACCGGCTCGAAGATCACCGCAGCCACGTCGCCGGCGGCCAGCTCCCGGTCGACGGTGTCCGTGTCGCCGGGGGCCACGTGCGTGCCGCCGGGCAGCAGGCCGTCCAGCCCGGTGCGGAAGTACGGGTTGTGGGTCAGCGCCAGCGAGCCCATGGACTTGCCGTGATAGGCACCCTCCAGCGCCAGCACGCGCGGCCGGCCGGTGGCGAGCCGGGCGAGCTTGACGGCGGCCTCGACGGCGTCCGTGCCGTTCAGGCCGAAGTAGACCTTGGGCAGGCCGCCGCCGAGGTAGTCGACCAGGTTGGCGGCGGCCTCCGCGGTGACCGGGTTGGTCAGGCTGCGGGTGGACACGGTCATCCGGTCCAGCTGGCGGTGGACCGCGGCGACGACGTCGGGGTGGCGGTGGCCGAGCAGGGTCACCGCGTACGAGGCGAAGTCGAGCACCCGCCGCCCGTCGGACAGGCGTACCCAGCAGCCCTCGGCCTCGACCTCGACGGCGTCGCGGCCGGCGAACTTGCCGGCCAGCGCGAGCGCGGGCGACTGGTGGCGGCGGACCCGGGCGAACGCCGTCGCCGCGACGCTCCGGTCGGGTGTGTCCACGCTGCCTTCCCTCCGCGTCGTCCCGGTCATCCGCCCACCCCGACAGGTTCGGCCGGGTGGGCGGCGCGGTCCAGCGCCTGCCAGAGCGGCGGCAGGGCCTCGACCGCGAGCTGGTACGCCTGGTAGGTGCGGGCCAGCCGGTCGGCGCGCGCACCGCCGGACGGGGTGTGCACCCGCGCGACGCGGATCGCCCGCTCGGCGGCCTCAGCCAGCGAGCCGTAGATGCCGGCGGCCACGCCCGCGCACATGGCGGCGCCGCGGGTGCCGGTCTCGGCCGCGTCGGTCACCGTGACCGGCAGGTCGAGCACGTCCGCGAAGAGCTGGCTCCACCAGGGGCTGCGCGAGCCGCCGCCGGCGAGGCGGGCCTCGGTGACCGGCAGCCGGGAGCGCAGCGCGTCGACGTGGGTGCGGTGGTTGAAGACCACGCCCTCCATCAGCGCCCGCAGCAGGTGGCCACGGCGGTGCCAGCCGCGCAGGCCGAGGAACCCGGCGCTGGCCAGCGGCCCGTGCGGCGAGCCGAACAGGAACGGCAGGTAGATCAGCTCCCCGTCGTGCCCGTCCGCCGCCGTGATCTCGTCGGCCAGCAGCTCGAACGGCGAGCCGTCCGGCCCCGCGGCCGCGCACTCGCCCGGGCAGAGCTGCCGGACGAACCACTCCAGGTTCGTGGCTGAGGCGGCCGAGGTGGACATGTGCATCCACAGTCCTGGGTGGACCCAGCCGCGGCACAGCCAGCGGGCGTCCACGATGGGCGCCGCCGCGAGCACCTCGTTGACGCTGTACGTGCCGGCGACCATGGTGAGCTGCCCGGCGCGCAGGCAGCCGGCGCCCAGCGCGGACGCGTCCACGTCGTGCAGCCCGGAGACCACCGGCGTGCCGGTGGCGAGCCCGGTGGCCGCGGCGGCTGCGGGCCCTACCGTGCCGATGACCTGGGTGGAGGCGACGACCGGCGGGAGCAGGTCGAAGCAGCCGCCGAGCCCGTACGCGTCGAGCACCGCCCGGCTGTAGCGCTCGCCGGACACGTCGGTGAAGCCGGCGCTCGCCTCGGTCGGGTCGGTGCAGATCTCCCCGGTGAGCCGGAACTTGACCCAGTCCTTGGCGAAGAGGAGGTGGGCGGCCCGGTCGAGGCTCTCCGGCTCGTGCTCGCGCAGCCAGGCGAGCTTGGCCGGGGCGTGCTGCGGGAACGGCAGCTCGCCGCTGAGCTCCAGCACCCGGTCGGCGACCCCGCCGGCCTGCCACCGCGTGACGATCGCGTCGGGCCGGGTGTCCAGCGACGGGATCGCCGGCCGGGCCGGACGCCCGGCCCGGTCGAGCAGGTAGAGGCCGTCCCCGTGGCCGGTCACGCCGACCGCGGCGATGCGGGCGGGCGCCACCCCGGACCGGGCGACCGCGGCCGCGATCGCGGACACCGCGGCCTGCCACTCGGCCTCGGGGTCCTTCTCCACCCAGCGGGCCCGGGGGGAGTAGTGGCCGGAGTGGGTGCTGCCCTGGCCGGCGGCCCGCCCATGGGCGTCGAAGACGACGGCTTTGGTGACCGTCAGCCCGGTGTCGACACCGAGCATGTACTGGTCCCCACCGTTCAGCCCGACCATGCCGTCGCCCCGTCGTCGTCCACTTCAACAATCCGGTGAGATGTCACCGTTGGTGGCCTGAAAACCTCCGCGAGGCTAGCCGATGCCTCCGACAGGCGCCACACGACCGCCGCCGGTCGGCGCTACCTGCTGCGTTGCTCGGGAAACTAGACGCTCCCCGATGGGTGTTCTAAGGTCGGTGGCCGACGGCGAACGGTGCCACCTTGCCGGGCGCGCTCTGCGTATCTGGTGGTGGTGCCCTTTGCCGTCTGCTGTGTGGGTTCGGCGAGATAGGGCGGGGGGAGTAGGAACTGCTGGTGTGTTGGTCAGCTTTAGTGCTCATTGGTCCGCCAAAGTGACGGTATGAACTTAAAGGAGTGGGCGGTGGCTACCGGCGTCTCGTATGCGACCGCGCGTCGGCGTTACGAGGCCGGGACGAGGTGGGACTACCAACCGTGTACTCACTAGAGCGCACTGAAAGGTAACGGCTACCGCATGTTCGTCGAACCGGTTGACGGGTGGGACCCGTTGGTCGCCAAGGAGCTCTCCGGCCCCGACGAGGTGGTCTACCGCGCGCGGCTGGTCGGCGCGGACCCGGCCCTGGTGCGGGAGGGCGGTGGTAACTTCTCCGGCAAAGGTGTCACCACGGACCATCTCGGGCGCCAGGTCCGGGTCATGTGGATGAGCGCCTGGGGATGCGACGGCGCGACCTGCGACAGCGCCCAGTTCCCGGCGCTGCGCCTGGACGACCTGCGGGCGCTGTGGCGGGCCGGGCCGGTTGACGAGGCCGCGATGGTGGAGTATCTGGTCGCCTGCGGTCTGCGCGGTGAGCAGCCACGGCCCGGCATCGAGACGCTCACCCACGCGTTCATCGACGCGGCGCATGTGGACCACACGCACCCCGACGCGGTGATCGCGCTGACCTCCGTTCCGTACGGTCGCGAGCTGGCTGAGGAGGCCTTCGGCGCGGAGGCGATCTGGTTCGACTACCGCCAGTTCGATGTGGACGTGGCCCGGGAGCTGGGCGACCGGATCGCCGCGCAGCCGCGCTGCCGGTTCGTGCTGATGGCCAACCACGGGCTGCTCACCTGGGCGGACACCGCCGAGCAGTGCTACCGCAACTCGCACGAGGCGGTGCGGCGGGCCGCCGAGGCGCTCGCCGCCCGGGCCCGGCACCCGATGGACCTCGGCGGGCCGGTCACCGCCCCGGTCCCGGCCGAGGTCGCGGACCGCCTGCTCGCCAAGGTGCTGCCGGTGGTCCGCGGGGCGGCCGCCCCCGACGGGTACGGCGTGCTGCGGGTGGACCGCAGCGCCGACGCGGTGAGTTTCACCTGCTCGCGGCACGGCCCGCAGGCGAGCCTGCGCGGGCCCGCCTGCCCGGACCACCTGGTCACCGTGGGATACCGGCCGCTGGTCGTGGCGGCCGAGCTGGCCGGCGCGGACGACCCGGTGGCGGTCATGGACGAGGCCATCGCCGGGCATCGTCGCTGGCAGCGGGATTACTACGACCGGCACGCCACCGCCGCCACCACGATGCCGCCCCGCGGCGAGGCGCCGCGGGTGGTGGTGCTGCCCGGCATCGGCGTGGTGGGCGCCGGCTCGGAGGCGGCCAAGGCCCGCCTGTCGACTGACCACTTCGGACAGACCATGGCCGTGGTACGGGTGGCCGAGGCGGCCGGCGGCTACGTGACGCTGACCGAGGCGCAGGGCTTCGCCGACGAGTACTGGCCGCTGATGCGCCTCAAGCCGCAGCTGCGCCCGCCGCTGGGCGCGCTGGCCGGCACCGTTGTGCTGGTCGCCGGCGCCGGGCCTGTCCCCGCCGAGCTGGCGCGCCGGCTGGCCGCGCTCGACGCGCACATCGCGCTGGCCGGCCCGCACCGGGACACGGCGCAGACCGCGGCGGCGATCGTGGCCGGTCACGGCGAAGGGCGCGCGGTGGCGCTCACCGCCGACCCGGCCGACCCGGCGGCCACGGTCGAGGCCGCCGTGCTGGCGTACGGCGGGTTCGACGTCCTGGTGCAGGTGGCGGCCGGCGCCGGCACCGCCCTGGCCCGGGCGGCGCTGCCGGTGTTCGCGCGCCAGGGTCTGGGCGGGGCGGTCGTGCTGGCCGCGTGGGAGGACCCGCGGGCGGCGGTGGACGAGCTCGCCGGCGCGGCGGCCAGGTATCTCGCCGGCGTGACGGCCGGGCAAGAGGTGAGCGTCAACGGGGTGGTCCTCGATGCCGACCCCTGGGCCGCCGCCACCGGTGCGGCACACTCCGGCGCGGAGCTCGCTGGGGTGGTCGCCCTCCTCGCCGGGACCGGTGCCCGTCGGTGGACCGGCAACGTGCTTCGCAGCCGGCCCACTGTGGACGGACCCGGAGCGGGCGGAGCTGCGGCGGATGGGTCCGCGGCGCAGGGGTCGACGGCGGACGGTGGGTGGTTGCCGGTGGATGAGGTGCGAACGGCGGCGGGTGGCGCGCGGTGACGGCCGGGTCCGCCGGCCGTGACCCCGCCGGCCAGGCGCTCGCGGCGCTGGTCCCACCCGGCATGCACCTGCTCGTCTCCTGCTTCGACGCGGACCAGACCATTGGCGGCGGCCTCTTCGTGGCCGGGGCGGAACCGGGCCGCGGTGCGGGGCCCGCCGCGGGGGATCCCGGCGCTGCGGCGGGTGGTGAGGCGGCCCAGACCATCGACCGGGTCTCCGGGACCGGCCTGCACGCCACCGGCGACCGGTTGGTCCGCTGCCTGTGGAGCCAGGACGGCAGCCCGGCCGAGCTGCTCGTCTACGACGCCAGCGGGGTGCTGCGCTACCACCGCCTGGACCAGGTGTCGGCCCCGCATGACGTGCTCGCCGTCGACGACCACGTGCTGGTGGTGGCCACCAACCAGAACGAGGTGGTGTGGGTCGGCCCGGACGGCGCGGTGACCCGCCGCTGGCGCGCCCCTGGCGAGCCGGACAGCTGGCACCTCAACAGCCTGTTCCGCCATGGCGAGCGGCTGCTGGTGTCGGCGTTCGGGCAGTTCCCGCAGCGCCGCGGCTGGGACGCGGCCGGCCGGCCGGCCAGCGGCTGCCTGGTGGACGTCGAAACGGGCGAGCGGGTGCTCGACGGGCTCGCGGCCCCGCACAACCCGGTGTTTGCCGAGGATGCCTGGCTGGTGTGCAACTCCGCGACCGGGGAACTGGTCGAGATCGACCCCGACGGCGGGCGGGTCCGGCGCCGGCTGGACCTGCCCGGTTGGCCGCGCGGCCTGGCGGTCGCCGGCGACCGGGTGTTTGTCGGGCTCAGCCCGCACCGGCATGCGGCCTCGGCGATCGAGACCGCCCGGGTCGTCGCGGTCGACCGGGTGGCCTGGCGGGTGGTGGCCGCCGCCCCGCTGCCGGCCCGGGAGGTGTACGCGCTGGCCCTGGTCGGCCCCGACCTGCTCGCCGGGGTACGGCGCGGGTTCGCCAGCAACGCCACGCGAACGCACGAGCAGGGCCAGCTCGCGATGTTCGACCGGGTCGGGGTCAGGCCCCGGCTGATCTGGGCGGTGGGCGACCGGCTGCGTGCCGACGAGTGCCGGGTCAGCGTCGAGCCGGTCCGGCCGGTGGGCTCCGTGGCGGCGGGTGCGCTGCTCACCGTCGCCTGCGTCGTACGCAACCGGGGGTCGGCCGTGCTGACCCCCGCACCGCCGTACCCGGTGCGGGTGGTGTACCGGTGGCGCCGGGCCGACGGCTCGGCGGTCGAGACCGAGCAGCTGGCCACCGCGCTGGACCGCTCGCTGCCGCCGGGCGAGGCGGCCGAGGTCGCCCTGCTGGTCCGGGCACCCGGCAGCCCGGGGCGGCACCGGCTGCGGATCACCGTGGAACAACAGGGTGTGACCTGGTTCGACGAGCTGGACGACGGTAATGCTGTAGAGATGAATATTGATGTCTTGGGTTCGGCTGGGGCGCCGGAGCCAGGGCCGGTCCCGGGTCTCGGCGGGTACCCCGGTGCGGTGCGGGCCGCCCGGGAGGTGCTCGCCGCCGGCGGGTCGCCGGCTGCCGCGGTCCGGCGGCTGCTGACCCGGCCGGACGGGTGCCCGGACGGCCTGGCGGTCGCCCTCGCCCGCCGCGCCGACCCCGAGCAGCTGCGCCGGGCGGTGGCACAGGCGCTGGGCGTCCCGGAGGATACGGCCCGCGAGCTGCTGGCGGAGCACACCGGCGCCGGGTCCGCGGGCGTGGTGCTCACCGGGGCCGAGGCGGTCGCGGCGGTGGTGGCGGCGGCCGGCGCCCGGGTCGCGTTCGCCTACGCCGGCACGTCCGAGCTCAGCGTCTGCGACGCGCTGGCCCGGATCCCCGGTGAGGTGCTGGCCAACGGGCGCGGTGACCGGGAGTGCGCCTTCCTGGCCGGCGGCGCGAGCCGGCTGCGGCCCGGCAACGGCCTGGCCGTGCTGCACGGCGCCCGCGGCCTGACCAATGCCCTGGGCGCCCTGGCCGACCTGCGCCGCAACGAGGTCGGCATGGTGGCGGTCGTCGGGCTGCCGTCCACCGGGTCGGCGCCGTTCCTCCCGCCGCACGGCGAGCCCGACCTGGTCGCGTCGGCGGGCCGGTTCACCAAGGCGTGGTACGAAGCACCGGCGGTGCCCGCCGACCCGGCCGAGCGGGTGGCGGCCGCCGAGGCCTTTGTGACGCTCCTCCACCGCGCCTTCGCCCAGGCCCGGACCCTGCCCTACGGCCCGGTCCTGGTGGGCATCCCGCAGGACGTGCTGGAGGCCGCGTGGGTGCCGCTCACCGTGCTGGAGGCGGCCTCCGGGGCCGGATCCGCCGATGCGGCGACCGCGGCACAGGTGACCGTGGCGCGGGCGGCTGCGGCCCAGGCGACCGCGGCACCGGCCGGGATCGAGCGCGCCGTGCGGCTTCTCGCGGGCGCCCGGCGGGTGGCGATCCTGATCGACGACTACGCGCTGCTGCACGAGGGGCTCCGGCCGGCGCTGGCGCGCCTGTCCGACTTGCTGCGCGCCCCGGTGCTGCAGGTGTGGTACAGGCGGGGGCCGATGCTGTTCGAGCGGCTCAACCGGGCCGACGTGCCGCGGTTCCTGGGCTGGCTGGACCCGGCCAACGAGGCGCAGCGCAAGGTGCTGCACGGCGCGGACGTGCTGGTCACCGTCGAGGACCGCAACTGCTACGCCCGGGTGGTCGGGGAGCTGCCGTCCTGCGCCAAGATCGCGGTCACCAGCAACCCGGCCGCGGTGCACAAGAACCGCTACCTCGGCCCGGACGACGTCCTGCTCGACGCCGACATCGTCGCCGCGCTGGAGGCGCTGGCTGCGGCGGTGCCACCGGCCGGCGACGCGACCGACGAGCCCTGGTACGCCGACGCGCTGGAGCCGCCGCCGGTGCAGCCGGCGCTGCCCGAGGTCGCCGGGTTGGTCCGCCGGGGCGTCGCGGCGGCGGTCGCCCGGGCGCTCTCCGCCGGGCCGGCCACCCCGGTGATCGTCGACGACAGCCAGATGTTCGGCGGCATGCTCGCGGCAGAGTACGACCTCCTGCCCGACGGGGTACGCGTCATCGGCGACCACGGGGCGTTCGTCGGTGGCGGGATCGCCTTCGCGACCGGCCTGGCACTGGGCGAGCCGGACGCCCGGGTGCTGTGCTGCCTCGGCGACCAGGGGCTCACCAACGGGTTGCAGGGCTTTGTCGCCGCGGTGCAGCAGCGGGCGCCGGTGACGTACCTGGTCTGCAACAACGGCGGCAGCGTGTCACTGGCCAAGCAGGCCGGCGCGGCCGGGGACGGCCGGTTCGACGACGGCCGGCACCCGCACCTGCACAACCCGGGCCGCATGCACTACACCGAGCTGGCGCGCGCGTTCGGCATGCCGACCGGGCGGGCGGACCTGACCAGGGTCACCGGTCAGGCGGCGGTGGCGGACCGGCTGGCCCGCTTCGAGCGGCGCCTGACCGACCTGCTCGACCAGCGCACGCCCGCGCTGCTGGAGCTGGTCCTGCCGGCGGAGCCGGAGTTCTGGACCGGAGTATGGATCACCGAGGGGTTCGAGGCCCGGACGGCGGTGCGGTGAGCCGTCACGACGTGGAGCTCACGGCGGAGGCGCTGCTGTTCGACCTCGACGGGGTCCTCGTCGACTCGGCCGGCTCGATCATGCGCGCCTGGCGGCGCTGGGCGGCGCGGCGCGGCGTGGCCTGGGCCTCCCTCGCGCCACACGTGGCCGGCCGGCACGCCGTCGACACGATCCGGGCGGTCCGGCCGGACCTGCCCGACCGCCAGGTGCGGCAGGACGCCGACGAGGTCAACGCCGAGCAGGTCGAGGACGTCACCGACGTGGTCCCGGTCCCGGGCATGGTCGACGTGGTCCGCGCGGCGACCCGGGCGCCGTGGGCGGTGGTCACCGGCTGCCCGCGGGCGCTGGCGCTGGCCCGGCTGCAAGCGTGCGGCTACCCGTCCCCGCCGGTGCTGGTCACCGCCGAGGACGTGGCCCGCGGTAAGCCGGCGCCCGACGGCTACCTGCGGGCCGCGGCGGCCCTCGGCGTGGCGGGTGAGCGGTGCGTGGCGATCGAGGACTCGGCGTCCGGGGTGGCCGCGGCCCGGGCAGCCGGCGCCGCCGTGGTCGTGCTGCTGGTCCAGCCGGTGCCGGAGGTGTCCCGGGCGGCGACGGTCACGGTCCCCGACGGCCGCGCGCTGAGCGTGACCGTCGACGCGGGACGGGTCCGGCTGCGTTGCCGGACCGCGGCGCAGCCACCGGAGGCGCCGCGGCATGCGTGAGGTCGCGCTGCCGCAGGCGCCGACCGGCCCGTACGAGCGGCTGCTCGGCGCGGACCGCGTCGCCGGGCTGCGCTCGGCCGCGGCGTCCCTCGGCGCTGCGCTGCGGGGCCGCACGATCTGGCACGTCAACTCCACGGCGGCCGGCGGCGGCGTGGCGGAGATGCTGCGTGCCGTACTGCCCCTCGCGCGGGCCGTCGGGGTCGACTGCCGGTGGCTGGTGACCGAGGGGGACGCGCAGGCGCACGCCCTGACCAAACGGCTGTGCCTGCGGCTGTACGGCAGCGCCGGCGACGGCGGCCCGCTGGGCGAGCCCGACCAGCGGCACTACGCCCGGGCCTGCGCCGCCGACGCGGCGCGGCTGCGCACCCGGGTCCGCCCCGGTGACGTGGTGGTGGTGCACGACCCGCAGCCGGCCGGGCTGGTCGGGCCGGCCCGCGAACAGGGCGCCGCAGTGGTGTGGCGCTGCCACATCGGCAGCGACCGGCCCAACGAGCACACCCGGCAGGGCTGGCGGTTCCTGCGCCGGCACCTCGAGCCGGCGCACCGGCTGGTGTTCTCGGTACGCCGGCACGTGCCGGACTGGGCTGACCATGACCGGGTACGGGTCATCCCGCCCGGCGTCGACCCGTGCAGCCCCAAGAACATGCCGCTCGACGAGGTGGTCGTGACCGCCGTGCTGAGGGCCGCCGGCCTGGTCGCCGGGGCTGCCGGCGGCCCGGGTGACCGCCCGGCGGAGGGGCCGCTGGCGGTCCCGGCGCTGGACGGCCCCGACATCCACGTGCGTCACCGCGCGCGGGTGTGGCGCGACGGCGAGCCGCCGCCGGCCGCCACCCCGATGGTGGTGCAGGTCTCGCGCTGGGACCGGCTCAAGGGGATGGAGCTGGCGCTGCACGCGTTCGCCGCGCGGGACCCGGGCGCCCCGCCGGCCTGCCTGACCCTGGCCGGGCCGGACCCGGCCGGCGTCGCCGACGACCCGGAGGGTGCCACGGTGCTCGATGAGTGCCGCCGGGCGTGGGCGGCCCTGCCGCCGCGGGTGCGGCGCACCGTCCAGCTCGCCTGCCTGCCAATGGCCGACCTGCGGGAGAACGCGCTGGTGGTCAACGCGCTGCAACGGCACGCAACGGTGGTCGCGCAGCTCAGCGTCGCCGAGGGGTTCGGTCTCACGCTCACCGAGGCGATGTGGAAGG
>DASSUC010000135.1:0-6598 GCA_035707405.1 Micromonosporaceae bacterium | reverse complement strand
TTTCCTCTGCTTTGTGACCGTGTCTCGTTTCCTGTCTCTTAGCCTGGTGACCTGCGGGTTTCGCTTTGCGTCGAGCCGTGTCTCGTCCGTAAGGTCGCTCGTCATGCAATTGATCTTCTTCTCCAGTGTGGGCTGGGAATCGTGGGACGTCGAGGCGAAGCCTGTGATCCCGGACGGTATGCCGGTCCTGATCGATGAGGATCTGGTGTTCGCTGACGGCGGGGTGCCGCGGGCGACGGTGGCGGTGAACCGGTGGTTGCGGGAGTTGCCGTCCAGCGGCGCCCCTGCGGCTGGTACGTGGGCGGTGTACGCGCGGGTGCTGCGGGACTGGATGGTGTTCCTGGCTGAGCACGGGACCGGCGTGTTCGCTGATCGGGGGCGGTTGAAGGCGGTTCTTGGAGCGTACGCGGCGTTTCGGGCGGATGGTTCGCAGCAGGCGCGGTTCGCGGCGACGACGTGGAACCGGCATATGAGCGTGCTGTCGTGCTTCTACCAGTGGGCTGTTGCGGAGGGGCATGCCGGTGCGGTGCCGTTCAGCTACGCGCAGGCGCAGGTCCGGTACGGCGACGTGGTGCGTGAGTTGCGCGTCAACCTGGCGCGGCGGCGGACCCCGAAGCGGCATGTGACGATCAAGTATTTGGAGGCCGACTTTGCTGAGTTGTTCCTGCGGGCGTTGAGCGGGCTCGGCCCGGACGGTGCTGCGGATGTCGGTTATCGGGGGCGGGAGTTGGCCCGTAACACCGCGGTCGCGCGGTTGGCGCTGGGCAGCGGGTTACGCCGGCAGGAGTTCAGCTACCTGCTGGTCTACGAGGTTCCGGCGTTGCCGTCGGGATCGGGGCGGTTGCCGATCGGGTTGGCGGTGCCCGCGGGGGTGGCCAAGGGCCGCAAGCATCGCACGACGTGGGTCGACTATCCGGCGTTGGAGTCGGTGCACGGCTATGTGTGGCTGGATAGGGCCGCGAGTGCGGCCGGTTCGTCGTGGCGGCCGCCGGGGCGGTGGGGGGATCCGCTGGTCGTCAGTGAACCTGATCCGTTGGGTGGACGGGTGAACGGCCGGCGGGTGCGGTGGGAGGGACTGCGCCCAAGTGAGCGGCGGCGTCTGGTTGCGCCCGGGGGTGGGTCGTGCCTGTTGGCGCTGCGCCGGGACGGGGGTCCGTTCACCGCGTGGGACAGTGTGTTCACTCGGGCCTCGGACCGGATCCGGGAGCGTTTCGAGCCGCGGTTCCCGCACGTGCACCCGCACCGGCTGAGGCACAGTTTTTCGATGGCGACCCTGGAGCGCCTGGTCGGGGGCTACTACGCCCAGGCCGCTCAACTGGTGGTGGCCACGGACACCGGAGGCGGCCCGGACGCCGCGTTGGCGTTGTATCTGGCCAAGGCCGACCCGATGATGGTGCTGCGTGATCTTCTCGGTCATTCGTCGGTGGTGACGACCGAGGCTTATCTGCGGCGCCTGGACATGACGCGTATCTACGCCGATGCCTACGAGCGGGCCGGTGAACTATCCGGGCTGGTCGACGTCGCTGCGCGGCGCGAGGCCGACGAGGAGTTCCGCGACGAGGACGGCGGTCGCTGATGCCCGCGCAACTGCTCGATGATCGGCTGGGTATCGACTGCTTGTTCAGCGACGGCCGCCGGGCACGTTGTGTCCTCGACGATGCCGGTCCGGCCATGTTGGTCGGGGATCTGCTGGCTGGGCTGGCCGAGATGGTGCATCCGCACGGCACGGTGGACTCGCCGGGCACCGTGGGCGCCTATCTTGTGGGTCTGCGGGACATGGCCGCGTTCATGCGTGAGCGTGGGATACGCGGCGGGGCGGGCGCGTTGACCCGAGGTCGGCTGGCCGAGTACTGGATGCAGGCCGACCGGGTTCGCGAGTCGACGACCCGGCGGATGCTGGCCGCGTTCGACACCGCGCGTGGCGGTGTGCTGCAGCCGGGGGTGCGTGCCCTGGTCGACGGTCGGCATTTCACCCGCCCGCAGCACAGTTCGCCGTTGATGCCCTACCCGCAGCGGGAGTGGGAGCTTCTGCACCAGGTCTGCCGGCGCACGGTCGACGAGTCCTTCACCGAGCACCGGCGGGCCTTGCGCGGCGCGGCTGGTGGTCAGGACCCCCGTGTCGGTGGCTGGAACGGCGACAACCAGCGGTGGCTGCTGATGCGGCTCGGCCCGTCCAGCGACCGGCAGATCGGCGGGTACCTCGGCCGCGACGGTTCGTGGGTGCAAAAACGGGGCGGGACACGCACCGCCAGTGACGAACTGTTCCCTGACGTGAACGTGGTGATCGCCTACCGGCTGCTGCTGGGCGTCTACGCCGGGATCGTCCCGGACGGCATCGCCGATCTCGGCGTGGGCGACATCGACTGGGCCGGGGACGCCACGGTGTTGCTGCGCTATGTCAAGGGCAGGACAGCGGCCGAGTCGCTGACGTTGCCGCGTCGGGCGGTCCGGCTGTTGGAGCAGTGGCTGCAACACTCCGCCGCTGCGCGCGACCACGCGCCGGTGGGGCTGCGTGGCAGTCTGTGGCTGTATTACGCCTACTCGGGGCCGTCGCGGTGGCAGACCACGACCGGCGTGTCCTCCCACCAGAGTTGGGCCCGGCGCCACGGTCTGAGCGTGGACCGGCGCAGGATCCGCACGACGTATCTGTCGCAACGTGACCGGGGCCGATGGCACGGGAGCGCCCGCTCGACAATCGACCCGAACCACACCCCGGCCGTGGAAGGCGACCACTACCTCAGCGCGGCGACGCCGGCACAGGTCGACGCGGTCGAGACGATCATCGAGGACGCTCAGCAGGACATGCTCGCCCGGGCGCAAGCCCCGGTGATCCTGCCCGACGATGACGCCGCCGCACTGGCCGGGCGCTACCCCGAGCTGGTCGCCCGGCTGAACCTTGACGACGCCGCGATCGCTGAACTGGTTGGTGGCCGCCACGACGTGTTCGTCGCGGCGTGCACCGACCCGCTGTCCGGGTTGCATGGGCCGCCGGGCAAGCCGTGCCCGGCCCGGCCGTGGGTATGCCTGCTCTGCCCGCTGGCGGTTTTCACCCCACGGCACGCGGCCAACCTGCTGCGGTTGAAGGCGTTCTTCGCCCGCCAATGGCGCCAGATGCCAGCCGAGGCATTCATGGCCGTGTTCGGACCCTATTCGACGCGGATCGGCCAGGTCCTGGACCGTTATCCCACCGCGCTGCTCACCGCCGCCGCAAGCGGCCTGAACGACGCCGCTGACAGCGACGGTGGGTTGCCGTTGCGCCCGGAGGAACGCACAACATGAACCCTGCTATCGCCGCCGCTGTCACCGGCCCCATCCGCGGCGGGCACGTATCCCTGTTCGCCGGCGCCGACGTGTGCGCCGAGGCGGGGTTGAGGCTGCGACCGGGCGCGCCCACGGTGCGCTTCACCGACGATGTGTGGCACTTCGCCGGCGTCGAAGGCCTGCCGGTGCAGATGTCCGACACCGTCACCCGGCTGGACTTCAGCACGATCAGCGACCCACGCTGGCGGCTGGTCGCCAAGGAATACCTGTTCGCCCGGCTCGCCCCCCGCCACGAGCAGGTCGCCGTCCTGCCACACGCCTACCGTGTGCCGCTGACGTTGTGGAGCTGTTCCCGGCGGCTGGCCGAGACGGTCCGCTGGCTGAACTGGCTGGGCGCCCAGCAGGTCGCCTCGCTGGGCGAGGTCACCCAAGACCACTGCGACCGTTACCTGGCCCAACGACGGCTGCGCCGCGACCACACCGCGGCCGTGATCGGCACCCTCGATGAGTCCGTTGCCCGGGTGACCGCTGCGGTCATCATCGAGCTGGCCCACTACGGCGGGCTGTTTTCCGCCGACCGCTACCACGAACACTTCACCCCCTGGAACGGCCGGTCGTCGTCCCAGGTCGCTGGCATGCGACCACCAGCCCAGAACAAGACACCCGTGCTGGACCAGCAGATCCTGCAGCCGATGCTCGCCGCTTCCCTCTACATGATCAAGACACTCGGCTTGCACGTGACCGCGCTCGCGCGGCAGGTGCGCCAGCGGCGCCGGGACGAAACCGGACTGCCCGAGACCAGGATCAGCATCGAGTGTCTCGCCCGCGTACTGCGCCACCACACCGATACCGGCCTGCCCCTGGAAGCGGCCCGTGACGTCGATGTCCGTACCCGCCTGGTCCAGGGGTGGGACCCGCACGATCCGTTGCTGCGCGTCAGTTTCGGTGCGCTGGCCCGCGAGGCAGGCGTCAACCGGCTGCGCGCCGATCTGCTGGCAACAGCCAGGCCAGCGATCATCGACACGCTGCGCCGCGTCGGGGTCGAGAAGCCATGGGGGCGCCGGGCCGAACCGGTGTCCCGCGCCGATAGCCCCGCCAGCACCCCATGGACCCAACCCCTGGACGAACGCGACGTCCGCGATCTGGTCGGCTACCTGCACACCGCCTGCCTACTGGTCACCGCGACCGCGACCGGAATGCGCGAGAGCGAACTGATGGAACTGCGCACCGGCTGCCGCCGCACCACCCGCCACGGTCCAGACCTGGTCCGCTACCGGCTGATCAGCAAAGTCATCAAAGGCCAGCCGCTGGGCGGCATCGACGACGAGTGGGTGGTGGTCGAACAGGTCGACCAGGCCGTGGCCATGGCCGAACAACTGAATAGCGGCGCGGGCACCAACGCCCTGGTGTTCGGCCGGTTCGCGTTCGACATGCGCTACGGAAAGTTCCGCGACTGGGTCAACGGCCCCGCCGCAGGGCGGCTCGGACTCGCCCCGATCCCCGAAGGCGTCGTGACCATGCGCATGCTGCGCCGCACCCTCGCCGTCGAGATGGCCTACCGGCCAGGCGGACTACTCGCAACCAAGATCGCATTGAAGCACGTGACCGTGGCCACGACCGAGGGGTACGCCGCCCGCCCCGGCGGCGCCCAGGCGAAACTGCTCGCCGAGATCGGCGAGCACGAGACCGAACGAAACCTGCAACTCGTCCTGACCGAGTTCCGCAACTACCAGAACGGTGTCATGCCAGCCGGCCCCGGGGCACACGAACTCATCGAGTTCTTCGACACCGTGGACGGCGACCTCACCGAACACGCCTCGACGGCCCCCAACGTGATCGCCAGCGACCAGCACGTCCGCAACCTGCTCAGCAAACGAGCCCAGGTGCTGCACCTCGGCGCCGCGAACTACTGCTGGTTCACCGACCCGTCCCGGGCGCTGTGCCTGAAACTGGCCGGCACCCCCACTGCCGACAAGCCACTGGCCGGAATGTGTGACTCCGCGCGCTGCCCGCAAGCCACGCACCACCCCTGCCACCGCCCCGTCTGGGCCGACGCCCTCAACAACACCACCGTGTTCCTCGGCTCACTCGGGCGCACCCACAAGACCGAACAAGCACGGCTGCAAACCGAACGCGACCGCGCCCAACGAGTCCTGACCGCAATCGACGCCGCCGCATCCACCAACGAGGGGAACCGATAGCCGTGCGCGTCAGCGACGAGCAACACCGCCGCACCGAACAGCGGATCCGGGCCACCGCCGACGCACTTCTGCGCGGCGAACTCCCGCCCGGCGGCAAGTGCGACATCAGCACCCTCGCTCAACAGGCCGGAATCTCCCGAGCCGCCCTCTACCGCAGCTACCCCCACCTCAAGGCAGAGTTCGAGCAACGCCTCCATCAACTACGCACCGACGGACAGATCCCCGACCACCGAGAGGACCAGATCGCCAAACTCAAGACCCACAACGCCGAACTCAAACAACGCATCGCCCGGAAAGACGCCACACTCAGCGACCTCGAAGAGTTCAAGACACAGGCCATATCCCGACTGGCCGCCCAGCACGACGAGATCCACCGGCTCCAGACAGCCAGCCGAACGCCCGGCACCAACGTCCGAAGCATCCACAGCCGACACCCCGCACCAACGGCCCCTCTCATCGGGCCATGCTGACCCGCGGCCACGGCGAGACCGTCAGCACCAATCCCGGCGCAGCAACGCCACACCCGTGACCTACCTCACCGTCCCGGGCAGCACCACCTCTCCAAACGAGACACGACAACCAACGCGAGCCCGCACGTTCCAGGTCAGTTCGTCCCAGGCCAGAAGAGACACGAGGTCACGCGAACACGCGCTCTGCGGACGAAAAACCGACGAGATCGCCCAGCCGAGCCGCCGATAACTGCCACCCACGACGTACCTCGCTGGTCATCGATGAACCGCGAAGCACCCGGCAGGCCCACTCCAGCTGCCCGCTCATGGCCGCGCGGGCAAGGCCGCCGCCGAACTGGTGGTCCCAGTCCTCGAACAGCGCGGTGCTACGTCGCAGAGCGGCAACGTGGGCATGCTCAATCCTGTCCGGAATGCTCATCGGTACAGGAGCGGATCCCGGGAGACAATCATGATCCATCGGGAGCATCCCGAACCACGCGGCACCGGCAAGCCGGACGAAGTCCGGGCGTGCGGATGCCGAATATTGGAAACCGTTGACCGACGGGAGACTGCGGATTTCGCGACCCGATTCGCCCCCACGGTGCCGCTCCTCGGCCAGCTGGCCTGTGGCGTCCAGACGCACCTGGCGGTCGACGGAGGCGAGCTGAGCCGACGTTGAATCGCCCT
>DASSUC010000134.1:0-22921 GCA_035707405.1 Micromonosporaceae bacterium | reverse complement strand
GCGAGGCTCGCCGTCGATGGGGCTGCACGGTTCGAGGAGAAGCTCGCGGCGATGATCACCCGTTGGCGGTTCGAGGCGGAGGCGCGTCCCGGCTCGCATCTGTGGCGGGCGTGTGAACAGACCACTATCACGCCGGTGTTCACCGTGGCGTCGTTGCGCGACGAGCTGCGCTGCTCCACCACGGCCGCCACCGAGGCCATCGAACGGCTGGAGAAGATCGGGATCGTCGCGCAGGTCAGCCTGGGCAGACGAAACCGCGTCTACCTGAACCGCGCAGTGCTGCGGCTGCTCGACGACTTCGAGCGAGACCTGCTCACCGACGCGGACGGAAAGCCCGGCCGGCAGCGGACGTCCGCCCGGGCCAAGACCGCGGTTCCGGCGGCGCTGCTTCCGTCGATCGAGCATGCCGTGTTGGAGTCCTTCCCGCTCGGCACCGACTCACCGCCTACGACCGGCACCATTGCCCGGATCTCTGCCTATCGACCCGACCAGGTTCTTGCCGTCCTCAACAGGTTTGCCATAGACGGCCTGCTGGACCAGGTCGGTTCGCAAGGCTGGATGCTGACGGCGAAGGGGCGCCACCTTCGCGCGATGCTGCGGAAAGGCGAAGACCTCCGGGGTGCCTGATAGCCGACAGCTCGACATCGCACAGCTGGAGTCGTGGATCCGCCGGGCCGCCACGGCGGAGAAGATCCAGGATGTACTCGACTGAAGCGTGGTTCGGGCCAGCCCATGCAGGTATCGCACCCTCACCTGGGCTGGCACACCACGTCGACGAGGGCCGGGCGGCCGGTGCCGAGCACGTGGTCGGCCGCCTTGCGTACGGACTCCCGGACCCGGCCCGGGTCGGTCACCGGGCCATCCGCCCACCAGCCGAACCCGCGTGCGATCGCGGCGAAGTCCGGGGCCGGGTCGTCGATCGCCAGCCCGATGCCGGCACGCTCCATCGGGGTGCCGCGCTGCCGCGCGAGCCGCTCCTGGTGCTCCCAGTCGTTGTAGTAGGCGCGGTTGTTGAACATCACCACGAGTAGCGGCAGCTCGTAACGGCTGGCCACCCACAGCGCGCCGACGTCGAACATCAGGTCGCCGTCGGGTTGCAGGTCCACCACGAGCCGGCCGGTGCCCTTGTGGGCCAAGGCGACGCCGAGCGAGATGCCGATCTGGGTGGCGGTGCCCACGTGCCGGCCGGGATGCCGGTGCGGGCGGTCAAAGTCCCAGGTGCGCAGCGCCCACTCCGCCGCGGTGCCCGCGGTGAGCACCCAGTCGTGCTCGCGGACTACCTCCCACACCTCGGCGGCGAGCCGGGCGGTCGACACGGGTGAGGCGTCCGCGACCTCGCTGGCCTTCCGGCGCCAACCGTCCCATGTGGAACGGTGTCGCTCGCGGAGCCAAGCGCGCCACCCGTCCCGGTCCGCTCGCCGCTCCGCCGGCTGTCCATCAAGGACACGCCGGCACTCGGCGAGCAGCAGCGGCAACGCTACCGCAGTGTCCGCGGTGACCTGGAGGTCGGTCGGTACGAGCGCCGCGTAGTCCTCGCTCCACGAGGAGATGCCGACGTCGTTGAAGCCGAGGTCGAGCACTGTGCAGCCGGCGGCGAGGCGGGAGGTGATCCGCCGGGTGGTCGACTCCAGCCGCTGGGTCGCCTTGCCCATGTCCTTCACATCCACGAAGAGCACACAGTCCGCGTATTCGAGCACGTCGGACCCGGTGACGTTGAGCTCGTGGCGGTTGGGGAAGCTCAGCCGCCAGTGCGTCTCGACCGCGCCGATCCCCGCCTCCTCGGCGAGCTGGACGAGGACGTCGAACGAGCCGTGGTGGCGCCCCGGGTAGCCGAGCACCATCACCGGCCGCTGCGCCGCGCAGAGCCGCTCGGCCAGCTGGCGCAGCGCGGCCGGGTCGGGTGCCAGTGGCGACGGCACCGCGGCTAGGCGGGGCAGGTCGTCGAGGGGTACCGGGTCGACGACCCGGTCCTCCTGGAGGCCGGCGTCGAGTGCGACGTAGACCGGGCCGCGGGGCTCCTCCTGCGCGATCCGGTGGGCCCGGGCCAGGATGGTCGGCACGGAGGCGAGCGAGCGCGGCTCGTGGTCCCATTTGGTGTACGCGCGCACGGCTTCGCCCTGCACGTTCGCGGAGTGGATCCAGTCGATGTTCGGGCGCCGCCGGGCATGGTCGGCCGGGCCGGAGCCGCCGAGCACGAGGACCGGCGTGCGGTCGATGTACGCGTAGTAGATGCCCATGGTGGCGTGCAAGAGCCCGACCAGGTCGTGCAGGAGCACCGCCATCGGCTCGCCGGTCGCCTTGGCGTACCCGTGCGCAATGCCCACGGCGATCTTCTCATGTGGACACTCGATCATCGTGATCTCGTCGCCGCCGTAGTTCACGAGCGAGTCGTGCAGCCCCCGGAACGACGAGCCGGGGTTGAGAGCCACGTACCGCAGCCCGAGTCGGCGCAGGACGTCGACCATGACGTCCGACCCCCAGGCCGGCTCGTCGTACGGCGCGAAGTTGGTCACCAAAGGGTCACCGTCACAGTCTTCTCGCGGGTGTAGGACACCAGCTCCTCCAGCGAGTTCTCCTTGCCCAGCCCACTGCTCTTCCAGCCGCCGAACGGCGTGCCGGTGGGCCGCCGGCCGGTGCCGTTGACGTAGACGTACCCCGCCTCCAGCGCGGCGGCGGTGCGATGCGCCGCGGTGATGTCCCGGGTCCAGACGTTAGCCGTCAGGCCGAACGGGGTCGCGTTGGCGCGGCGGACCGCCTCGTCGACGTCGTGCCAGGTGAGCACCGACATCACCGGCCCGAAGACCTCCTCGCGGACCACGGTCATGGCGTCGTCGAGGCCGGTCAGCACCGTGGGCTCGACATAGAACCCCCGCGCCAGCCCCGCGGGACGGCCACCGCCGTACGCGAACGTCGCGCCCTCCCGCCGGGCCGTGCCGAGGTGGCCGAGGACCCGCTCGTAATGTGCGCGGAACGCCAGCGGCCCGACCTCGGTATGCGGGTCCATCGGGTCGCCGATGCGCAGCGCGGACACCCGGGCGACGAGGGCGTCCAGGAAGCGGTCCGCGATGCTTGCGTGTACGAACAGGCGGGATGTCGACCCGCAGGACTGGCCGGTGCAGCGGGCGATGTTCATCCCGGCGACCGCTGCGTGCGCGGCGCGTACCACGTCGACGTCGGGGAAGACGATGATGGGGTTCTTGCCGCCCAGTTCGAGGGTGACGTGCTTGACGGCCTCGGCGGCGCCGTGCAGCACCGCCCGTCCAGAGGGGACAGAGCCGGTGAAGGCGACCCGGTGGACCTGCGGGTGGGCGACGAGCGCGGCACCGGCCGTTGGACCCCGGCCGGTGACGACGTTCAGCACGCCGGGAGGTAGCACCTCGGCGGCGATGCGGGCGAGCTCGAGAGCGGACAGTGAGGACTGCTCGCCGGGCTTGAGGACAACGCTGTTGCCGGCGGCCAGGGGCGCGGCCACCTTGCCGGCGGCGAACCGGAACGGATGGTTGAACGGCACGATGCGGCCGACCACGCCGTACGGCTCGCGGACGGTGTAGGACAGGGTGTCGCGGGTCGGCGGGGCCGTGCTCCCGCGGACCTGCGGGGCGATGCCGGCGTAGTAGCGGATCTCGGCGACCGCCCCGGCGACATCGCCGCGCGTGCCCGAAAGCGGCAGCCCGGCGTCGCGCACGTCCAGGCGCGCCAGCTGCTCCGCTTCGGCCTCGATCCGGGCGGCGAGCTCCCGCAGCAGCTCGGCCCGCCGGGCCCAGCCCAGCTCCCGCCAGCCCATCGCTGCGGACTGGGCGGCGTCGACCGCGGCCGCGATGTCCTCGGCACCGCCGTCGGGCACGGTCGCGACAAGCTCCTCGCTGGTCGGGTCGACCGCTTCCAGGCGCCCGCCGGCCACCGCGTCGACCCACGCCCCGCCGATGTGCATCAGCCGGTGCAGTGCAGGCCCCATTGGGCTGACCATTCGCGGAACTCTTTCAGCTCGGCGTGCCGCGCACAAGAGCTACGGCACCCGCCGGGACGTGTGGCCGCCCACTATGCCGCGGCCTGGCGGCAGGTGGCGAGCTGAGGAAATCGGGCCTCCCACCCCTGGCGCACCTGGGGTGGGAGCACCAGCTCCGGCCAAAGCCGGATAAGGATCTGCCGATCCAGCCACCGTGCCAGGTCATCAGGACTGGTCGCCTCGCGTAGGACGGTCTCGTACATGCTGGCCAGGCGACGCGGGTTGGTCAGGTCGTATCGCGCCCGGCCAGACCAGTCCAACCGCCTGTCCAGGACGACCGTTCCGGCGGTAGGGCCATGGAGATCGGCGAGAGAGACCGCAACGGTGTAGGGCCGCTGGTCGGCATACCGCGACCCGGGCGGTGCACCGCCGGTCGTCGTGCCGCTCATTTCGACCCTGGGCCCTTCGTCTCGGTAACTGGCCGTTTTCATCCGCAACGGTAGAAGTTCATCTGCAACGGTAGACCACCAACCGTCGTCAGCAATGTGGACCTGGTGGATGGGAGTTGGTGGAACCTCGACCGGGTACGACAAAGGCGCTGGCGCTGATGAGCGCTCCGGCCAGCCCCATCGCCACGGCGAGCGGGATGACGGCGATCGCTCCGGCCACCGCCAACGGGGCGGTGAACAGCGCGGCCGCCCGGAAGGTCCCGGTCGTGGCGACCGCGTCGCCCCGCTCCTCGGGATGCACCGAGTCGGTGGCGATGGCGGGGCCGACGGTCTGTAGCGCGCCCGCGCCGAGCCCGGACACGGCGAGCAGCGCGGCAGCCGCCCACCAGGCGTCGGCGACCAGGACCACCAGGCCGATGGCGGCTCCGGTGGCGACGGTGCCCAGCACGAAGGAGCGCATCACCCACCGGCCGCGTACCCGGGCGACGAGAACGGAGCCGAGGACCGAGGCGGCGCTGGCGACCGACACAAGAGCGCCGATGGTGCTGGCCGGCTGGCGGGCGGCGTTGAGGGCCACCGGGACGTAGCTGGAGAGCAGGCTCCACCACGCGCCAGCGCTCACGCTGGCCCAGCAGCCGACGTCCACACCGGAGCGGCGCCAGATCCGCGTCGGGGAGCGCCCGGCCGGTGGCTGGAACGGTGGCAGCCGGTCGAGCGCCAGCGCCGGCACGACGGCGGCTGCGGCGACCGCTGCGGCGACCCCGAGCGCGGTCCGCGGCGAGTGCTCCGCCAGCAGCCCGGCGAGCACGGGTCCGGTCAGCAGGCCGATGCTGCCGACGAAGTTCATCGTGGCGATGGCGCCGACCGCGGGGCGGTCACCCCGTACGACGTGTGCCTGGCTCCCGGTCCAGAAGCAGCCCCGCGCGACGCCCTGCAGCAGCGCGGCGAGCACGAACGGGACGAGCGCGGCCGACACGGCGACCAGGGTGTTCGACAGGCACAGGGCGGCCCCGGCGGTGAGAACGAGCACCCAGTCTCCGACCAGGCGCATAGCGGCGCCGAGCAGCAACCGGGTGGTCATCTGGGCGGCCGCCGACACCGCGACGAGCACACCGACCTCGACGGCGGTGTAGCCGGAGCGCAGCGCCAGCAGCGGCAGCGCGACCGCCGAGATGCCGAGCGAGCAGGAGAAGACGGCGGCACCCCCCGCGGACGCGACCGTGTCGCGCGACGGGCGCCGCAGGCCCGGGGCGCACCGCCCGGCCAGAGTCGACCACACCGGGCGTGGTCAGGCCGGGGTGCTGGTCATCTGCTCGCCTTCCGGCCCCCGCGTCGAGGCCGGCTCGAAGTAGTGGACCGCGTCGTACCCGAGCTGTTTGAAGACCCGGTTCTGCGCGTTGAACAGGCGCAGCGGCGTCCGGTCGGCGGCGAAGAGCTGGCACACGTGGTTCTGCGGGACGTAGAGGGTGTCGCCTTGCTTGACCTCGTACCGCTTGGGCTCCAGCGCGATGCGGGCGTGGTACCTCTCGGCGATCTCCGCCTCGACCTCCCACTGCAACGCGTGGCCCTCGCCGTCGAGCACGTAGTAGACCTCGTCGGCCATCTTCCAGTACCTGCCGCTGCGGCCGCCGGCCGGAAGGTCGAGCTCGAACGCGTCCACGCTGAAGATGCGCGCGTCGGTGCGCTGGGGCGAGGACATGACCCGGACCCGTCCCAGGGGCGTGTCCTCCCAGCTGGTGTCCGACGGTGAGATCACCTTCTTGCGCTCCAGCACGCCCGGGGTCCAGATGCGCGACCAGTCCTCGCGCGGGCCGAACCGCTGCTCGTCCTCGACCGGGCCGGAGCGTCCCTGCTGGATGAGGCCCAGGAACATCCAGGTGCACTTGGCCTTGACGACGAGGGCAAGGGCGCGCTCGGGGTACGGGTTGAAGTGGCGGTGCACCGAGTCGGTGTGTACGAAGACCAGGTCGTCCTTGCTCCAGTCGTAGCGCTGGTCGTCGTGGATCTCGTACCCGCGGCCCTCGAGGATGTAGAAGGCCGCCTCGTTCTGGTGCCCGTGGCCGTGGTTGGACGACTTCGGCGGCAGCTCGACGAAGTGCACCTGGATCGTCTGGGTGAGGAAGTCCTCGTCGCCGGGGCCGATCCGCCACCAGGTACGGCTCTTTGCGCTGTCGCCGGAGTGCGCGACCTTCGCGTCGTCGACGACGATGCTGTCGTCGCGGACACGGTCGACGGCGAGCTGGCGGCGCCGGAACTCGGCGAGGCCGTACGTCTGCGATGTCAACCCGCGTACGAAGACACGGCCGCTCCTGCCCATCGGTCCTCCGGTATCGGTGTCCAGGCCAAGCCGAGCTGGGCGAAACGGTATTACCTTTAGCAGCGGACGGCAACGGCTGCGGAGCGGGACGGCCTTCTCGCCGGAGACGTGTGGGGTGGCTCAGCCGGAGCTGGCGCCAGTCGCCCGGTAGGCGGTGAGCCAGCCGGTTGCGCCGTGGTCGCCCCGCCAGGTGAAGACGACCGCGTCGCCATCCTGTCCGGGCAGGACCGCCGTTGCCGTCCCGCGCCGGATTCGGCACCGTCTCGTGCGCCCGGCCGCTCCAGGTAGCCAGGACCGCGGCCTCGGGCCCGGTCGCCGACACGTCCCTGCCCCGGACGGCGATGGTGCTGTCCGTGGCTCGCGCGCCCAGCAGCTCGCGGTAGGCCGCCTGGGACAGGCGGCAGGCCCGGGGTGGCCCGCCAGGTCACCCGGAGCAGCCGGGCGTTCAGCCACCCGGCGATCTCCGCGGCGTTGCCGATCGTGGCGGAGAGCCCGAGCACCCGTACCGGTGCGGTGGGCTGGCGGACCCGCGCAAACAGCGCCTCCAGGGTGGCGCCCCGGGCGGCGTCGCCGAGGAGGTGGGGCTCGTCAACGACGATGCAGTCGACGTTCGCGAGGGCCTGCCGCGCCTCGGGCCGGGTGGCCGGTGAGCCGGTGCCGGCCCGAGGCGGATCGCCTAGCTCGTGTCAGCCAACGGATTTGTTGTACCTGTCGATCTCCGCCTTCATGCTCGCTGCGGCGTCCTTCATCGCCTGCTCAGGCGTCTTGCTGCCGACGATCGCCTGCTCGAGGCCGTCCTCGGCGGCCTTGCGGGCCTGCGGCATCACACCCAGGATGCAGCCGGCGGACGCGACCGACGGGGGCAGCGCGTGCAGCTGGTCGACCGCGGTGGTGAACTGCGGATACTTCGCCTGCCACTCCTTTGTCACGGCCTCGTCCAGGGCCTTCTTGTTCACCGGCACGTAGCCCGTGCCGACGTGCCACTTCGCCTGCGCGGCCGGGGTGGAGACGAACTTGATGAACTCCCACGCGGCACGCTGCTCCAGCGCGCTGTGCCCCTGACCGTTGACCCACAGCGACGCACCGCCGATGATCGGGCCGCCGCTGCTGCTCGCCCGCAGCTTCGGGTACGGGGCGGTCGCCACGGTGAACTTGCCCTTGGCCGCGGTGACGTAGCCGCGCAGGACCGACGTCGACTCCAGGTGCATGGCGACCGTGCCGGTCTTGAACGCCGCCTGCGCGTCGTCGGTCTTGCGGCCGGTGTTCGCCGCGTAGCCGCCCTTGACCAGGTCCGTCCACCACCTGGCGACCTCGACCGCCGCCGGGTCGTCGAACTGCACCTTCGTCGCCAGCGCGCTACGACCGTTGCCGTTGTCGCAGTACTCCTTGCCGTCCGTGGCGAGCAGCTGCTCCAGCAGCCAGCCGTAGATCGCCGCGTTGAAGCCGTACTGGACGACCTTGCCGGTGGCGTCCTTGACGGTCAGCTTCTTTGCGTACTCGGCGATCTCCTCAAGGGTGCGCGGTGGCTTGGTGACGTCCAGGCCGGCCCGGTCGAACGCCTCCTTGTTCATGTAGAGCAGTGGCGTGGAGGAGTTGAACGGCATCGAGCGCAGCTTGCCGTCGACGGAGTAGTAGCTGGCGATGTTCGGCTCGATGTCGTCGACCGAGGCCCCGTCCTTCTCGACGAAGTCGCTGACCGACACGGTCTGCTTGGAGTCGATCATGAAGCGGGTGCCGATGTCGTAGATCTGGATCAGGGCGGGCGTGTTCTTCTGCTGCACCGCGGTCTTGTACTTGCCGATCGTGTCGTCGTAGTTGCCCTGGTAGACGGGCTTGACCTCGATCTTGTTGCCGAGCTCGCGGCTGAAGTCGGCGACCGCCGCGTTGATGGCGTCGGCGTTGGCTCCCTTCATCGAATGCCAGAACTCGATCGTCACCTTCTCCTTGGCGTTGTCCAGCACGTCCCTTCCGGGCACGCCACCGGTGCTGCCGGCGTCGCCGTCGTCGCCGCCGCAGCCGGTGAGGCTCAGGCTGACGACGGCGGCGAGGATCAGTGCTCTGGTTCGCACGACGGAACCTCCCAGGGGTAGTGGGTTTCAGCGCAGCGCGCCGGCCGTGAGCCCCCGGACGATGTAGCGCTGTCCGAAGATCACGATGGCGAGCGTCGGCAGGAGCGAAAGCGAGACCCCGGCCAGGATCAGGCCTGGTTCGGCCGCCTCCGCGTCGTTGAGCTGCGACAGCCCGATCTGGAGCGTCTGGTACTGCGGGTCACGGATCAGGATCAACGGCCAGAAGTACTGGTTCCACGCGGAAAGGAAGACGTAGACACCGACCGCGGCGATCGACGGGCGGGACAGCGGCACCAGGATCCGCCACAGGAAGCGGCCGTGCCCGGCCCCGTCGAGGACCGCCGCGTCGTGCAGCTCGGCGGGGAACTGGAGAAACGCCTGGCGTAGCAGGAACGTGCCGAACGCGCTGGCGAGGAACGGCAGGACCAGCCCGACGTACGTCAGCGGGCCGCGGATCAGGCCCCAGCTCGCGATCGCCAGGAAGTTGGGGATGATGATCGACTCCCAGGGCACCATGAGCGTGGCCAGGAACAGGCCGAACGTCAGCGCCCGGGCGCGCATCGGCAGGAACGCGAAGGCGTACGCGGCCAGGATGCTGGTGAGGAGCTGCGCGAGCGTGATCACGCAGGTCTGTAGCGTGGAGTTCAGGTACTGCCGGCCCAGCGGCACCGTGCGGAAGGCGCCCCTGAGGTTCTCCAGGTGCACCTCGCTGGGCACCAGCGCGGGTGGGTAGCTGGTCAGGTCGGCCTGGCCCATCACCGCGCCGACCATCGCGTAGTAGAGCGGGAAGACGACCGGCACGGCCAGGATGATGAGCAGTACGTATACAAGTAGGCGCCTCACCGGTAGTGCACCCTCCGCTCCAGCAGCCGGAACTGCAACGCCGTGCCGGCCAGCACGATGACGAGCAGCACGATCGCCTGGGCGCTGGCCGCGCCGAAGTCCGACGAGCCGTACGCGAACGCCTCGGAGTAGATCGAGTAGACCAGCGTCGTGGTGGCCCGGTCCGGTCCGCCTTTGGTGAGAATGTGGATCTGCGTGAAGCTCTGCAGGGCGTGGATCGTGGACACCACGACGAGGAAGAAGAGCTGCGGCGACAGCAGCGGGATCGTTATCTTGCGGGCGAGCGCGAGGCCGGTCGCGCCGTCCAGGCGGGCCGCCTCGAAAACCTCGTCCGGGATGGTGCCCACACCTGCGGACAGCACCAGCACGTCGTAGCCCAGGTTGATCCAGATCGTGGTGAGGCACAGCGCCGGCAACGCGATGGCCGGGTCGGTCAGCCAGTTGACCCGGTCCACGCCGAACTGGCCGAGCACACCGTTGGCGATGCCGATCGCCGGGTTGTAGATGACCGCGAAGACGACCGAGGCGCTGGCCGCGGAGAACGCGAACGGCAACGCGAAGGAGGTGCGGAAGAAGCGGGTGCCGCGGATCCGCGACTCCAGCAGGATCACGATCGCGAGCGCGCCGAGCACCGCGGGCACGACGGACAGCACCGTGAACAATGCGGTGACGGTCAGCACCTTGCCGAACTGCGCCGAGGTGAGCAGGTCGCGGTAGTTGTCGAGCCCGACCAGCTCGCCGGCTCCGCCGAAGATGTCGCTGCCGTGCATCGACAGGTAGACCGAACGCCCGAGGGGCCAGAAGATGAACAGCCCGAAGATCGCCAGCGACGGGAGCAGGAACAGCCACGCGAGCCCCTGGGACCCGCCGCCGCCGCGCCCCGCCGCTTCCTGTCTACCGCGCACCGGCCCACCCCTTCCGCGACTGCCGGGTGCCGCCTCCGTGGCCGGCATTCTTACACCCTTCGATCACGTTTGGGCGGCGGTGCGACGCGCGCCACGGCCGTACCATTTCGTGACCTGCCGCGGCCCGGTCCCGCAGAGCCCACCGACCTGCGGCCCCGGGACGCTGGTCGCCCCGGGGCCCTACCGCAGCCGCCCTGGCCCTGGCGCAACCACCCGCCCTGGCCCTGGCGCAACCAGCCGTCCTGGCCCTGGCACAACCACCCGCACCCGGTGGTGGCCTGCCGCCCCGGCCGGGAACGGCGGCCGGGGGCGTCCATCCTGGACCTGGCCGGTGGCCGATGTGGCGCGGCAGCGTACGACATGCCGGCCCGGCCCCAGGTCGAGCCGGGCGCGCCACCGCCGCCAGGCGGCTGGGGCGAGCTCGCCGGCGAGCTCCGCCGGTCGCCACGCTCCGCCATCCACGGCGATCTCCACCGACGCCACCCCGTGCGGCGGTGCCCACGCGACGCCGGTCACCGTCACCGCACCGCCCGCCGATGGCAGAGGCGGGTCGATACGGCTCATCGGAGTCACCCGCAGCGGGTCTACAGGCCAACCACGGCGGTGCCAGTAGTCGACGGGTGGCCGGTCGGTCAGGCGCAGCTCGGTCACCCACTTGACCCCGGTGTACTGGCCGAAGATCCCGGGCACCATGATCCGCGCGGGGTAGCCGTGGATGGCGGTGAGCGGGCGCCCGGCAGCGCCGGTGACGACGTAGCCATCGAGCTCGTCCAGGAGCGTCAACGGCAGCGAGATGTCGAAGCCGTCGACGGCCCGGGTCACCAGCGTACGGGCGGACGGGGAGGGCTGGACCGCACGTAGCAGGCGGTCCAGCGGCACGCCGGTCCAGCGCAGGTTGCCCAGGCGGTTACCGCCGACCGGGTTGTGGACGCAGATGAGCAGCGCGTCGAAGTCGACCGTGCCGAGAGCGGTCAGCTCCTCAAGGTCGAAGCTGCGCGGGCGCTCGACCAGCCCGGTCACCTCCAGCCGCCACTGCCGGGCGTCCAGCAGCGGTGGGTCGAGGCTCACATCGGCGACGTAGAGATCCTCGACCGGGGTGAACAGCGCCGTGGCCGCACCCCAGTGCTCGGCGCCGTCACTGGCGGCAGCGGCTGGGGCGGGTGCCGCACCGCGGCCCGGTGCCGCGGCTACGGAGGTCGACGCCACTGCTCTCGCAGCGGACGGCTGGCGCTCGGCGGCCAGCGCGTCGCGCCTGGCGCGGCGTCGGGTCCGGACGGCCCGCGCCGCAGCCAGTGCGGCCAGGCTCGCGACCGCGAGCCCGGTGGCGCGACTGGTCCCCGCCACACTCCGGCGTAGCGCATGTAGAGCCATCACCGTAGTGCCGGCGCCGAGCGCGGCGACACCCATGGTGGCCACCGGCTGGCGCCGGTCGCGGCGCGCGGTCAGGGCGGCTGCCAACACCCCGGCGCCGGCGGCCGCAGCCGCCATGCGGCGCTGCGGCCCCCGGCCGGCCACAGCGCCGGCGACCGCGACCCCGGCGATCACCGCCAACCTGGTCGCCGGCTTGTCGCGCTGGTCGAGCAGCCGCACGGTCAGGTCGACGACCGGCCGCGAGGACGAGTCCACGACTGCCCGCGCCACACCGTCGGCCAGCGACGGGAGGTCAAGCCACGCGGCCACCAGCTCAGCACAGCCCAGTCCGGTCAGGGCGGCCGCCGCACCGGTCGGCGCGGAGCGATATGTCATGCCGATACCTCCAGCAGGGCTGTCGGCGATACAAAGGCCAGGTGCCGCACACCATCGCACCGGGCTACAGGCAGGAGAGAAAGGCTAGCGCCCGGGGGGGGCGGGCAGGGGAACGGCGCGCCCGCGAGATACTTCGGTGTATGGATGCGCGTAGCGCAGCTGCCCGGTGGGCCGAGACCTGGGTGTCCGCCTGGATGTCGCACGACATCGACCCGGTCGTCGCCCTGTACGCCGAGGGGTGCGTGCACCGCTCCGCCCCGTTCCGCACGCCCCACCACGGCCCGGCCGGGGTACGCGACTACGTTGCCGGTGCGTTCGCGGACGAGTCGGCCGTCGTCGACGTGCGCTTCGGCGCGCCGGTGGTCGACGGCGACCGCGCGTGTGTGGAGTACTGGGCCACGGTGCACGACCGCGACGGCGCCCCGGTGACGCTGGCCGGCAGCGCGTTCGTCCGGTTCGACGCCGATGGTCGCATCACCGAGTGTCGCGACTACTGGCACCAGACCGCCGGTCACATCCCCCCGCCCGACCGGTGGGGCCGGGGCTGAGGGTTGCCCGGCCGGCGACGGTGGCGCACCTCCGCTGGGCCGACAACCGCTCCGGCACGACTCGGGACGAGCCCGCGCCGTATGAATTTGATAAGGTCAAAGTATGACGCGCCGGATCACGATCAGCCTGCCGGACGACGTGGCCGAGTACGCGGAGCGTTCTGGCGGCAACACGTCCGGGTTCATCGCCGACGTGCTGCGCCGCCGGATGCGCACCGACACCCTGCGCGCCCAGTGGGCCAAGCGCGGTTACCTCGTCACCGACGAGGATCTGGAACGTACCCGAGCGAGGCTGGCATCGCTGCCGCCGATAGGCGACGAGCAGCACGCCCGCAACCTCGCCTGGTTGGAGCAGTTCGACAACGACGCCACCGCCGCGTGAACGGCCTGGTCCTGGACACGTCGGCATTGCTCGCCTACGCGTCCGCCACAAATGTTGAGCCCGGTGCCATGATCGCCCTTGCTCAGGAAGACCCCGAGCAGCAGGTGTGGATCCCGGCGCTCTGCCTCAGCCAGGCCGAGCTCGAGCTGGCTGGCTCCCCTGCGCCCTGCATGCTCGACCTGCTGTTGGCTGCGGATCGGGGTCGGGACATCGAGGTTGCCGTCCTCGACGCTCCAGCCAGCCGCCGGGTTGCGCGCCTCGCGGCAAGGTTCGGCGTGACGCTCGATGTCGCACACGCGGTTGCGACCGCCGTCCTGTACCGCTGCTACCTGGTCACCTGCGCGCCCAAGGTGGTCTCGCCGGCCACACCTGCCGGCTTGGAGGTGCTGGACATCACTGAGGCGTGGGACTGACGAGGACCTGAGGGTGGCCGTCACGACGGGCGTGCGGACACCCGGACCAGGCGCATGGCCGCATACGGCCACCGGCGTACCAGGTCCTCCATCGTCGAGGGGGCCGGGCCGGCCGAGGGTGAGCGCACCCCGCCGTCCGGATCGGTGAACGCAGGTGCGGTGTACGGCGCGATGGTGCCGGCCGCCCGTACGGGACTTTCGGCCCGGTCTGGAGCAGGTCCTTCGGCCATGGGGCGTCAGGCCGAACGGCGAGAACCTGAACTCGGCTCATGTGGCGCTCGGTGACTCACGCCCGGCGCGTGCGCCCCCGTCACCACTGGGAACGTCGGTGAGGAAGAGGAGCCATGAACGAGACCGAGATCCCGCGCACACCGAAGACCGACCCTCTCGCTGTCACCAACATCGATCTTAGGGGCGTCCGCCAGCTGCGCCCGTTCAAGATCGACTACCGGGAGGTGCAGAACCTCCAGTACGTCGACCACGAAGGGCGCAAGCCGCAGACGTTCGCCGACTTCAGCCGGCTGCACCGGGCCGTCGCCATGGAGGTCGAGGAGCAGGCCCGCCCGGCGTTCCCGGCGGACCTGAGGTACCTCGGCGAGTACTCCCGGACGAAGTTCCCCAAGGGGAAGGTCCTGGTGCTCGTCAACGCCGGCCTGTACGAGTCGGTCAAGGGCAGCATCGCGCAGTACGTCACGGACCTGGCCTACGAGGGCTACTACGCGACCGCGTACAAGGTCAACGGTGGCCAGCCGACCGAGCTCCGCAACTTCATCATCGGCAAGCGGCCGGTGGTGGGCGCCCTGCTTGTCGGCTCGCTGCCGACGGCATGGTTCGAGATGGCCGACGACTTCTACGGCACCAGCGAGTTCCCCTGCGACCTGTACTACATGGATCTCGACGGGACCTGGAAGGACCCGGACCACGACGGCAAGTTCAGCGAGCACCCCACCGGTGTGGCGCCGGAGATCTGGGTGGGGCGGCTATGGACCCCGACCGCCAACGGCAACGACGCAGACCTCGTCAACAGCTACTTCCGTCGTAACCACCTGTACCGCAAGGGGCTGTTCGGCGCGAGCGACCGGGCGCTGGCCTACGTGGACGACGACTGGCAGGGGTTCGGCGACTGCGCCCTGGACTCCATGTTCCCCGCCTCCCACATCGAGGTGGTCACCGACCCGGCGGCCACGGACGGGGACCGCTTCAAGGCCGAGATCAACCAGCACCGGGCCTGGGCGCACATCTGTGCCCACTCGTCGCCCGGCGGCCACTCGTTCAAGATCCCCGCCGGAGGGGAGTGGGTCCCGGCCACCTACCTGCGCGACGTGAACCCGCCGAACGCCTACTTCTACAACCTCTTCGCGTGCAGCAACACGCTGTTCACCCAGCCTGACTACATGGGTGGCTGGTACATCTTCGACAAGCCGGGCGGCTCGACCTGCAACGGCCTCGCCGCGGTGGGCAGCACGAAGACCGGGTCCATGCTGCTGTTCGAGAACTTCTACGGAGCCATGGCGACCGGGCGTACCGTCGGCCAGGCCATGGTCGAGTGGTGGCGGGCGCTCGGCGCCGACCACGACCTCGGTGAGCGCCGCTGGTACTACGGGCTCGCGCTGCTGGGCGACCCCACGCTCAACTGGTGGACGGGGATGGTGCCGAGGCTGCGCGACCCGTTCGACGGCGACACCTTCGACCACTTCCCGCGGCTCACCCACTTCCTCTGGGACACCGTCCCGGTCTCCGGGGCGACCTACAACATCGAGATCGACGCCCACGGCGCACGCGTCGACGGGCAGTGGGCGGCCGAGTCCGGGCTCACCTGGCTGGTCTCCGGCAACCTCGCCACCAACAGCTACGAGCACATGTTCGTCGGGGCGCAGCGGGGCCGGTGGCGCGTACGGGCCCGGATGGCCGGCATGGTGGGTCCCTGGTCGGACTGGCGCTACTTCAGGTACACCACCTGACGGGCCGGCGATGAGCGACGGTGCTCCGGCGATGGACCGGGTGGAGGGGGCGCTTGTCCTGGCCCCCAACCCCTGCACCACGCAGCCGTGCCTGCCCGGCACGGCGCTCGCGGTGGACACCGGCGACGGGCCCTGCTTCCTCACCAGGCAGGGCGCCTGGCTGGTGGACCCGGGCGCACTCGGCCCGCCCACGGTCGCGATCGGCGACCTGGTACGGGTGACCGGGTCCGTCAACCAGGCCGTCGACGTGCGCGGCGAAGCCTTCCGTACGGTCGAGCTCGGGTCCGTTGAACGCCGTGAGCCGCCAGTGGCCCCGGTGTAGGACTCAGGGCGTGGGGGAGTAGCGGCACAGGGCGGCGATGCCGTCCTTGAACCGCCCGGCGGCCACATCGACGACCCGTACGTCCGCGTCGGTGAGCAGCGCGGCGCGGACCGCGACGTCGACGAGCCGGCCACTGGACGGCGACCACCCGTCACCGTCCGGGACCTGGTCCGCGGTGGCGGCGCACAACAGCCGCGGGCCGTACCAGGCCACCCGGCTGTCATCCGGGTCGTCGGCGACGAACAGCGTGGCCACGCGGCCGGCGGCGAGCGCCTCCAGCGTCTGCGCCGCCCCCTCGACGGTGCGGCCGGGATCGCGCTCGGTGAAGTGGTCCAGCAGGTGCGCGGTCTGGTCGGCGGCGTACCCGTCGACAGCTTCCACTATGGACTCCTGCCGCGCGGCGCCCGAGCCGTCCGGGCTACGACCTCCCGGCAGGTGCAGCAGGGTCAGCTCCCGGCGCATCGACTGTGGCAGCCGCTCACGGGTCAGCTGGACCGCCCGGACGTCGCCGGCGACCAGGAGCAGCCGGGCGTGCAGCCGCCGCAGCTGCCGGGTTGCCGCGTCGGCCACCGCTGCCGCGTTGTGCTGCCAGCTGTCCTCGGCACGGCGCTGGTAGCGCGACTGGGCCCAGCCGCCGGGGGCGTTGCGTTCGATCTCGTCGTCCGGCCCCACGACAACCGACGACGACCCGGCGACGGCGCCGTCCGGCACCGCCGTGATGTCCGCTCCGGTGCGGTCGACCACCACGACGACGTACGCCGGGTGTCGTTGCCGCCAGGCGAGCAACGGCACGACATCGGCTGGTACGGCAAACTGGGCCCGGTCGAACCGGAGGACGCCGGGGATCGGCTGTGCCAGCCGGACCTCGCCGCCGGCCGCGAAGAGGGCCAGCTCGGTGGGGAACACCGGCAGGGTGGTCACGTGCCTGGTGAGGGCGTCAACGGTCGCCTCGTCGGCTCCCTGCCGGGCCAGCGCCGCGCCGACCAGCCGCCACCGCAGGTCGAGGTCCTCGGTGGTGTCGAGGGTCGGGTTCGGCGGCTGGAGGCCCAGGTACACGGAGGCGACCGGGTGCAGGGGGCGCACCAGGTCTCGTACGGTCGTAAGGTCCAGACGCGGAACGGTGTTCATCGGTCCTCCACGAGATGGTCGTGGCCTGATGACGCGGCGCTGGCTCGCTCGGGTGGGCTCTGGTCGGCTCGTTGCGGTGGAGAAGGCAGGCCGAGCCCGGCGAGATCCAGGACGCGGGCGAGGTCACTCTGGTCGAGCACGCCCACCAGCACGCCGCCATCGACGACCAGGATCGGTCCGGCGCCCGCGGCCAGCAGGGGTGCGATGTCGGCCAGCGGCCGGTCCACCTCGACCGTGGCACCGGCGACCGCCATGCCGCCGACCGCCGTGACGGGGCGTAGCGGCGGTGGGATGCGGGCCAGGTCGGACAGCGTCACCATGCCGATCGGGCGACCGGAGTGGTCGACCACGGGGAACCGCCGCTGCCGGGACCGGCAGGCGACGGTGGTGAGGAAGGCCTGGACGCTGGCCTCGGCGCTGGCGACCACCGGCCGCGGGTTCATCGCCGCCCACACCGGCAGGCCGGCGAGGCGGTCGGTGAGCCCGGCCGTCCGGGCCTCGGCGCCGGCGGCGGTCGCGAGGAACCAGCCGACCAGCGCCAGCCAGATGCCCGCCAGGTCGCCTGTCACCAGGATCTCCGCGGCGCCCAGTGCGATCAGGCCGCCACCGAGGACGCGACCCGCGCGTGCGGCGGCGACCTGTGCGCGGACCTGGTCGTCCCAGCGTCGCCAGAGCATTGCCCGCAGGATGCGGCCACCGTCCAGCGGCGCGGCCGGCAGCAGGTTGAAGCCGGCGAGCAGGACGTTGACCAGCGCGAGCCAGGACAGCGCCGCGACACACACCTGCGGCAGGAACCCGTTGCCGGCGGCCGTGGCCGCGAAGAAGCCAGCGCTCACGGCGAGGCTGGTCAGTGGACCGACGGCGGCCACCCGCAGGTCCGCCCGGGCGGTCGGGGGCAGACCGCCCAGCTCCGCCACGCCACCGAGCAGCCACAGGGTCACCCGTTCGACGCGCATCCGGTAATGCCGGGCGACCAGCGCGTGGGCCAGCTCGTGGGCCAGCAGGGAGGCCAGGAACAGCACCGCCGCAGCCACGGCCACCGTCCAGTACACCCGGGCCGCGCTGCCCGGAGCGCGCTCCGGCAGGAAGGCCATGGCCAGGCCCTGGGCGAGGAGCACCATGATCACCAGCACCGACCAGTGCACGCCAACCGGTATCCCGGCAACCCGGCCCAGCCGCAGCGTCTGCTTCATGACCAGCTCCCAGCCCGCAGGTCTACGCCGTCCGCGCCTTTCCTCTCCACCGTCGCCGATCCGCCCCCGGTCGGGCAGGGCCGGTCGGCCCCTGCCAGGGTCCTTCGCAAGGGAACCGATCGGGTGGCGGTCGGCGGACCAGCTCCCCTCGGCCCCGCCTGGGCGGGCCGTCACCGCGGCTGCCCAGGCGGGGCTCGCGGTCAGCCGACCGGGGTGGCCGGCTCCTGCGGCTCGATGCGGGCGTCCGGGCCGGGGGAGACGAACGACTCGTGACCGTCCGCCCAGCGCACCCGGTAGGGCGGTGCGCCGTCAGGGTGCTCGATCTCGATGACTGTCCCGGTGCGGCGGTTGTCGCCAACGTGGGTGCCCTCCAGCACCAGCCGATCGCCGATCTTCGCTCTCATCGCATCCTCCTGGTCGGTCGTGCCCTCTGGTGGGACGGCGCGACGGGTCGAACTTGACAGTTCTCCGGCTTCCGGCCGCCGGCCAGGGCCGGAAGTCCCGGCTCGGCCGCGCCGCGCGGCGCGGCAGCGTTCGTGATGTGCTGGCGGGGTGCGCAGTGCGGGCAGGACGGCGGCCGCCGCGGTCTCCGTCGTCGCGGTCCTTGCCGCACCGGCGTGCGCCGGTCCCGACCGCCGGGCGGCGCCGCCGTCGACAGCGGCCCCACCCACCCCGACGACGCCCGGCCCCCCGGCGCCGGCCGCGACCGGACCAGCCGTCCCGCCGCCCGCCGCGGTGCTGGTCGGGGCCGGGGACATCGCCTCCTGCGGCAGCACCGGCGACTCCCGCACCGCCGCACTGCTCGACCGCATCCCCGGCACCGTCTTCACGCTCGGCGACAACGTGTACGACGACGGCGCGCCGGCCGAGTTCGCCCAGTGCTACGGGCCCACCTGGGGCCGGCACCGCAGCCGTACCCGACCGGTTATCGGCAACCACGACTACCACACGCCCGGCGCGGCCGGGTACTTCGGCTACTTCGGCGCCGCCGCGGGCGCTTCCGCCGGCGCGGTCGCCGGGGCCGGGCGCACCGGCTGGTACTCGTACGACCTCGGCGCCTGGCACGTGGTCGTCCTCGACAGCAACTGCGGCGTGGCCCGTGGCGGGTGCGCCGCCGGCTCGCCGCAGGAGCGCTGGCTGCGCGCGGACCTCGCCAGCAGCTCGCGGCGCACCCGGTGCACCGTGGCGATGTGGCACCACCCGCTGTTCACGTCCGGGCGCACCCACGGGCCGACCACGGCGGTCCGCCCGCTGTTCCGGGCCCTCTACGAGGCAGGCGCCGAGCTGGTGCTCTCCGGCCACAACCACCAGTACGAGCGGTTCGCGCCCCAGGACCCGGCCGGCCGGCGCGACGACGGGCGGGGGTTGCGCCAGTTCGTCGTGGGCACCGGCGGCGTCAGCCACTACGGGTTCGGCTCACCGGCCCGCAACAGCCAGGTGCGCCGCACCGGCACCTACGGCGTGTTGCGGCTGACCCTGCGCGAGGGCGGGTACGACTGGAGCTTCGTACCCGTGGCCGGGGAGGCGTTCACCGACTCCGGCCGGGACACCTGCCACTGAGCCGCCGCCTGCCACTGAGGCGCGACCTGGCCGGTGCCCGCCTTCCACAAAGGTCGGCACCGGCCGGGCCCACATCCGGTCCAGCAGGCCGGCGGTGGGCAGCCGGGCCGGTGCCACGTGCGGGATGGCCGTGCTGAACACCACGACCGCCAGGTCGTACGGGTCGGTGCAGTACGCCCAGGTGCCGTCGGGATAGGCCTGTTCGGCGATGAGCGCTCCGACCTGCGGGTGCGCCTTGCCGTCGGGGGAGCCGTAGGTGATCGCCCAGGCCGGTGCGGCGCTGCCCACGAGCAGCGCCGCACCGGCGACTATGGCGAGGAGGGTTACCCGCGTCCGCATGCCTGCACGCTGCCTCCCAGCCCGCCTGCCTGGCGCGCTGTCACCCGATGCCGAAGAAGTGGCGGCACGGGTCGACCCCGTCGATGCGTACCTTGTGGCCGGCGTGGCGGGACAGCCACACCGCCCGGGTCATCCGCAGCCGCGGCATGTCCTCCGCATGGTCCCCGCGCGGGTGCCGGGTCACCCCGTTGTCGACGTACCCGAGGGCGCGGGACACCCGCAGCGACGCCGCGTTGTCGTGCCACGCCTCGGTCTCCGCCGCCTGCGCCGCCAGGGCGTCGAAGGCGAGCGCGAGCACCGCCAGCCGCATTGCCTTGCCCACGCCCCGGCCCCGCCACTGCGGAGCCAGCCACGACGCCGACTCGACGGTACGGCGTACCGCGAACTCGGCCGCCTCGATCTCCTGCACGCCGGCGAGCTCACCACCCACCTCGACCGCGAAGCCCAGCCGCCACGACTCGGGCCGCCACGAGCCAAGGCTCGACCAGTACGACTGGTGCAGGGAGGTGCCCGCCTGGGCGTGCGGGTCCGGCTCGCCCGACCCGGGGCGGAAGGTCGGCAGCCGCGGGTCGGTCTCCACGTCGGCCGGCCGGATGCGGGCGAGCGGCACGAGGTCCGCCTCGGTGACCGGGCGCAGCCCGACCTCGTCCAGGTGGAGCCGGATGTCGAAGACCGGCCAGTAAGGGTGGGCCATGCCGGCATCCTGCCAACCGGCGGGCGTACCGCGCCGGGATTAACCAGATGGCGCTCAGGCGGCCCGAGGGGTGGGCCGGACCGTGCGCCGGTACGGCAGCCGCAGCGGCGGCGCCGGCGTCATCGCGGTGATCACGTCGACGATCTCGCGCTGGACCGCGTACGACTGGGGTAGCCGCCACTCCACCTCGGCCGGCGAGGACTCCCAGCGCACCCGGGCATGGGGCTGCGGGGTCGGCGGCGCCGGCACCCACGAGCCGGGGCCGTGCAGGACCACGCCGAGGTGCTCCTCCAGCTCCGGCCGCAGCGGCTGGCCGGGCGAGACGAAGAGCATCCACCGGCCGGACGCGGTGACCGCCACCGGCCCGTGGATCTCCTGGCGGGCGGGGCCGCGGGTCACCAGCACGCCCAGGTGGGCCGGCACCTCCAGCACGTCGAAGGCGCGGCCGGTGGGCAGCAGTACGGCGTACGGCGTCTGCCGCCACCAGGCAGCCACCACGTCCGGGTCGTGGCTGGCGGCCCGCTCCCACTCCTCCAGAGCGGGATGGCAGGCCACGGTCTGGCAGCCGGGGTCGTCGCAGCGGTAGCGCTCACCGGTGAACACGGCGCCGGGTGTCACGTCCCAGCCGTGCCTGGCGTAGCTGACTGCCGCGTGGCGCAACCGCAGCCGGTCGAGAGATCTTACGTGCACGCTCACGGTGCTTCTCCAGGGGTCCCCGATCCGTCGTTACTCAGGACCGCGTACCGTGACTACTCACTTTTCCGGTCGCGAACAGTTGGCGGATGTCATCTGCAACTTGCATGAGAAAGTTATGAGCGAGGTTAGGCGGGCAAGCGCACATAATGTGCGATGTAGCTCGTCTCGGGGGAGAACCCGACCGAACGCGCACCTGGCGGGTGCTGGCGAGGGAGGGACGCAAGTGGACGAGCTGCCGATAGGCCGGCGGGTAGCGTACTGGCGCGGTCGCCGCAGGATGTCGCAGCAGGTCTTCGCCGACCGGCTGGGCAAGTCGAAGAGCTGGGTGGACAAGGTCGAGCGCGGGGTACGGCGGCTGGACAAGTTCTCCGTGGTCTACGAGATCGCCGACGTGCTCGCGGTCGACGTGCAGCTGCTGCTCGGCAAGGACCCGGACCGCCGCCCCGACAGCATGAACAACGTCGACCAGATCGACGTGGAGGAGATCCGCGCGGTCCTGGAGCGCTACGACCAGATGAGCGCGTTCTTCTCCGGCCTGGCCGAGCCGCCGCCACTCGCCGAGATGCGCAAGTCGGTGTCCCACGCCTGGCTGACCTACCAGCACTCCAAGTACGGCGTGCTGGCCCGCATGCTGCCGCGGCTGCTGCGCGACGGGCAGGCCGCCGACGCGGCGCACCAGGGGACCGAGGACGGTCGCCTCGCCGCCCACCTGCTCGGGCAGATCTACCAGATCGCCTCCTCGTCGCTGCGCAAGGTCGGCGAGCACGAGCTGGCCTGGCTCGCCGCGGACCGGGCGATCGCGGTCTCGCAGCGGGCCGGTGACCCGCTGCTGGCCGGCATCGCCACCTACCGCACCGGCATGGCGCTGCTCGCGCTCGGCCGGGCCCGGGCCTCGCTGGAGGTCAACGTCAGCACCGCCAACCGGCTCGCCCCGGGCGACGGCGACGGCACCACCCCGGAGCGCCTGTCCGTCTACGGCATGCTGCTGCTGCAGGGCGCGATGGCCGCCGCCCGCATCGGCGACAGCGCCACCGTGCGCGACCTGATGGAGGGCGCGCAGGGCGCGGCCGACGCGCTCGGCGGGGACTTCAACCACTACTGGACCGCGTTCGGCCCGACCAACGTGCAGCTGCACCGGGTGGCCGCGGCGGTGGAGCTCGGGGAGGGCCGGCTGGCCGTCGAGACGCACCGCAAGCTGGACGCCCGCGGCTTCAACGCCCTGCCGCCCGAGCGGCGGGCGCACCACTTCATCGATGTGGCCCGCGGCTATGCGCAGGTGGGCGACGTGGACCGGGCGAGCGAGATGCTGCTGGAGGGCGACCGGCTCGCACCCTCCGAGATCCGCTGCCGGCCGATCTCCCACGAGGTGCTCAGTGACGTGCTGCGGCGCACCCGCGGCACCCCGGCCCC
>DASSUC010000133.1:0-6719 GCA_035707405.1 Micromonosporaceae bacterium | reverse complement strand
CTCGCCGGCCATCCGGACCGGGTCGTGGGCCAGCCAGCGCTGCCACACCTCGGGCACGAGCCGGCCGGTGTCGTCGAACGGCAGCAGCACGCCGCCCTCCGGGGTCGGCGAGTAGGCGGCGGCGTACGCGTAGATCTCGATAAGCTGCGCGTCGCCGTCGCGGGTGCCGAAGACCCGGCCCCGCAGGTCGTCGAAGAAGCGCTGGTACGAGCCTTCGTACTGGTCGCGCAGCAGCCGTACCACCTTGGCGAGCATCGGTGGGGACACGACCTCGAAGAGCGAGTCGCCGGAGTGGGTGGCGAACGCCCCGAACACGTCCGGCCGCAGCATCGCGTTGACCATCGCGCCGTACCCGCCGCTGGACTTGCCGGTGATGGCCCGGTGGTCCCGGTGGGCGAGCGTCCGGTAGCGCGCGTCCACCCAGGGCACCACCTCCCGGCACAGGTATGAGTGATAGGCGCCGATGGCCGGCGAGTCCAGGTACTGGCTGCCGCCGAGCGAGGTCCACGCGTCGACGTAGACCACGATCGCGCCGGGCGCCTCGCCCGCCGCGAACATCGCGTCGGCCAGCTCCGGGAAGGGCTGGCGGAACGCCGTGCGGTTGGCCCACATCCCCACGTGGCCGGTGAAGCCCTGGATCACGTAGAGGCTGGGGTAGCGCCGCTCCGGCAGGTCGCCGTGGCCGGGAGAGCCACCGTGGCCGGGAGGGTCGTCGTAGCCGGGAGGCAGGTAGACCCAGACCGGCCGCTCGTGCGGGTCGCCGAGGCGGTTTCCCCGCAGCAGCTCGCTCACCATCACCTGGGTCTCGACCCGGCCGGCCAGCTCGGTGGACCAGGGCAGCATGGGTCCTCCTCGTGCGGTCTAGCCCGCGGCAGGGCTCCGGTCGGTGCGCCGGGAGGTCACCCGCTCCATGTACGCCCGGATCCGGCCGTCGCGGGCCCGCTCCATCCACAGCCCGACGGCCTGCGCGTCGAAGTGCGGCCGGAGCCGGTGTATCCGCTCCATCGTCTCGGCGCGCAGCTGCCGCTTTGTCATGGCGTAGGTGGCTGGCGGGGTGAGGCCGGCCAGCCGGCGGGCGGCGGCTACGGCCGAGTCGAGCAGGCGCTCGGCCGGCACCACCTCGTCGACGAAGCCACGGGCGAGCGCTGTCGCCGGCTCGTACGTGTCCGCCTCCAGCACCGCCCGGCGGGCGGGGACCGGGCCGAGCGCGAAGGTGAGGATCTCCAGCGCGGAGGTCGGGAACGGCACGCCGACCCGCAGCTCGGGCACTCCGATGCGCCCCGGCCCCTCGGCCATGATCCGGTGGTCGCAGCCGCTGGTGAGGATCGCCCCGCCGGCTACGGCGTGCCCGTTGACCGCCGCGACGACCGGCTTGGTGCAGGTGAACACGGCCTCGAACGCGTCGACCAGAGCGGGCACGTACGCCTGCGCGTACTCCGGGCCGGCATCGACCACCCGCCACAGGTCCACGCCGGCGGAGAAGGCGCGGCCGGAGCCGGTGAGCACCACCGCCTGCTCGTCGCCGGCCTCGAGCTCGCGGAACGTGGCGGTGATCGTGTTGACCAGCTCCAGGTCCAGCGCGTTGACCGGACCGTGGGCGAGCCGGACGACGGCGACGCCGGATGCGTCCTCACGCTCGATCACGACGCCTCCCCGTGGGCGCCGCGAGCACGGCGGGCGGCGCGGGCTGGCGCGGTGCGGTGGTGGACCGGCATCCCGACACGCAACCAGCCCGGCCGGCGACCGTCAAGCCGCCCGGCGAGCTGTCCAGGGTGGACGCAGCGGCTGGCCCGCCGGAGGTTCCCGGCGGGCCAGCGGATGGTACGGATGGAGCTGACCGATCTAGTAGACGCTCACGCCATAGACGCTCAGCGGCTCGGTGACCGGCTGGAAGTAGGTCGTGCCGCCGGTGGTGCAGTTGCCGCTGCCGCCGGAGGTGAGGCCCAGGGCGGAGCTGCCGGCGAAGAGCGAGCCGCCGCTGTCGCCGGGCTGCGCGCAGACGGTGGTGCGGATCAGGCCGGAGACGGTGCCCTGCGGGTAGGTGACGGTCGCGCCGGTCGCGGTCACGCTGCCGCTGCGCACGCCGGTGGTGCTGCCGCTACGCCGGACGGTCTCGCCGACGACCGCGTTGCGGGCGCCGGTGATGTCCTGGTAGGACCCGTTGTAGAGGTAGACGTTGCCGGGCTTGGAGATGGAGGTGTTGGTGTAGCGCACGATGCCGTAGTCGTTGCCCGGGAAGCTGCTGCCGGCCCGGGTGCCGAGCACCGTGGTCTGGCTGGAGTTGGCGTACCAGGTGGAGCCGATGTTGGTGCAGTGGCCGGCGGTGAGGAAGTACTGCGTGCCGGCGCTGTTGCGCACGTTGAAGCCGAGCGAGCAGCGGGACCCACCGGTGTAGATGGCCTGGCCACCGGAGATGTTCAGGCTGAGCACGCCGGGCAGCCGCTCGAGGCGCACCGCGTCGCCGAAGCGCGCGGTGACCGACGTCAGCCGGCCCAGCGCGGCACCGGTGACGGTGGTGTCGTAGGAGACGACGACCTGGTTGGCCATGGGGTCCACGGCCCATCCAGTGCCGACGATCCGTGCTGAGCGGTCCAGCTCCGCGGTGATCGCGGCGAGCTGGGCGCCGCTGCGGGTGACCAGCTTGGCGGTGGCACCGGCGGCGCGCACCGTGCTGGCGGCCGCGGCGTCGGTCACGTTGATGACCATGCGCCCGGTGCTCTGGTCGAGGTAGGTGCCGGCGGCGCGGTCACCGAGCTGCTCGGCCAGCGCGGTGGCGCCCGCACCGTCGAGCGTGGGGGCCGCGGCGATGGCGGAGGGTGCGAAGAGGAGGGTACCGGCGAGTGAGGCGCCCGCGATGGCGATCGCGGTGCGGCGGAACGATGGGGCGAGTCTCACACGAGCCTCCCGGGGGTTGGACACGTCCTTCGGTGACGTGTCGGGGGGCGGCCTGACCCGGACATCGCCGTATGCAACCCCGCCGGACGGGATCCAATAAATTGGAGAAGCCCGATGTCTGGCCGCGACGAATCGTCGCACCAGCCAGCCTTTATCCACAAGGGTCGATTTCGATTGGTGCGAAAAATGCAAGACCTTCCGCAGCCTCGCCGGGCGCGGGGCGCGGCGAGGCGAGGCGAGTTACCGCTGGCCACCATGGGCGACCCAAGATCGAAACCCGTAGCCCCCAGGCACCGCAAGGACGAGGCGCGCCGGGTGCCCCCTCAAGCACCCGACGCGCCCCCACCCCCGGCAGGGAGTCCGTGCTCCACGCCAGCCGCCGGACCGGAGCTGCCGCCCGCGGCCTGCCGGCGTCCGCCAGCCGTCGCTAGCCGCGGAACGCGCGCTCGTCGGCGCCGGCGCGGACCTCGCCGCGCACCGGCCACAGCGCGATCGCGAGGCCCACCAGCGCGGTAAGCAGGTGCAGCACGTGGTCGGCCCCGTTCAGGGCCAGGATGTCGGCGTCCGGATCACCGCCGGCGAACAGGCCGTAGATGAACACCGCCGCGTACGCGACAAAGAGGATCCAGCCGTACGTACGAGCGGTGGCCAGCCGCCGGGCCATCACCAGGCCGAGCACGCCAGTCAACAGGTGTACGACGTTGTGCAGCGGGTTGACTTCGAAGCCGAGCAGGCTGTCCCCGTTCTCGGAGGCGAAGTTGTCGAAGCCGGTGACGACAAACCCGGCGAGGCCGATGAGCGTGTACACCACGCCCACGACAAGGGCAAGGATCCTCGGCAGGCTCATCCCGCCCGGCCGGGGTCCCGCAGGGGTCCGATCGGAGTAGGTCATGGCGCTCCCATCGCAGATTGGATCCAGGGTGAGCGGCCATTTCCCCGGACCGGGGCGGTCAAACGTGCCAGCCCGCGAGCAGGCTGGCGGCCTCCCGGCCCGCCGCATCGCCATGCGCGCACTCCACGAGCAGGCCCGCCGGCTCGGCGCCCACTGATCCTCAAGAGACGAGCGCCGACCTTCAGGGGACGAGCCGGTGGCGCAGCACCTTTCCCAACGGGTTGCGCGGCACCGCGTCCACCCACCGCCATACGCGCGGGCGCTTGTAGGGGGCGAGCCGCCCCGCGCACCACTCCTCCAGCTGCTCCCGCAGCCTCTCCAGGCGCTCCTCCGGCGGACCGGAGGCACCGCCCGACCAGCTCGGGTCACCGCTGGGCTGGACCGGACCACCGCCGGGCGGGCCCGGGTCTCCGGCGGCCGGCACCACGAAGGCCACCACCGCCTCCCCCCACTCGGTCGACGGCGCGCCGACGACCGCGGCGTCGGCCACGCCCGGGTGGGACCGCAGCACCTCCTCGACCTCCCGGGGGTAGACGTTGTACCCGCCGGTGATGATCAGCTCCTTGGCCCGCCCACTGATCGTGAGGTAGCCATCCTCATCCAGCACGCCGAGGTCGCCGGTGCGGAACCAGCCGTCCGGCGTGAACGCAGCGGCGCTCGCCTCCGGACTGTCCAGGTAGCCGGAGATCACGTTGGGTCCACGCACCTCGATCTCGGCCACGCCACCCGGTTGGGGTCGCAGCCGCACCGAGACCCCGGGCAGCGGCAGCCCGACCGTGCCGGGCCGGCGCGGCCCGGCGTACGGGTTGGAGACGAGCATCATGGTCTCCGTCATGCCGTACCGCTCCAGCACCTGCTGCCCGCTGCCGGCGGCGACGGCGGCGTGCAGCTGCGCGGGCAGCGGCGCGGACCCGCTCACCGCAAGGCGCAGCCGGCGCAGGTCGGCCAGGTACGGCGACTCGGCCAGCCGGTGGTACATGGTCGGCACGCCGAAGAACATGGTCGCGCCGTGCGCCGTCACCGCCTCGGCGACGCCGGCCGGGGTGAAGCGCGGCAGCACCACCGCGCAGCCGCCGACGGCCAGCGTGCCGTGCAGGCCGACCCCGAGGCCGTGCACGTGGAACAGCGGCAGGCACAGGGCCAGCCGGTCCTGTGGCGTCCACCGCCAGGCGAGCCGTACCGCGTGCACGCTCGCCAGTAGGTTGGCGTGGGTCAGCGGGGCGCCCTTGGGCTGACCGGTGGTGCCGGAGGTGTAGACGACCAGGGCGACGTCGTCGGGGCGGGCCGCGTCCAGCGGCGGGTCCGCGACGCCTGCGGGCAGGCCGGCCAGGTCCGGCGGGCAGCAGCGCAGCTCCAGGCCGGTGGCCCGGTCCGCCTCGTCCAGCAGGGCCAGGGCGGGCTTGGCACCGGCCACCACCGCCGCCAGCTCCGGGCCGGAGTACGCGGTGTTGACCGGCACCACGGTGAGGCCGTAGCGCAGCGCGGCGACGTAGGCCACGACCAGGTCGACGCTGGCCACCGCGGACATCACCAGCCGGTCGCCCGGCTCCAGCCCGGCGGCCGCGTACCGGCCGGCGGCCGCCGCCGTACGCTCGGCGAGCTCGGCGGCGCCGACCCGGCCGCCGTCGGCCGTGACCAGCACCGGGCGGGCCGGGTCGGCGGCCCAGGCGGCCGTCCAGGCGCCAGGCAGGGTACGGCCGGCCGCAAGGTCCACCTCGGCGGGGTCCATCCCCGGCGGCAGGTGCGCCCGCCAGTGCGGCGCGTGCACCGGCCCGTCCGGACCGCCCGCCGGCGCACCGGCCGCCGCTGGGCTCACGGCGCCCGGTAGCCGGTCGGCGGCTCCGGCCCGAGGTCGACGATCGCGGCGACCGGCCCGCCACCATCCGGGCCCTGGTGGGCCGCTGACACCGAGACGAACACCGCCGGGTCACCGGTGACCGACGCGGCCACCCCGCCCACGCATGACTTGATCTGCCGGTGCCAGTGCACGTCGGAGTCGTCCAGCATGGCGTTGCGCCGGCCGCGGACCATCCCGTCGGCGGACACCTCGCACTTGCAGAACACGTTGACCAGCCGGCCTCCCAGGTCGGTGTGGTGTGCCCGCTCGGGCAGCGCCAGCCCGGCGTCGCGGATGGCCGCCCAGATGCCGTCGGCGTCGAGCGCGTCGTGCATCACCGCGTGGCCGATGCGGTAGCGCCCGCCGACCCCGCGCACGTTGCCGACCACGACCACCTGCGCCCGGTCCAGCTCCACCCCTGACGAGCAGGACGCCACCGCCGAGTAGAGCGAACGGTCGTGCAGCACGTCCTCGTCGCGGGGTGGCTTGACCTCGCCGAGGGCGACCGCGATGCCGAGCGCGGTCGTGCCGTTGGACAGGTCCATCGACTCGTGCGTGTGCTCGGTCCACACCGTGTGGCCGCGGCTCTTGGCGTCGCGGATGGTGGCGATGGTCAGCAGCGGGGTCTTCGTCTGTACATAGTGGACATCTGCGGGATCGCCGATCCCCGCCCGCCCCATCGCCTCGGTCACCGCGGCGGCGACCTTCTCCACCATGCCCTGCCGGCCGATCTCCTCCGGCCGGATCGGTTCGCTCATCGCAAAGCCCACGCTCAGCCGGGGCTCGTCAGTGCTCTCCGCCCGCTGCGCGGGCACGGTCGCGAAGACCGTGGCGTGCGGGGAGAGCACGCCGTCCGTACCGCCGGACCAGACGAACGGAACCTGCGCCACCTCGGCCGCGCTGCGGGTGCCCCGGGCCACCAGCACGTCGCGGAACGCCCGGTCGGCGATGATCCGCGTGTAGTCGTTGACGCCCCCGTTGCCCTCGGTCTTGCCGATGACCGCGACCACCCGGTCGGCCTCGACGACTCCCTCGTCGATCAGCTCAGCGAGGCCGGACGCGTCGCTGACGTGCCGGATCGGGACCTTGCGGACT
>DASSUC010000132.1:0-22509 GCA_035707405.1 Micromonosporaceae bacterium | reverse complement strand
GTTGGCCTGGGCCAGGCGGCGGTAGATGTCGACGGCTTCGGTGATGGGGGCCAGAGCCTGGTCGCGGCGGCCTACCCCGGCCAGGCCGAGGGCGAGGTTGTTCAGGGACATGGCCAGGTCGGGTAGGTAGGCGTCGGGGTTGGCCTGGGCCAGGCGGCGGTAGATGTCGACGGCTTCGGTGATGGGGGCCAGAGCCTGGTCGCGGCGGCCTACCTCGGCCAGGTGGACGGCGAGGTTGTTCAGGGACGCGGCCAGGTTGGGTAGGTAGGCGTCGGGGTTGGCCTGGGCCAGGCCGCGCAGGAGGGCAACCCCGGGTTGGGCGGCCTCAACGGCGTGGGTGGAAAGGTAGCGCCGCAGGTACGGGTCGGCCCGGTCGGGGTGCCGGCCGTCACCGGTCTGCCGGCGCACCAGACCCACGATGGTGGCGGCCACGACCTGGGCCGGCGGCCGTCCGTCCGCTCCAGCCTGGCTCTGCTGCAGGTGCCGGACAAACTCCCGGTGGTACAGGCGGTATACCGCTCGCCCGTCCTCGGAGTCCTCCACCACATACCGGCCGTACCTCCCGAGCGCGGCGTCGACCTCGTCCGGGCCGTACGTGACGCCCGACCCGCCCAGCGCCGTGGCGAGCGTCTCCCATACCTCGCCGGCCGGCAGCCCGCGGCCCTGCGCCCAGGCCAGGGCCCGTAGGAGGTCGTGCGCTGCCGACGCCGCCGGCAGACCGTCAACGACGAGGTGGTCGCCCGCGTCAAGGTCGGCGGCGAACGCGCCGGCGATGGAGCGGGCCAGGCCGGCGGTCCAGCCGTCGCCGCTGACGTCGAGCTGGCGCCGGACGACCTGCCCGGCGACGATGCGGGCGTAGAGGAAGCCGCCGCCGTCACTGGCCGCAAGCCGCGCCACCTCGGGTGCGACCTCGTTGACGCGGTCGGCGGGCAGGCCACCGGCGGCCAGCCGCCGGCACAGATACTCGGCGATGTCCGCCTCGGTGTGCGGCGCCTCGGCGAGGTCTATCACGTGGGCGTCGTCCGGCACGAGGGGCGAGCCGTCCGGGCCGGGGTCCGCACCGGCGCGGGCCTGGTACGCGCGGTCCCGGGTGGCGAGGAGCACCTTCGCCACCCGCCCCAGGGGCTCGAGGAGGTCCTGCCGGAGCCGGCCCGCCTGGGTGACCGCGGCCTCGTCCAGCCCGTCGACCACCAGCACCGGATGTGTCTCCAGCCGCGAGACCTCGGCGACCAGCTCAGCGGCGTTCGCCGGACGCGCCAGCCCGAGATCGTGCGCCAGCGCCGTGACCGTGGCCTCCAGGTCCAGACCCCGCAGGTGCAGCGTCGCGTCCACCCGGCCGGCCCCCGGATCCGGGTCATCGGGGTCGAGCGGGGCGTGCCGCAGGATGTCGGCGCGCCATGCCTGGTGTGACAGGCTCGCCACCCGACCGACCACCGCGGACTTACCGCAGCCCGCCGGCCCGGTGACGGTGAACAGGCCGGGCCGCGGATCGTCCAGCCAGGCCACGACCTCACGCAGCACCTCCCGGCGCCCGCTGAAGAACCACCCCTCGTCGATGCGGTCGGCGCCTTGCGCGGCGCGTACCAGGTGCTCGACGAGCTCCGGGCGGTCGGTGGGGCGCCAGCGGGGGTTGCGGAAGACCGCCACCGCGTCTCCGGTCTGGGCGTCGACCAGGCGCTGCCCGCAGTCGTGCGGCCACTCCTTGTACGCCGCCTGGATCAGGTCGATGCCGCTGACACCCCTGGTGCGCACCGCCCAGTGCGCGCGGTACTCCCCGGCTGGCCCGTTGCTGAGCAGGCTGGTGACGCGGTCGATGAGGAGCCCCTGGCCCGCGGCCTGCTCCCCGGCCTGGCACGCGGCGAGTATCCCGAGCCACGCCCGCCGGCCCGGTGGCAGCGACCGCAGCTCCCATCGGGTAAGCGTGTGGCGGAGCGCGTCGACCACGCCCGCCCCCGCGTGACAGGTGTCGAGCAGGATGAGCACCTGGTCAGCCGCTGCGCAGGCATGCTCGGCCAGCGCCCCGGCGTGGTACACCGTGTCGGAGCTGCGGGGGTCGCTGTCCGCGGCGAGCAGCTGAAGGTCGGCACCCAGCGTGTGGGCGTGGCTGGACCACGCCACGAGCACGGCGTCCGGCCGGAGCTGCCTCGTGTTGTTCCGCCAGGTGGCCAGCGCGTTGCGCAGCTCGTCGATGGTCGGGTCCTCGACGCAGGTCGGGTCGAAGCCGAACTCCCGCAGCCTCTCGGCCAGAGCCTTCATCTGGGCGCGGGCACCCTCCAGCCGCTCGAACCGCCCGTCCTGGTAGCTCTCCACCGCTACGCCCAGGAAGGCCCGGTTGGGACCGCGGTCAGCCATCGTCGACCTGCCACACGGTGAGGTAGGTCGTGACGGCCTGAGTAGTGCCCGCAGCCGTCGTGCTCACCTCGTACAGCCCGGCGGGCAGGCCGGGGAACGTGTGCGCGTAGCGCCCGCCCCCGAGGTTCGCCAGCGTCGCGCTCGGGCTGGGACCGGGCTCCAGGGCGCTGGTCACCTTTGTGCTGAGTGCGAGCCCGTCGTCTGGCGACATCACCGTCACCGTCCAGGAGCTACCCGCCGGCACCGTCTCCGGTCCGTCCACCCCGAACGCCACCGCGTCGACCGGGCCGCGGTGGAAACGGCGCTGCTGGGTCAGGGCGAACTTGACCCCCTCGCGTACCCCGCGGTGGTCCGCAAGCGCGCCGTGCGCCTCCAGGTGGGCGCGTTCCCGGGGTCCTTGCCGTTGCAGCTCCAGCGGCAGGCCGGACAGGAACGGGACGCGCCCGTCGCCGCCCTCGTCCTCGCCGTCGATCCGGTTGTCCCAGGTGCACCCGGCCGCGCCGGGCCGCACCGTGGTCGGCGTCGGCTGGCCGTACCCGATGATGGGATGGACCTCGTACCGGTCGGTGTCACCGCGCCTGGCCACCGCCGCGGCGATCTCGTCGTGGAAGGCGAAGGCGTCGCTGAGCAGGCCGGGGTCTGGTCCATCCAGCTTGTGGTCGCGCAGGTGCACCAGCCCGCCGCCAACCACGACACAGTCGTACGCCGGGACGAGCTGGTGCAGCGAGGGCAGGCTGCGGGCCAGCCGGCTGAGCTTCTCGATCTCCCAGCCACCGATCCGGAACCCGTCCACGAGATACCGCAGCGCGGCCAGCGACCCGCGGTACGGCGTACCCATTGTCACCAGCCGGTGGCATAGCTGCGCTCCGCCGCGGACCTCCAGGAAGTACCGCACCAGCAGGCCGCCCATGGAGTGGCAGACGAAGGTCACCTTCGCGTCGGGGTGCCCGGCCGCGCGCCACCGCTCAAGCGCCGGCAGGACCTCGCGCTCCAGCCGGCAGGCGTTGAAGCGGTTCGACAGCCGCCAGTCGTAGGCGAACACCATCAGGTTCCCGGGCCGGCCCGCCTCGTCGGGATCCACCGTGAAGCTCCGTCGCATCCAGCGGAGCAGGCCACGGTAGCCCACCACAACGGACCAGACGCCGGGCACCACATGCAGGCTGCCCATGACATCCGTGGCCACGACCCCGTCGCCTGGATCGCTGTCCCCGATGCCGTCGGGCAGGCGCAGGTCAGCCACCGAGCTCAACGCGGTCCTCAGCCCGCGCCACCCGGCACCGGGGGAGAGGCTCCAGACCGGGGTCCCGTCCCTGGCCAGGATGCTGCCCTGGATGCCTGGGACGAAGACCACGAGATCAGTCACGGGGTGGCGCTGCACCGCACTCCCTCCGGCCCGCCGCGCCTGCCGAAGTCCTCGGCAGGCGCCCGGACAGCGGCGATATCTTCACTACGCACGTCAGAGACGCACTGACCTATATCACGCTGGAGATAGCCCGGCGCAGCCGCTGGTCGGCTTCCTGACAGGCGATGAGGTCCTGCTCGTCATTGAGACCGTGTCGCCAGGATCTGAGGTGATGGATGAGATGGTTGAGCGTCGGGAGTACGCCAGGGCTGGCGTTGCTACCAGTCGATCAGAGCGTCGGCCTCGATCCGGCAGGCCAACGGGCTGTGCAGGGTCAAGGTCTCGCCCGGACCTGCGACGGCGTGCTCCACGTAGTGCTGGCCAGCCAACCGGAAGAGTCGGAGAGCCACGAACTCGAACGCGGCCAGGTCGGGCTCGACCAGTAGGTACCACTTGATCTGAGCGGCGGCGTAGAACTGCATCTTGAGCAGGCGGTCGTTCGCCGCGTTGCTGGGCGAGACGATCTCGCACACCAGGGCAACCTCGGATGCCTCGGTGACTGCGCCCTGCGGGTCGGTGTCCGCCACGACCAGGTCTGGTATGACGATCCGGTCGGGGCCGAGACGAACATTGGCCGCCTCGTACGCCCGCAGGCCAGCGGCCCGGGCTGCGGGGCGGATCATGGTCATCAGGAGGAACGAGATGTCCTGATGCGGCTTGTTCGGCGCCGGGCTCGCCCACAGTCCCCCGTCGATCAGCTCGATCCGGTTCGGCGTCTCCCCGAGCGCGAAGTACTGCTCCTCAGACCATGGGCCGGGGTGGTCAAGCACGGCCATGCTCACGACCCACCTCCCAGACGCTCAGCGGTTCAGTCTATGGCGGTGGCCGGGTGTCTGTTGACCGCCACGATCGCGGCAGTGGGCCCTAACGGGGGCGCAGCCGGGCCGCGAGACGCTGCTGAGCCTCCGGCCAGTCCTGCGCCGTCATCGCGTACTGGACGGCGTCCCGCACGGTGCCGTCCGGCAGGCGGGTGCTCGCGCGCAGCACGCCCTCCCGCCGCGCGCCGATCCGGTCGAGCGCCGCCAGCGACCGCTCGTTGCCCACATCGGTACGCCACACCACCCGCACCGCGCCCAGGCCGTCAAACGCGCGCCGCAGCAGCAACAGCTTGGCATCAGTGTTCAGCCCGGTGCCCCACCACGGCGAGCCGATCATGGTATGCCCGATCGTGACCGACCGGTTCACCTCGTCCACCTGGTAGAAGGACGTGGTCCCGGCGACCTCGCCGGTGCGCGCGTCCCGCAGCGCCCACGGCACCCGCGCTCCCTGGGCGTGCTCGCGCAGCGCCCCGACCACGTACCCGCGCATGTCCTCGGCGCTGGCCGGAGCCGGCGCGGCGAGCCAGCGCCACACCTGCGGGTCCCTGGTCGCGGCGAACAGACCGTCCACATGGGACAGGTCCAGCGGCTCCAGCACCACGCGGTCGCCGCGCATCGGCTCAGCCACCAGCCAGGGCGAGCCCCCCGGGCGCAGGTGGTCGGGGGTCGGCGCGGTCACGCCGGCATCCGGCTCCGGCGCCCCGGCCATCAGGCGCAGCGGTACGACCCCGGCCCAGTGCGGTAGGTCGTAGTCCTCGGGCTCGTCAGCCACCGGCCCGGACCGGGCCTTGACCGACACCTCGGCCAGCGGCAGCGCCAGCACCGCGGTCTCGGCGAGCTCGCGCCGGTTGGGCGGTCGGGTCTGGCCGGCCCGGCCCCGGCCCACCTTCTCCACCAGCGCGGTGAGCACCTCCCGCTTGGCCGCCTCGTCGGTCACCAGCCGGGCGTTGCCGTGCACCACCACCGAGCGGTAGTTCGCGCTGTGGTGGAACTGCGACCGGGCCAGCACCAGCCCGTCGAGCAGCGTCACCGCGAGGCACACCGGCAGCCCGGCGGCGGAGCGGGCGGCCAGCAGCGGCCGGCTGCCGGTGGAGCCGTGCACGTAGACCGTGTCGTCGATGCGTACGTGCAGCGTGGGCAGCACCCGTGGCTCGCCGTCCACGACGAACCCGAGATGGCAGTGGTACGCCTCGTCGAGCACCGCCCGGGCCGTGGCCGCGTCGTAGCCGACCCGGTCCAGGTGCCGGTTTGCCGTCGTCCGTGCCGTCTGCGGGAACGTGTCGGGCATCGCCGCACCGCCTTAGTGCTAGTACAATCTCTAGACTGTGCCAGTACAGTATCAAATCGCCGGCCGGCGGGCGACGGACATATCGGCGAGCGTCGAGTCCGGCGTGCGCACAGGCGCCCTGCCCGCCGGCGCCGCCCTGCCGCCCGTGCGGGAGCTGGCCCGGCAGCTGTCGGTGAGCCCGGCCACCGTGGCAAAGGCGTACCAGTCCCTGCGCCAGCGCGGCGTGGTGGAGACCGCCGGCCGCAACGGCACCCGGGTCCGGGCCCGCCCGCCGGTCGCGCTGTCCCGGGCCGCCCGGCGTCCGCCGGTGCCACCGGGCGTGCGGGACCTGTCCGCCGGCGAGCCGGACCGGCGGCTGCTGCCCGACCTGCGCCCACAGCTGCGCCGGCTCGCCGCCGACGCCTGGCGCCCGGCCGGCTACACCGACGCCGGGACCGTGCCGGAGCTGGTCGAGCTGGCCCGGGCCCGGCTCGCCGCCGACGGCGTGCCGCTGCGCGACGCCGAGCTGACCGTCACCGGCGGCGCGCTCGACGGCATCGAGCGGCTGCTCGCCGCACACCTGCGCCCGGGCGACCGGGTCGCGGTCGAGGACCCGGGCTGGGCCAACCTGCTCGACCTGGTCGCGGCGCTCGGCCTCGAGCCGGTGCCGGTGCCGGTGGACGACGACGGGCCCACCGAGGCCGGCCTGCGCGCGGCACTGGCCGACGGTGTCCGGGCCGCCGTGGTGACCGCCCGGGCGCACAACCCGACCGGCGCCGCGGTCACCAGGGCCCGCGCCGCGGCGCTGCGGCGGGTGCTGCGCGGCGCCGGGGACGTGCTGGTCATCGAGGACGACCACGCGGCCGAGCTGGCCCCCGTACCCCTGCATGCCCTTGCCGGCGCCACCCGCAGCTGGGCGTTCCTGCGCTCGGTGGCCAAGCCCTACGGCCCGGACCTGCGCCTGGCTCTGCTCGCCGGCGACCCGGCGACGGTGGCCCGGGTGGCCGGGCGGATGCGGCTCGGCACCGGCTGGGTCTCCACCATCCTGCAACGGCTGGTGCTGCGGATGTGGCGCGACGGCGAGGTCGCCGCCGCCGTGGAGCGGGCCGGCCGGGAGTACGACCGGCGGCGCGGCGGCCTGCTCGCGGCGCTGGCCGGGCGCGGCGTCACCGCCCGTGGCCGGACCGGCATCAACGTCTGGGTCCCCGTCGCCGACGAGACCTCCGCCGTGGCCCGGCTGCGCGAGGAGGGGTACGCGGTGGCGCCCGGCTCCCTCTACCGGCTCTCCTCGCCGCCGGGCATCCGGATCACCGTGGCCGGCGTGGCGCTCGACGACATCCCGGCGCTGGCCGGCGCGGTGAGCCGGGCGTTGGGCGCGGGTGAGAGGTTCCCGGTGACCGGATCCAGCAGGTGACCCGAGCCGCCCGCGGGCGGCTGGGTAAGAATGACCGCGTGACTGACGAACCGGCGCCCGGCGCGCAGCACTACCTGCCGCCCAGTGCGTCCTCGATCGAGCAGCTGCGCGAGGCGGCCACCGGCTGCCGCGGCTGCCAGCTCCACCAGGACGCCACGCAGGTGGTCTTCGGCGACGGGCCGCCGCTGGCCCGGGTGGTGATGGTGGGCGAGCAGCCCGGCGACATCGAGGACCGGCGCGGAGCCCCGTTCGTCGGCCCGGCCGGCAAGCTGCTCGACCGGGCGATCGTGGACGCCGGCCTGGAGCGCGCCGGCGCGTACGTGACCAACGCGGTCAAGCACTTCAAGTTCACCTCGGCCGGTCCGGGCAAGCGGCGCATCCACCAGACGCCGGACCGGGTCGAGATCGTGGCCTGCCGGCCCTGGCTGGTCGCCGAGTTCGCGCTGCTGAAACCGGAGGTGGTCGTCGCGCTCGGGGCCACCGCCGCAAAGGCGCTGCTCGGCCCGGCGTTCCGGGTGACGAAGTCCCGCGGCGTGCTGCTGCCGTGGCCCGACTCCGCGCCCGACCCGGCCGACTTCCCGACCGCGTCCGGGCAGATCCTCGCGACGATCCACCCGTCCGCGGTGCTGCGCGCCGATGACCGCGAGGGCGCGTACCAGGGGCTCGTGGCCGACCTGCGGGTGGTCGCCGGCGCGCTGGCCGGCTGACCCGTGCGCCTGCCGCTGGCCGGCTGACCCGCGCGCCTTCCGGCCAACGGCTACCAGCGTCCGGGCTCGGCCATCAGCTCACCGGCGGCGGCCAGCTGGTCGTACGCATTCCGCCACGATGGGCAGCTCGGCACCCCGCAGACCGTGCAGCCGCCGGTGAGCGGGGTGTTCGCGTGTCTCCTGAGCCGCTGCCGGAGGTCGCGCACCTGCGTGTCCGAGAGGTTGCGCGGTGACCGCCAGCCGTGTTCGGTGAAGAACGTCGTCGCTGGCTCATGGCTGGCCGTTGACCAGGCATGGGTCATGGCTCCTCCTTCCAGCTCGGCTTCTTCCTCGGCGTCTTCCAGCGCCACCCGGCAGCAGCGACTGGTACGTCGCTCTGCCGACCCGCGCTCTGGCTGAGCAGGCGGGTGATCGTCATCAGCGTGGATGTATACATCCTGTGCATGGTCAATATGTCCTCAGTCATGATCACGATGGCGGCGAATAGTTTGCGTACCCGGCATCGCCAACGGCAAACGGCGTAGCCGCAGCCCGCTAGCGACGATCCGGAAGTGGCTGGCCGCGCGCCGGCCTCCGTCTGCACTTCGTCTACGGTCCTGGGCCGGCTCAGCCCGGTTGAACGTTGGTTGAACCCTCGTTTGTCGAGCCGATCCGCTACAAGTTGTGATGACCCACCTATCACGGCGTAATTTTCGAAGACAACATCAACGCCTGGCCCCGCTGGCCGAAGAGAGGGGCCCAAGATCCCGCGATCTGGACCTCCCTGGTCACCGACTTGCCACTGAATAGACGCACTCCAATGGAAATCAGGCACACTTCGGTCATTCCCCTCCGCCGGCGGGTGCTGCCCCGATCAAGATCGCGATCTCGGACGTTGGATGTGCAGTCACACTGCACAGTTCCCGCTGTCATCGCGATCTTGAGGAGCGTGGGTGGCGGAAACGGTCGAACCGGACGTGGCTGACGGGCAGGACCAGGATCGGGGCCCCACTGGTTCGGCCGACCGCACGCGGATGTCCTGGCGAGGCGGTCCACGGCCGGACCCAGGACCTCGGACGCCCAGTTTCCGGCTGACGCAGGCGGACCAGGGGGTTTGACCGGACCGGACCGTTGGCGGAGGCTGGGGCGCGTGGATGTGGACGCCCTGGTGCGGCTCTGGTCGGACACGTACGGCCCGCCCCGCCCGCCCCGTCCACCAACCGATCTGGAGGTCTTCGCCGCCGAGGCCAACCGCCGGTTCGGCGTGGAGCTCCCGGCCGACTACCGGCGCTTCCTGACCCTCACCGACGGCGGCCAGTACGACCACGCGCTGTTCTACGGCGCCGGCCCGGACGACTGCGCCCTCGACCGCGCTGATGACCTGCACACAGGCTCGGTCCTCCCGATCGGAAGCTCCGGCAACGTGGACGGATATGTCCTCCGCCCGGACGGCCGCGCTGAGACCGTCAACTTCTTCGGCCTCACCGAGGTGTACGAGTCCTTCCCCTCCTTCACGGCTCTGCTGGCAGCCGTCCTGGCGGGAAGGACGGGAAAGGGCGGAGCCGACCGGTAGCGAGCCGGCTCCGCCCCCCGCCGGTCCTACCCGATCGGCTCCCGCCACATCGGCCACAGTGGAGGGCCATCCGGCAGCGTGAACTGCGGTCCGGCCAGGTAGCCGTGCCGCCGGTAGAGGTAGCGGCTGCGCACGCTGCTCGCCTCCAGGTAGGCCGGGATCCGGTGCCGGTCCAGGTAACGGTGGTGGTGCCGGAGCAGGGCGCTGCCGAGGCCGGTGCCCTGCAGCTGCGGGGTGACGGCGAGCAGGGCCAGGTGGTGATGGGGCGCCCGGGGCTTGTGCGCCTCGAACAGCGCGTCGAGGATGCGGAACCGGTCGCTCCACGGGCCGCACGCGACCGCCAGCCGGCGCTCGTACGCCAGTGGTGGCGGGACCGGCTCGGCCCCGCGCCGGAACCACACCGCCGCCGCGGACCCGCCCTCGACCATGTCGATGTGGCCGAACGCCAGCGCATGTTCGACCAGGATGGTCATGTCCGCGGTGAGCACCGCCCGCCGGGCGGCCGGGTCGGGGACGAGCCACTGCGCCACGGCGAGCGACTCGAACGCCTCGGCGACCAGCGCCGCGACCACCGGCGCGTCCGCGGGCCCCGCCTGGATGACCGGCACGGCGTTCACCGGCTCACCGCCGGCCTCGCGACCGGGCTGGCCGGGCGGGCCGGGACCCGGAGCACGGCGCTCTTGGCGCCGAGGCCGATGGTCGCGTAGACCTCCGGCCGGGCCGACCACAGCGCCAGCCCCCAGCCCGCACCGACCAGGGCAGCGGCAAGATACCCACCGGGTACGACCCAGCGCAGCGGTGAGTCAGGGGCGACGCCGAGCAGCGTGTCGATGTTGGACACGGCGAGCGTCACGATGACGCCGAGGGCGCCGGCGGCGAGCGCGGGCGCGAGCAGGCGGCGCGACAGCGGCAGGCCGGCCGGGCACTGGGCGAAGAAGGCGACCACGGCGACCGAGGTGGTGGCGACCAGCAGCAGGACGCCGATGCCGCCGCTGGTGCCGCACCAGAAGAACAGCTGGACCAGCGGGTCCCAGCCGGCGACCGCATAGGTCACGATGACCGCCAGCCCGATGGCGCTCTGCACCAGGGACCCCACCTTGGGCGCACCGGTACGCCGGGACGTGCGCCCCAGTGCGGCCGGAAGCACCTGCTCCCGGCCGAGGGCGAACATGTACCGGGCGGTGGTGTTGTGGAAGGAGATCATGGCGGCCAGCAGCGAGGTCAGGAACAGCGCGTGGCCGAGGTCGGCGAAGGCCTGGCCGAGCTGGCCGGCGGCGAGGCTGAACACCAGCTCCGGCCCCTGCTCCGCAGCCGCGGTGACGACCTGGTCAGGCCCGGTCGCCACGGTCATCGCCCAGGACGCGAGGGCGTACATCACGGCGATAAGGGCCACCGAGAGGTAGGTGGCCGTAGGCACAGTGCGGCGGGGGTTGCGGCTCTCCTCGCTGAACACGACCGCGGACTCGAAGCCGACGAACCCGAGCACGGCCAGCGCGAGGATCGCGCCCACGCCGGGGACGAGCAGGTTGCCCGGTGCCAGCGTGTCCACAGTGACCGCTCCGGCGGCCGGATGGGCCAGGTTGGCGGCGGCGTAGAGCACGACCACCCCGATCTCGGCGACCAGCAGGACCGCGAGCACCGTGCCGTTGACGTCGACCCGCAGCACGCCGAGGACCGCGACCAGCGCCCACGCCAGCACGGCACTGCCCCACCAGGGCGGAGCGACCCCCAGCCACTGGTCGAGCAGTGGCGTCGCCGCGGCGCCGACCGCGCCGTACAACCCGACCTGGAGCAGGTTGTACGCGAGCAGCGCGACCCAGGCCGCGCCGACACCCGCAGGGCGCCCAAGGCCACGGGCGATGTACGCGTAGAACGCGCCCGCGTTGGCGACGTGCCGGGCCATCGCGACGTAGCCGACGGAGAACAGCGCGAGCACGACGGCCACGACGAGGAAGGCCAGCGGGATGCCGGTGACGCCGGTGACGGCGTACCCGGTCGGGATGACCCCGGCCACGACGGTGAGCGGGGCGGCGGCGGAGAGCACGAAGAACACGACGGCCGGCACGCCGAGCCGGCCGTCGGCGAGGGTTCGGGACAGGTTGCTCTGGGCGACCGGCGATGCGGTCCGGATCATGAGAGACGACTCCGATCTGGTTGGGGTGGGAACTTTCTGCGGGTACGGGCTCAGGTGCGGTGGCTGAGCACCGCGTCGCCGACGGCGGCTTCCGTCTGCGCGACCAGCTCGTGGAGGTCCGGCGCCAGCCAGCCGAGCACCTCGGCGCGGTGCGCTCGGGTGGCCGGCTCGACGTCCCACAGCACCTGACTGGCCAGGCCCGTGGCGCTGACCAGGCCGACCAGCACCACGTCCGGCCAGGTCCACCGGCCGCGCCCGGTGAGCAGCATCCGCAGCCGGGCCTCCGGCCACGCGGCGGCAGACATGTCGGTGGGTACGAAGAACGCGCCGCGCCGCCAGCGGGACGTGCGGCGGGTGGCGTGCCCGGCCCGGACCAGCCGGTCGCCCACGGCCTCGGGTGCGGTCCGGCTCAGGAAGTCCAGCCAGGTGCGGACCTTGCGGTGATGCGGTTCGGCGACGAGCTGTTCGAGCACGGTGTGCGCCAGCGCGTCGTCGGGCGGCTGCCGGTCGACGACCACCAGCTGGCCGTCCTCAATGGTCAGCTGGCGGTCGAGCACCAGCTCGGCGAGCAGGGCGCCGCCGAGCCCGACCCCGGCCGCGCGGGTGTGCAGCCGCGGCCGGCCGGTGCTGTCGGAGTGGGCTATTCGGAAGAAGTCGTCGGCGAGCACGCCGGGGCCTCCCAGGTCCGGGCCGATGGCGAGCGGGGGGTGGAGATCTACGATAGTAGGCAATTCAAACCTATGTCATCAGACAACCTGTGCGACATGGCGTTGGTCACGTCAGGCTGGGTGTGGTCGGTCAGCCGGCCCGGGCTGCGCTATGCGCCCACCGGCCGGGTCGGCACAGGACAGAGCTGTGCCTTGGCGCCCGTGGGATACCGCACGGCGCCTCTCTCGTCGGTATGGCCGGCGTCGTCCTGGCCCTTGGCGGGCCGGTGCCGGCTCGTGCTGATGTCAGCCGGGCGGGCGACGGGTGGCTCGCTCGGTCTGGCTGGTCCTGCGCCTCTACAAGCCTAGATATCGCAGGATGGCATGCTCGACCTCGGCAAGCTCGTCGCGTTCGAGATAGTGCAGTGGGTCGCCGATGATGTAGTCGGTGTCGATACTGCGGACCTGGTCAACGAGAAGCCTGGTCTGTTGCCCGTTGATCTCCAGTAACGGGCGGAAGACCGCCGGTTGGGCGGTGGTTGAGGTGGGGACGACCGTGGCGACGCTCCACGGCATGGAGCTCGGGCTCAACACCAACCCGAGGCGTCTGCGTTGTTCGTGGCCGCGTTTGGCCTCACCTAGATCTACCCGGTAGATCGCGCCACGGATCACCACGCGTCAGCCTCACCGCTGAGGTCCTCGGCGGCGAGCCGCTCGGCGTCCGCGCGGGCTTGGGTGAGCCATACCTCGCGTTCGAGTAGCCGCAGAGCGCGACGGATCACATCGCTGGTGCGCTCGTCCGGGCGCATTGCCGCCTTGATGATCCGCTCGTCCTCCTCGGTGGGCCGGAAGCCGATCGTGGTCGCCATGACCCAAGGCTACCTAGGTGTTTAACGTTTGTCGCGCACCTGTATAACAGGCTGAGCTGGTCTCAACGCCGCAGGCCACACCTACATCGACTACGGGTTCACCGCTACCTGCGACGGGTTAACCTCGCAGCGGCCGGCTGCCCGACGATGTGGTCCGGGCAGGCGTCGTGCGTCGGGCGGTGCTACTCGCAGAACACCTGCACCTTGGTGTCGGGCTGGTCGACGTCGACGGTGAGCTCGTCCAGCTGCTCGATGAGGTCCTCGATGTGCTGCGGCTTGAGCTGGGTGAGGTCGACCGGTACCCCGGACCTGTTCAGCTCTGCGTTGACCTTGGTGAGCGCCTGCGGCGGGATGAGGCTGGCGAGCCGGACTCCGGCGCGCAGCAGCTGGAGCGGGACCCGGATGTTGACCCGGCCCGGCCCGTCGCCGCCGGAGTCGTCGTCCTCCCAGTTCACCACCACGCGCAGGTACCTGGGTCGGGCTTTCAGGCGGGGCGTGGCTCCCGGCGGCGACTCAGGCAGCTCTCGTTCGAGGGCGTCGATCAGCCGCTCGGCCTCGTCCGCGGTGATCTTGCCATCGGCCAGCATCTGCAGGATCTGGCGGCGCTGCTCGTTCATCGGTACTTTCCCCTCTCGACTCATCGGACGCTTACCGACAGGGCCGTCCGACCCTGCTCGATCTCGAACCGGGCGCCGGGCAGCGCCCACAGCACGTGCCCGGTGCCGCGCAGCGCGTCCACGGGGCTCACCCGGAAGATGAGGCAGGTGACCAGTCCGGCCAGCAGGGCGAGCAGCAGCAGCGGTGCCAGCACCAGCAGCACCGGCAGGACCGGGACGTGCAGCCGCAGCTGACGGCCGTCGGGACGGCGATGGCGTACGGTCACCAGCTGCGGGATCATCGGGACCTCTCCAGCTCGGCCAGCGCCTCCCGGACGCTGATCTCCCCCCGCCGCAGGCGGTCAACGACATCGGCTCCGGTGGGCGCCGGGTCGGTGTCAACGAAGTCGAGCTGCTCGGCGATCCGGTTCAGCCGGGACTTGACCGTCGGGTAGCTCACCCCGAAGATCCGCTCCATCTCCTTGATCGAACCGTGTGACCGCACGAACGCGGCGACGAACACCTGGTCGTCAACGCTGAGCTGCGCCAGCTGCGGCGGCTCGAACTGACCCTCGACCACGACGCCACTGCCGGCGAGGCGGACCCGCTCGACCACGAACCGCTGCCCGCGCGTCAGGTCCGTCAGCTCCTGCCACTCCACCCTCGGCTCCCTGCTCTCGACGGCGTGCTCACGTTTCATTTGTAACTCAAATTTTTTGAGATGTCGACGAGTATATCTTGATTTTTTTGAAACTGATCTTCAATCCGCTTGTCGCAGCGGGTCCTTTCGCTGCGGGACCGCACTGACAGCGGCGGCGGTGGCGCCGACCGTTCACGCATGTCTGCCGTTACGGCGGTGGAGTGGTTGCGGGCGCTCGTCTGGGGCGCGGCTCCGCCAGAGGCACGCGAGGTCGGGTACGACAGGCTCAGCCCGGGGGCAGCACGATGGGGCGCGCCGTTGGCCCAGCCGGCCAAGGCCCTGGCGCCGGCGGCACGATGCCGAGGCTCTCGGCGAGCATCATGGTGCGCAGCGGCTCGACACGGGCCCGCAGGTCCGCGTAGGCCGCGAGCGTCAGCGGCGTGAGCAGGACCGCCATTGCGCCGCTGACCAGCGTCCCGATGAACGTGGAGATGACAGAGCCACCAACCATGCCGGCTGTGTCCGGCAACGCCGCGTTCACGAGGGAGTCACCGAGGCTGCCGGTCAGGCCCGCGGCCAGGCCACCCACCATGCCGCCGGCGATGCTGAGCCCCATGATCGTGGCGAGCCGCCCGACGGACGCGCCGAGGTCACGGTGGAACAGCGAGAAGCAGCGGCTGATGGCGTTGGTACGCTCGACCGCCACCACCACCGGCAGCACGACGAAGACGGCTGCGACATAGAGGACCGGCGCGACGCACAGGCAGAAGGCGGCCACGTAGATCGGTGCTGCGAGCAGCTGCCATCCGAGCAGCGGAAAGGCCCGCCGTGCAGCCAGGCGCAGTGCGTCAGCGACCCGCACCGGCGCGCCGACCGCGACTGAGACGCCAACGTGGACGGCTGCGACGGCCACCATCGCGCGGATGACGAAGCCGAGCAGCACCCCCAGGAGCGTCACGCCGATCGCGCCGAACAGCGGCGCCAGGTCCGGCGAGGTGTCCGGATCCGGCGTCTCGAACGCTGCGCTCACGTCCTGCGACATCACCGCCAGGTAGACGAGGATTGGCGCATGCGCCAGCATTGACACGCCCACGCCGATCGCCTGAAGCACCACCAGCGGCATCCAACCGCGCTTGACGATGGACAGGCCACGGCTCCACCAGCCGCCGTAGTCCGGGCTGATGAGAGGGTCGGTGAGATATCCCGGCACCCCCGGTGGAGCCAGGTAGCCGCTAGGCGGACCGTAGGGCGGCTGTCCGCCAGGTCCGTACGGGTACCACTCGGTCATGTGCCCCTCTGTCGCCCGTTGGCATGTGCCGACGCGAATGTAACGCCCAGCGCCTCGCGCGATGTCCCCTTCAGACAGCATCGCGACAGCAGGGGCGGTGGCCCGGCGGTCACCAAGGACCGGGCTCGGGCCTCGGGTGAGGCGCCGGCGCACCAGCGTGCGCGGGCCAGGAGAGCACAAACCGGGTGTGCGGTTTCTCGACGACCGGACCACCGTCCGGGTCGGGTCCTGGCGCCCCCCGCCGGTACGCGTCGATGCGCAGCCCCTGCGCCGCCGGCCTGCCCGCATCCGCCCAGGCCCGGACCAGGCGGACCAGGTCGGCGCCGAGCCGGTCGCCGGCTGGGCCGTACCCGTGGACCATCACCGCGCCGTCGCCGGACCCGCGGGCCAGCGCGGCGAGGCTGGCGCCTTCGATGACCCCGATCGTCATCCGCCAGCCCGGCGCGCCGAAGACCGCGTACCCGAGCCGGGCCGGCTCCGGCGGCTGGGCTGCCGGCGGGCCGGCCGGGCGGGTCTCGGAGAGGCCGCAGCAGCGGGCGTCGTGCACCGCGAGCCACAGGGCGACGCCGTCAAAGAGCTCCATGGGCCCGGCCGCCACGCCGGTGGCGAGCTCGACCGGCGGTGTGTCCAGCGCGCGGCGCAGGCGCTGCGCGTCCAGCTCGTCAGGCTGCTGCGTCATCAGCGCGAGGCCGGCCTCGCGGTCGAGCATGCGCACCAGGTCAGGGCCTGCCATCGCCCCGCGCATGCGCATGAACCCGCAGGCCGCGACGGACCGGCTCACCCAGTGCCCCGCGCCGGGCGCGCGCTCGAACGCCACGGAGACCTGCGCGCCACGCAGGTCCAGCGGCACCACCAGGCGGCCGTCCGGGAGCAGCTGGTCCAGCCACGCCGGCGCCAGGTCCCACACCCCGACTGTCGCGATCATCCGGTGGTACGGCGCCCGCGGCGCGAACCCACCGCTGCCGTCGGCGCAGACCACCCGTACCTCCGGAAAGCCGGCCGCGGCGAGCCCGGCCTGCGCCCGCGCGACCACGTCGTGGTCGATGTCGACGGTGACCACCTCGCCGGCCGGGCCCACGATGTGCGCCATCAGAGCGGCGTTGTAGCCGGTGCCCGCGCCGACCTCGATGACCCGCTGGCCGGGCGCGAGCGCCAGCTGGTCCAGCATGATCGCCATGATCGAGGGCTGGGAGGACGAGCTGGTCGGCAGGCCGTCCCGGTCCCGCTTGGTCACGATCGCCTCGTTGCGGTAGACGGACTCCAGCGGCAGCTGGGGCAGGAAGACGTGTCTGGGCACCGTACGTAGCGCCTCGGTCACCCGTGCGTCTGCGATGGCCGTCTGGACGAGAACTTCTTCGACCAGGTCATGGCGCAAAGCCGTTGGGTCTGTCATCGATGCCCTCCGCATGAACTTTCCTGCCTGCCTGCTGCCACCGCAAGCCTTACGGTTTCGTCGCAGGTCAGGGGCTTGCGCCCGGCGGTGGGCGGCTTACGCCGCGGCGCGCCGACCGCTACCCTGCTCGACGGCCCAGCCAGCCATTGACCAGGTCTTCAGATGCGCCGAGGGGCTGGCGGTACGGAGTGGACCTGTGGTCGTGGCATAGACAACGTCAGGAGGCTTGATGGTGAAATCAGTGGTGATCGTCGGCGGCGGGACCGCCGGCTGGATGAGCGCCACCTACCTGAAGGCGGCGTTCGCCCACCGCGTGAATGTCACCCTCATCGAATCGGAACGGGTCTCGACCATCGGCGTTGGCGAGGCGACCTTCAGCACGGTCCGGCACTTCTTCGACCACCTCGGGCTCGCCGAGGAGGAGTGGATGCCCTCGTGCGCGGGCTCGTACAAGCTCGCGATCAGGTTCCAGGACTGGCGCGCCGTGGGCCACCACTTCTACCACCCGTTCGAGCGCTACCGGACGGTCGACGGGTTCGAGCTGGCCGACTGGTGGCTGCACCTGGACGACCGGGGCGAGGCGTTCGACCGCGACTGCTTCGTCATCCCGCACCTGTGCGAGGCGGAGCGCTCGCCGCGCACCTTCGACGGCAGCCTCTTCGCCGCACAGCTCGGCGGACCACTGGGCCAGTCGCCCTATGCCGAGCAGCGGGCGCAGTTCCCGTACGCGTACCACTTCGACGCGAGCCTGCTCGCCGACTTCCTCGCGGACTACGGGGTACGCAACGGCGTGCGCCGGGTCGTGGACGACGTGCTCGAGGTCGCCCGCGACGAGCGCGGCTGGATCAGCCACCTGCGCACCCGCGAGCACGGCGACCTCACCGGCGACCTGTTCATCGACTGCACCGGGTTCCGCGGGCTGCTGATCAACCAGACGCTCGGCGAGCGGTTCCACTCGTTCCAGGACGTGCTGCCCAACAACCGCGCGGTGGCCCTGCGGGTGCCCCGCGACCAGGCGGTCACCGGCATGCGGCCGTACACCACGGCGACCGCGATGGACTCCGGCTGGATCTGGACCATCCCGCTGCTGGGCCGCGACGGGACCGGCTACGTCTACGCCGACGACTTCTGCAGCCCGGAGGAGGCGGAGCGGACCCTGCGGGCCTTCGCCGCACCCGGGCAGGACGACCTGCCGGCCAACCACATCCGCATGCGGATCGGCCGCAACGAGCGCTCGTGGGTGGGCAACTGCGTGGCCATCGGCCTGTCCAGCGCGTTCGTCGAGCCGCTGGAGTCCACCGGCATCTTCTTCATCCAGCACGGCATCGAGCAGCTCGTGCGCTACTTCCCGGACGGGCGCTTCGACCCGGCGCTGGCCGAGCGCTACAACGCGCGGGTGGCGCAGGTGGTAGACGGGGTCAAGGAGTTCCTCGTCCTGCACTACCGGGCGGCGCAGCGCAACGACACGCCGTACTGGAAGGAGGCGAAGGTGCGCCCGATCCCGGACGGCCTGGCCGAGCGGCTCGCCACCGCCTCCTCACACCTGCTGGACGACAGCAGCATCTACCCCCACTACCACGGGTTCGAGCTGTACTCGTGGAACACCATGCTGCTCGGGCTCGGCCACCAGCCGAGCCGGCCGCGACCGGCCCTGGCGCACCTCGACCCGGCCCCGGCGCGGGCCGAGCTCGCCGCGGTGCGGGCCGATGCCGAGAAGCTGATCAACAACATGCCGAGCTGCTACGACTACCTGTCGAGCCGGTCCGAGTAGGGCCTGCCGGCCGGGACCGCCAGGGGGCTCCGGGCGGTCCCGGGCCGGGGCGGCGCACGCATGGCGCGGGCGGGAGGGGAGCTTGGCGTGGCGGTGCAGGTCGCGGTCTGCGGGCCGGACAGCTGCACCGAGGCTGACTCCGCCGCCGCGTACCAGGTCGGCCGGCTCCTCGCGCAGCGGGGCGCGGTGGTGGTGTGCGGCGGTGGCAGCGGCGTGATGGCCGCAGCCGCCGCGGGGGCCCGCTCCGCCGGTGGGCTCGTGGTCGGGGTCCTGCCCGGCGCGACCAGGGAAGGCGCCTCGCCCGACATCTCATTGACCGTCGTGACCAACCTCGGCCAGGCCCGAAACGCGGTCATCGTGTGGAGCGCCGACGCCGTGGTCGCGGTCGGCGGTTCCTGGGGCACCCTGAGCGAGGTCGCGCTCGCCATGCGCCGGGGCGGGGTGCCGGTGGTGTGGCTGGGTGGCTGGCGGCTGACCGACCGCGACGGGGCCCCGGTGCCGGGCATCGGGTACGCCACCGACCCGGATGAGGCCGTTGAGCTGGCGCTGCGCGACCGCGGTTGACCTCCCGTCATCGTGGGTCCCTGCGGCGCCCCCGTTCTGTCCGGTCTGGTGGTGACGCCGGCACCACTGAAGGTGGCAGACTTCCCGCATGGAGCAGCACCTCTATGAACCGGTGCATGAGGAGTTCCGCGCCCTCTGCCGGGACTTCTTCAAGCGGGAGGCCGCGCCGTACCACGACGAGTGGGAGGCGGCCGGCATCGTCGACCGCGAGGTCTGGCGCAAGGCCGGCAAGGCGGGCCTGCTCGGGATGGACGTCGACGAGGAGTACGGCGGCGGCGGCCAGCGCGACTTCCGGTTCAACGCGGTGCTGGTGGAGGAGATCGTCGCGGCCGGCGTGTCGGGCCTGGGCTTCGGCCTGCACAACGACGTGGTGGCGCCCTACCTGACCGAGCTGGGCACGCCGGAGCAGAAGCAGCGTTGGCTGCCCCGCTTCTGCAGTGGTGACATGGTCACCGCGATCGCCATGAGCGAGCCCGGGGCCGGCAGCGACCTGGCCGGCGTGCGCACCAGCGCGGTGCGCGACGGCGACGAGTACGTGCTCAACGGCCAGAAGACGTTCATCACCAACGGCGAGCACGCCGACCTCGTGGTTGTCGTCGTCAAGACAGCGCCCGACCAGGGCGCGCACGGCGTCAGCCTGGTCGCCGTGGAGCGCGGCGCGCCGGGCTTCAACCGGGGGCGGCGGCTGGCGAAGATCGGGCTCAAGGCCAACGACACCGCGGAGCTGTTCTTCGACGACTGCCGGGTGCCGGCGGCCAACCTGATCGGCACCGAGAACCACGGCTTCTACCACCTGATGGGCAACCTGCCCCGGGAACGGCTCAGCATCGCGGTGGGGGCGGTCGCCGCGGCCGAGCGGATCCTGGACCTGACGCTGGAGTACGCCCGCACCCGGGAGGCGTTCGGGCGGCCGATCGGCAAGTTCCAGCACAACCGGTTCGTGCTGGCGGAGCTGGACACCGAGGTGACCATCGCGCGCACCTTCCTCAACCACTGCGTCGCCGAGTTCAACGCCGGCCGGCTGTCGGTGACCGACGCGGCCAAGGCCAAGTGGTGGACCACCGAGCTGCAGAACAAGGTGGCCGACCGGTGCCTTCAGATGCACGGCGGGTACGGCTACATGCTCGAGTACCCGGTGGCCAAGGCCTGGCTCAACAGCCGGGTCCAGACGATCTACGGCGGCACGACCGAGATCATGAAGGAGATCGTCGGACGGGGGCTGGGCCTGTAGCCCGGGCCACGCGGCCCGACCGCCGCCAGCGCGCACCTCAACCCTGCACGGGAGCCCGATGACCGCTGCGCCGCCGGCTCTTGCACCACCACCCGTCCGGGTCGCCGCGGCCCAGCGGCGTACCTTGTCGGTCCTTTTCGTCACCCAGATCATCGGCGGGGTGGGCGTCGCCATCGGCATCTCCGTCGGCGCCCTGCTCGGTGCCGGGCTGGGCGGCGCGGGCGTGTCCGGCCTGGCGTTCAGCGCCGCGGTTGTGGGTGCCGCCCTGCTCGCGGTGCCGGTCACCCGGCTGATGCGGGCCCGGGGGCGCCGGCCGGGTCTCGCCGTCGCGTACGGCGTCGGGGGCGCGGGCGCGCTGGTCGTGGTGGCGGCCGCGGTGACCCGCTCAGTGCCGCTGCTCCTCGCCGGGATGCTCCTCTTCGGCGGTGGCACGGCGGCCAACCTCCAGGCCCGGTACACGGCCGTGGACCTGGCGGAGCCGGCACGGCGGGGCCGGCAGCTGTCCATGGTGGTCTGGGCCACGACGGTCGGGGCCGTCGCCGGGCCCAACCTGGTCGCCCCGGCCGGCGCCGCGGTCCGGCCGCTCGGCCTGCCGGAGCTGGCCGGCCCGTTCGTGTTCAGCGCCGCCGCGTTCACGCTCGCCGGGACCGCCCTCCTGCTCCTGCTGCGCCCTGACCCGCTGCTGCTCAGCCGCCTCGTCGAGCTGGCCGCGCGGCGGGAGCAGGCTCAACCACCGCAGGCCGCGCGGGGGACGGCGCCGGCTGCGTCCGCCGGCATGGCCGCCGCCGTACGGGTGGTGGCGCAGCGCCCGGCCGCGCGGCTCGGCCTCGCCGCGGTGGCAGTGGGACATCTGGTCATGGTCGGTGTGATGGCCATGACACCGGTCCATATCGGACAGTCCCACGACTCGGCGGACGTGCTGCGCATCGTCGGGATCGTGATCAGCGTGCACATCGCGGGCATGTACGCGCTCTCGCCGGTCGTCGGGTGGCTCACCGACCGGCTCGGCCGGCGCGCGGTGGTGCTCGGCGCGCTCGGGCTGCTGCTGGTCTCCTGCGCGGTCGCGGGCACCGCCGGACACGACACGGTGCGGCTCTCCGCTGGCCTGGCGCTGCTGGGGCTGGGCTGGTCCGGCACCATGGTGGCCGGCTCCACGCTGCTGACCGAGTCGGTGGCCGGCGCCGTACGCCCCGCCGTCCAGGGCCTTTCCGACCTGGTGATGGGGTTGGCGGGAGCGGTGGCCGGCGCGCTGTCCGGGGTCGTCGTGCAGCAGGCCGGGTATCCGGCGCTCACCCTGCTCGCCGCGCTCGCCACCGGGCCGCTGGTGGTGGTGGCGCTGCGCTGGCGGGTGCGCGGTGAGGCAGGATGAGCCCGTGCGGTTGACCGACTTCTGGGCTCGCCTGGAGCAGGCGTTCGGGCGGGGGTACGCCGCCAGCATCGCCGCCGACCAGGTGCTGCCCCAGCTGGGTGGGCGCACGATCGCCCAGGCGCTACGGGACGGAGAGGACACCGTCGTGGTGTGGCGGGCGGTCTGCGCGGCCTACCCGGAGCGCGTGCCACCCCGGCTGCGGTAGGCGGCCCTCTCCGGCGTGTCGCGTGTGGCATCGTACAGGTGTACGGGTATTGTCCACAGGGACGGGTAGTTTTCGTCCACAAGCTAGGCACCCGGCTGTTTTCTGTCGCACCCAGCGCCTAGCGTGACCGCGTGACGAAAAGCTCATCCGGGAAGACGCCCGCGAAGACCGCGAACACAGGGGTGGCAGCAATGGCAGCAGCGCCTGACCGCGAGAAGGCACTGGGCCTCGCGCTCGCGCAGATCGAGAAGCAGTTCGGCAAGGGGTCGGTGATGCGGCTCGGGGAGCGG
>DASSUC010000131.1:0-22025 GCA_035707405.1 Micromonosporaceae bacterium | reverse complement strand
CCGGCTCGGCGAGAGCGTCACCGAGGGCACCGTTACCCGCTGGCTCAAGCAGGAGGGCGAGCGCGTCGAGGCCGACGAGCCCCTGCTCGAGGTGTCGACGGACAAGGTCGACACCGAGATCCCGTCGCCCGCCGCCGGCGTGCTCGCAAAGATCGTCGTGCATGAGGACGAGACTGCGGAGGTCGGCAGCGAGCTCGCGGTGATCGCGGGTGAGGGCGAAGGGCAAGCCGGGGGTACGGCGACCGCCCAGGCCGCTGCCGCGCCAGTGCAGGAGGCTCCGGCCGATGCGCAGCAGGCTGAGCCCGCCGACCAGGCCGAGCCGGCCAAGGCGGCCGAGCCGGCCAAGGCGGCCGAGCCCGCTGAGCCTGCCGGGGCAGCGGAGCCGCCGCCAGCGGCGGAGGCCGCTGAGCAGCCCGCAGAGGGTGCCCCATCCACCGAGGCAGCCCAGGCCCAGCCCGCGCCCCAGGCGGCCGGAGCGGGTGCGGCGGCGCCGGCCCAGGCTGAGGCGGCCGGCGGTGGCCCGACGACCGTGGTGACCATGCCGGCGCTGGGCGAGTCGGTGACTGAGGGCACGGTCACCCGCTGGCTGAAGCAGGTCGGCGAGAGCGTCGAGGCGGACGAGCCCCTGCTCGAGGTCTCGACCGACAAGGTGGACACCGAGATCCCCGCGCCAGCGGGTGGCACCCTCCTCGAGATCAAGGTGGCCGAGGATGAGACCGCACCGGTCGGAGCCGAGCTGGCGGTGATCGGGGCGGCCAGCAGCGCCGCACCGGCCGACGCCGCCGCGCCAACCCCCGCGCCAGCCCAGCCAGCCCCCCAGCAGGCCGAAGAGGAGCAGCCAGCGGCCGAGCCGGGCCGAGCAGCCGAGCCGGCCCCACGGCCCGCCGAGGCGGCGCCCTCACCGCCCCAGCAGCCCCAGCCCGCTCCCGTCCAGCCGGCAGCGGCCCAGCAGCCGGCCCAGCCGACGACAGCCCAGCAGCCGGCCCAGCCGGCACCCGCCCCAGCCCGGGCGGCGCAGGAGGCACCGGCACCCGCCGCGGCGGCAGCCGAGGAACAGGCCGCACGCCCCGCTCCCTCAGCCGCTGAGGATGGTGCGGGCTACGTCACGCCGCTGGTCCGCAAGCTCGCCTCCGAACACGGCGTGGAGCTGACCGCGGTGAAGGGCACCGGCGTGGGCGGACGGATCCGTAAGCAGGACGTGCTGGAGGCCGCGGACCGCAAGCGGGCGGAGGCCGCCGCCAGGACCGCCGCTCCGGCTGCCCAGCCGGCCGAGCCCCAGCCTGCCCAGGCGGCGCCCGCGGTGAAGCCCGAGCCGAGCCCGCTGCGCGGCACCACCGAGAAGATGTCCCGGATGCGGGCCTTGATCGCCCGGCGCATGGTCGAGTCTCTCCAGGTGTCCGCCCAGCTCACGACAGTCGTCGAGGTGGACGTCTCGCGGATCGCCCGGCTGCGCGACCGGGCGAAGGCGGACTTCTTCGCCCGGCACGGCGTGAAACTGTCGTTCCTGCCCTTCTTCGCGCTGGCCGCGGTCGAGGCGCTGCGGATCCACCCGAAGGTCAACGCATCCATCGACGTGGACGCGGGCACCGTCACCTACCACGACGCCGAGCATCTGGGGATCGCCGTCGACACCGAGCGTGGCCTCATGGTGCCGGTGATCCACAACGCCGGGGACCTGAACCTGTCCGGCCTGGCGAAGCGGATCGCGGATCTCGCCGACCGCACCCGGACCAACAAGATCAGCCCGGACGACCTGGCCGGTGGCACGTTCACGTTGACCAACACCGGCAGCCGGGGCGCCTTGTTCGACACCCCGATCATCAACCAGCCGCAGGTCGCGATCCTCGGCACCGGCGCTGTGGTCAAGCGCGCGGCGATCGTCGAGGACCCCAACCTCGGCGAGGTGGTCGTGCCCCGCTCGATGGTCTACCTCGCCCTGTCGTACGACCACCGGCTCGTCGACGGCGCGGACGCGGCCCGCTTCCTGGGCACCATCAAGGAACGGCTGGAGGCCGGCAACTTCGAGGCCGAGCTGGGCCTGAGCTGAGCCGACTGCTGGGGTGGCCCTCGGCCTGGCACCGCGGGGCCACCCCGGCAGGCCTCAGCACGCCGCCACGGCGCAGAGCCGGGCGGCTACCCGGGTGCCGAGCGCCCGCAGGCGGTCGGTCGTCCACCGCTGGTCGCTCAGCCAGACGCTGGCGACGACCGGGTCCTGCCGGACGACCACGAAGAAGTCCACATTGAACAGCTCTCCGCCACGGCGGGTCTCCGCCCGCACAACCAGTGACTCCTGACCGGCAACACCGGTGGTGAGCACGGTCCACCTGACCACCACCGGCACGTCCACGTCGATGAGCTCCTCCCGGGCACACCGGCGGAGCTGCTCACGTACCTCGGCCAGAGCCGTTGTCGCCCCGGCGGCGCGGAACCGCCAGACGGCCATCGAGTCGAAATGCCCTCGGGGAGCGGCGTAGAGCTGCCGTGCCTGGTCGAGTACGAGGGCCGCGCTGCCGCCGCCCGGCCCGGGCTGCCCGGCCCGGCACTCCATCGGGTCCAGCAGGCGCACCGATGGCGTAGGCCCGGTCTCCGACAGCACCGACCCCGACAGCGCGTACGCCGAGCCGAAGTCCGATGCGAGCAGCAGCGCAGCCGGCAGCGCCGGGAGGGTGGAGGTCGTCGCCGCGGTCGGCGGGACGGTGGGCGGCACCCCGGCCGGCGTGACCAGCGCGGGACCGGGTCCGGCCGGCCCGAGCCCCGGACCACAGCCGCACACCGCGAGCGCCAGCACGGCACTGGCCAGCGAGAACAGGCGCGTGCGCGGACCCATGGCGCCTCCGTTCGGCATCCACCTAACCCACTCACACGCACCGGCAGCCGGCGATGTTGCGCAGCAGGACACCAGCAACCAGAGTTCGCGGTGGCATCGGACCAGCTCCCGGAGACCGTCGTCGCTACACGACAAGCAGGGGGACCCGGTGGCCCATGTACTGCTCGGGTGCCCGCATCACGACGATGCCGCGTACGGCGGCGGCCTCATAGACGACGTGGCGTGTGTCGATCCCACCATCGCCGGCACCGATCGCGACGGCGACATGCTCAGTCAGCGCGTCGAGGATGCGGGTAACCCGGCGGGTCACGCGGCAGCTCGGCCCGGTCCGACGTCCCAGAACTCGTCGGCCAGCACGTCAGCCGCATCCTGCTTGGCTTCCCACACACGGATCTCATGCTCAGACATGGGCGGCGGGACGGGAATGCCTGCGGCGGCACAGAATCCCTCGACCGCCGCGCCCCACCCTGCCGCATCCGCAGCATGCATCATGCCGCACACGCTACCGGGTCCAGCGGTCGGCGGTGCACGGACCGCGTTGAATGACACCCCTATGACTCTTCGCCACGAACCGGCCACCGGAGGGCAGCTCGTCGGAGGCCACGCGACACACCAGGCGCGCGGAGAGCTCGAGGTCCAGCCACTGTAGCCAGCACTCCCAGGGAAGATGGGGTCATGCGGATCGCGATGGCAGGCTCGTCCGGGTTCCTCGGCTCGCACCTCGCGGACCGGCTCACCAGCGGCGGGCACGAGGTGACCCGGCTCGTCCGGCGGGAGCCCCGGGCAGCCGGGGAGATCCGGTGGGACCCGGCCGGCGGCGAGCTCAACCCGGCCGCGCTGTCCGGCATGGACGCGGTGGTCAACCTCGCCGGCGCCAGCGCCGCCGGCCACCGGTGGACCGCGCGGTACAAGGCGAAGTTCCGGGCCAGCCGGGTGGACGCCACGTCCACGCTGGCCCATGCCGTCGCCGCCCTGCCCGCCGCCGCGCGCCCGTCGATGCTGGCGAACGCGAGCGCCGTGGGGTGGTACGGCGACACCGGCGACAAGTCGGTGACTGAAGAGGCCCCGGCCGGCGAGGGCTTCCTGGCCGACCTGTGCCGGGCCTGGGAGGCGGCCACCCGGCCCGCTGAGGAGGCCGGGGTACGGGTGGTCCGCCTGCGCACCGGCCTGCCGATGCACGCCAGCGGCGGCATGCTCAAGCCGCTGCTGCTGCCGTTCCGCCTCTTCGCCGGCGGCAAGCTCAGCACCGGCCGGCAGTACATGCCGTGGATCTCGCTCGCCGACTGGCTGGGCGCGGTGGAGTTCCTCATGGCCCGGGAGGACATCGCCGGTCCGGTGAACCTGGCCGGACCGGTGCCGGTCACCAACGCCGAGTTCACCGCGACGCTGGCCCGGCTGCTGCACCGGCCGGCGGTGTTCACCGTGCCCCGGCTGGCGCTGCGCGTGGTCCTGGGCGACTTCGGCGACGAGGCGGTATCAAGCCAGCGGACGCTCCCAGGGGTGCTGGAACGGGAGGGCTTCAGCTTCGCCCATCGCGACATCGGCTCGGCCCTACGCGCCGCCCTGCGCTAGCCACCCCGTTGCCCATGATCGTTGGACACGTACCGGCAGTGCTCCCGGGCGTTTCTCGCGGTAGGCGTCCAACGATCATGAGGCCCACCCTGCCGGCCGCCATCCGCGTTGCTAGCGTGCCCGGGTGGCGACTCTCACCGCACCACCCCCGGCACCCCCCGCGCCCGCACTGCCCCGTCCGACACCGGTCCGGCGCCACCGCCGCGCGGACCTGCTGACGGCGCTGGCCAGCCTGGTGCTCGCCGGGTGGGTGACGGGTGCCCTCTGGCTCGCCCCGAACGGCCGGGCGATCCTGGTCAACTCCGGCGACCAGGCGCTCTTCGAATGGCTGCTCGCCTACGGCGCCCACGCGCTGCGCACCGGCGAGAACCCGCTGTTCACGTACCTGCTCAACGTGCCCGACGGGGTCAACCTCGCGGTGAACACCTCGATCACCGTGTACGCCCTCGCGCTCGCCCCGGTGACCTGGCTGATCGGCCCGCCACTCACCTTCCTGCTGGTCCTCACGCTCAACCTCGCCGCCACCGGCTACGCCTGGTACTGGCTGCTCTCCCGGCACCTGGGCGCATCCGCGCCGGCCGCCGCGCTCGGCGGGATCTTCTGCGGGTTCGCCCCGGGGCTCATCTCGCACGCCAACGCCCACCTGAACTGGACCGCGCAGTGGCTGGTCCCGATCGTCGTCTGGCGCGTGGTCAGGCTGCGCGAGCCGGGCCGGGCGGTACGCAACGGCGCGCTGCTCGGCGTACTCGTGGCGGTGATGTTCTCGATCGCCGCGGAGGCGCTGTTCTTCACGGCGATCGGGTGCGGCCTGTTCGTCGGGGTCTGGGCGCTGGGCCGGCGGGACGAGGCCCGCGCGGCGCTGCGGACGTTCCTGGCCGGTCTCGGCGTCACCGGGCTGGTCGCCCTGGTGCTGCTGGCCTACCCGCTGTGGCTGCACTTCCTGGGCCCGCAGCGGTATGCCGGCATCGGCTTCGACCAGCGCATGCACGCCGAGGACCTGGCCGCGTACGGCGCCTACCCGCAGCGGTCGGTGGCCGGCTGGCTCGGGCTCGACACCCCCCTGGCTCCCAACCCGACCGAGGAGACCTCGTTCTTCGGCGTGCCCCTGCTGGTGCTCTTCGCGGTGTGCTTCGCCCTGCTGTGGGCCAGGACAGGCGCAGGCCGGCGACGGGCCGTCCTGCGGGCGCTCGCGGTGACGGCCGTCGCGTTCACCGTCCTGTCGCTCGGGCCCCAGCTGAAGTGGATGGGCGAGATCACCGACGTGCCGCTGCCGTACGCGCTGCTCGCACCGCTGCCGATCTTCAACGCCGCGCTGCCCGCCCGGCTGGCGCTCGGGGTGATCCCGGTCATCGCGATCGTCCTGGCCTGGGCGGTGGACCACCTCCGGACGACGACAACCCTTCGCCGTCCACTATGGATAGCAGCGTTCGCGACCGCGCTCCTACCCCTGGTCCCGGTCCCGCTGATCGCCGTCGAGCGGGACCCGGTGCCGGAGTTCTTCGCCTCCGGCCAGTGGCGCTCGTACGTCTCCCCGGGCGGCACTGTGGTCCCGGTGCCGCTCCCCTCCGACCTGCTGCCGGACGGCCAGCGGTGGCAGTCGACGGCGTTCGCCGCGCGGCACGGCGAGTTCGCGATCCCGTCCGGCTTCTTCCTCGGCCCCGGCGGCCCGGACGGGCGCGGGCGCATCGGCCCGGTGCCCCGACCCACCGAGGAGCTGCTGGTGCAGGCCGCCTATACCGGCATCGCGCCCATCGTCGGCGACGCCGAGCGCCGGCGCGCCCGGGAGGACCTGCGCTACTGGCGCGCCGAGGTCATCGTCCTCGCCGACCAGGTGCACGGCTCAAAGTGGACAGTCCACTACGCGACGCTGCGCCAGACCGCCACAGCCCTCTTCGGCGAGCCGCAGCGCGTCTCCGACGTCTGGCTGTGGCGGGTCCCGCCAAGCTAGGACGCTACGGGTCGGCCCGGCGCAGCCCGCCCGGCCACCACACCGACCGTCCGATGTCGACGGTGAGCGCCGGCACCAGCAGCGAGCGCACGATGAGCGTGTCCAGCAGCACCCCGAAGGCGACCGCGAACGCCATCTCGGCCAGGAACACCAGCGGCAGCACGGCCAGCGCCGCGAACGTGGCCGCCAGCACCACCCCGGCCGAGGTGATCACGCCGCCGGTGACCGACAGCCCGGTGAGCGTGCCGGCCTTGTGACCGCGGCGGGCGGTCTCCTCCCGGACCCGGGTCATCAGGAAGATGTTGTAGTCCACCCCGAGCGCGACCAGGAAGACGAAGGCGAACAGCGGGAACCCGGAGTCCGCCCCGGCGAAGCCGAGCACGTCGCGGAAGACGACGCCGGACACACCCAGCGTCGCCGCGAACGACAGCACCACCGTGGACACGAGCAGCAGCGGCGCGACCAGCGAGCGCAGCAGCAGCACCAGGATCACGAAGACCACCGCCAGCACCAGCGGGATGATCACCGTCCGGTCCCGCCGGGAGGTGTCCTGCACGTCAACGTTGATCGCGGTGAAGCCGCCCACCAGCGCCTGCGCGCCGGGCACCGCGTGCACCGCCGTCCGCAGCCGGCGCACCGTCTCGAACGCGGCCGGCGAGTCCGCCGCGTCGGCCAGCGTCACATCCACCCGCACCAGGCCGTCGACCACCTTCGGCCCGGCCGGGGGCGGCGAGCCGGGCAGGACCACCCCCGGGTACGGCGCCACCGCCGCAACCCCGGGCACGCCCTGCGCGGCGCTGACCACCTCACCGAGCTTGTCCTGGCGCACGATCACCTGGGCCGGGCTGCCGCTGCCGGCCGGGAAGTGCCGGCCGATGAGGTCCTGGCCGGTCTTGGAGTCCTTGGTGGTGGTGAACGCCTCGGTCTGCGGGATGCCGTCCGCCTCCAGGCGGGTGATGCCGCCGGCGAGGGCGAGCAGCACCACCGCGGTGACCGCCCACACCACGCGCGGCCGGCGGCCCACCACGCCGGCGATGCGCGCCCACACGCCCCGCTCCTCGGCCGGCGCCGACCCGTGCTGCGGGCGGAACGGCCAGAACGCGGCCCGCCCCAGCAGTGCCAGCACGGCGGGCAGCAGGGTGAGCATGGCCAGCAGCGCGGCGCCGATGCCGATCGCGCCCACCGGGCCGAGGCCGCGGTTGGCGGACAGGTCGCTGACGAGCAGGCAGAGCAGGCCGAGGATGACCGTGCCGGCGCTGGCCAGGATCGGCGCCACGACCGCCCGCCACGCCACCCGGATGGCGTCGTGCCTGCTCTCGTGGCGGCGCAGCTCCTCGCGGTAGCGGGAGACCAGCAGCAGCGCGTAGTCGGTGGCCGCGCCGAGCACGAGCACGTCGAGGATGCCCTGGCTCTGCCCGGAGAGCGTGATCACCTCGGCCTTCGCCAGCAGGTAGACCACGCCGTTGGCCAGGCCCAGCGCGAGCCCGGCGACCCCGAGCACGACGAACGGCAGCAGCGGGCTGCGGTAGACCACGATCAGGATCAGCAGCACCACGATGCCGGTGACCAGGAGCAGGATGCCGTCGATGCCCTGGAACACCTCGATCAGGTCGGCGAAGATGCCCACCGGCCCGGTGACGTGGGCCTGCAGGCCCGGTGACGACGAGACCAGCTCCCGCAGCCAGGCCACGTCGTCGGTCGCCTTCTCCGCGTCCGACCCGGCGAACTGGAGGATCACCTGGGCCGCCTCGCCGTCGGTCGAGTAGACCGGCCCCAACGGCGGCCCGACCAGCTTGTCGCCCAGGCGCGCCGACGCCTCGGCCAGGTCCGCGCCGATCTTCGTACGGTCGGCGCCGGTCAGGCCGCCCGGGCGGGCGTACACGATGATGGCCGGGCTGGCCTCGGTCTCGACGAACCGCTCGTTGAGGTCGAGCACCTTGGTCGACTCGGCGTTGGCCGGCAGGAACGCGGAGTTGTCGTTCTTCTGCACGTCGCTGGTCTTGCTCGTGAGGCTGGCCAGCGGGCCGCCGAGGCCCAGCCACAGCACGATCGCCAGGGCGGGCAGCACCCACCGCCACGCCCGCCGCCGCCCCGGCGCGCCGGTCTCGCCGCCGGCCTCCCGCTCCCGCACGACCGTCATTCCCGCGACCTCCCCCGTGGTCATTCCTCGTGAAACCATTCACAAGAGGGACCAAAACAGGGTACGGGCACCGCCCAGCCCCCGCAGCCAGATGGTGGGTGACCGGGCTCACGCCGGCTCGGGGCTGCACTAGGCTGAAGCACGTGACCAGCACAGTCGCGCGCCTGGAGATCGTGCACGCGGGCACCGTCGACTATCTGACCGCCTGGGCCGAGCAGCGCCGGCTGCACGCGGCGGTGGCGGCCGGCGAGCGGCCGGACACCGTGCTGCTGCTGGAGCACCCCAGCGTCTACACCGCGGGCAAGCGCACCGAGCCGGCGGACCGCCCGGTGGACGGCACGCCGGTGGTCGACGTCGACCGCGGTGGGAAGATCACCTGGCACGGCCCGGGCCAGCTGGTCGGCTACCCGATCGTCCACCTGGGTGACCCGGTCGACGTGGTCGCGTACGTCCGCCGGGTCGAGCAGGTGCTCATCGACGCCTGCGCCGAGCTGGGGCTGGCCGCCACGCGGGTGGCCGGGCGCAGCGGGGTATGGGTGCCGGCCGACGACCGGGGCCCGGAGCGCAAGGTGGCCGCGATCGGCATCCGGGTCGCCAGCGGGGTGACCATGCACGGCTTCGCCCTCAACTGCGACTGCGACCTGACCCACTTCGGCGCCATCGTGCCGTGCGGCATCAGTGACGCCGGCGTCACCTCGCTCTCCGCGGAGCTGGGCCACCTGGTCACCGTGGCACAGGCCCTGCCCGTGGTAGAGCGCCACCTTCGAGTGCTCTCAGCAAGAAACGCTTGAGTCTGCTTTGGACCCTTCCGGCGCTGGTGGTCGGTGATCGCCGGAAGCGGACCATGAAGAAGTTCGTCAACGCAGGGCCTGTTCTGCGTGCTCTGCATCACCGCTCAGCCACGTCAGCAACTGGCGCAAACCGAAATGTCCGGTACCTGTACAAACTCGTTATCAACTTCTGTAGCCCGTGCGCCCTGATCACCTACTGCCGTTGATCAATAGGTATCCCTCACCCGAGGGACGGGAGACCGAAACTAGCGAACCGCCATGGCTGGCCTTCGCGCCGTTCCGGCGGGTCGACTCCGCGAAGTCGACAGCCTCGGTTGGCTGTACGACGGATAGACGGCTCGTTACGCGCAGTGTGACCATTCGAATACTGCCGCGCACACCCTGGTGTCGCGCAGGCCCACAACCTAGACGGCAGGCGCTCAGTTTGTTGGAGTCACATGAGAACGACGAACAGCCTGAAGCAATGGGCTCTCGACCCCGTGCTCCTTATCGGGGTGGCCGCTTCGGTCGCTGTTTCTGTCCTGCTCTATCAGCAGAGCAACGATGCCAAGTTCGGCTTCCTGGTGGGCCTTGGGATGACGGTTGTCACGATTGAGATCCAGATAGCTCTCGGCGAGAAGGACCGGCTAAATTGTGAGATGCTGTACGGCAAAATAACAGCGGCCATCGAGAGAGGCTCCTGGCTCAGCAGCGACGTCCGCGATCTACTTGGCTATATGGAAGGAGCTGAGGGCCGATTCCGGAACTCTCCTGTTGCAGTGACCTGTAAGACCGTTATCTCCCGTCTCGTCGCCGACATGGCCCAACTGTCGGAGGGCCGCATAAGACTTGTTTATCTGGATAAGGAGTTCGCGGTCAATGTCACCGGAGAGGTGAGGCACTCGATCAGGGCCATGACGGTTGAGACCGCAGCGCCCGGGTTCTGGTTAACACCAATCGGGCGGCAGTACCTGAGGTTACAGGCGGAGGCAGTCCGCAGAGGTGTTGTGATCGAACGAATCTTCGTCTACCAAGAGTGGTCCCCGGAGCTAGACACAATCGCCCGGGAGCAGGCCGAAGCCGGTATTAGGGTGTACAAGGCGGACGGGCGCCGCCTGCGGCCGGATCTTCGGACCAACCTGGCCGTATGGGACGACGTGTGTGGTTTCGAAACCGAGGTGAATGCGAGCGGTGACGTCATAGCGCATCGGCTCACCATTGTTGACTACGAGGTACAAGAGCTTACCCGCCGTTTCCAGAACGTTTGGGCGGTGCGCGAGTGTATCGATCCGCATACCGAGAGCATCGATTCCCAGGCCGCCGGCGCGTCCTGACCGGGAGGAGGGACAGCAAGCCACGAAGGTGGCCCGACGAGCGGATTCACACGCGCACGCCGCCGCGGGCCGGTAGGGCGGGGCGTCGATGCGTACCCTCGGGTCCTATGTTCCGGATCGGCGAGTTCGCGCGCTTCACCAGGGTGAGCGTCGCGACGCTGCGCCACTACGCCGAGACCGGCCTGCTGCCGCCGGCCCGCATCGAGCCCGGCACCGGCGAGCCCTGCTACAGCACCGCCCAGCTCCCCCGGCTCAACCGCATCGTCCTGCTCAGCGAGCTGGGCTTCGATCTTGACGACCTGAAGGGCCTGCTCGACGGCGACATCGACGAGGTGTACGCCGAGCACGAGCGCCAGCTCGTCGACGAGATCGCCCGTGCCCAGGCCCAGCTGCGCTCGCTACGCGCCCGGCGGGAGCTGCTGCGCGACCGCGAGGGCCAGGTGCCCGAGATCGTGATCCGGCCGGTCGACGCGCAGCTGGTCGCGATGCTGACCGGGGCACCGGGCGAGGACACCGGCGCCCTGCTCTACCGGCTGGAGTCCTTCGCCCGTGAGCAGCATGCTCGCGCCACCCGCCCGCCGCTGGCCCTGCTGCCCGACCCCGACCAGGACCGGGTGACCGTCGCCGTGCCGCTCAACCGGGTCGTGCCCGGCTCCGGCGGCATCGAGGTGGGCTGGCTGGAGCCGGTGCCGGCGATGGCGTGCGCAGTGCACCGGGGCGGCTACCACCGGCTGCCCCGCCTGCTCCAGCAGGTGCTGCGCTGGCTGGAGCAGACCGGGGCCCGCCCGGCCGGACCGGTCCGCGAGGTGTACCTGCGCTTCGGCACCGAGCCGGAGCTCGGCCTGCCCAAGGCGTACCTGACCGGCGGACAGGTGGAGCTGGTCATTGAGGTCCAGGTGCCGCTCGCGGTACGCCGGATCCCCCGCCGGCCGACACCTGCATGCTGAGGCCGCAGTGCTCAGCAGGCGTATCACAGAAGTAGTCAACGCGCATTGACCAATAGATGACGCCCAACGGAAGACTGAGCCGACCATCACGCTCAGGCATCAAGGATGCCGTACTGGGGTCGCAGGTAGGCGGTAGGTTGTCCACCCTGGGCGAGTGTCGTCGTGCCCGGTGGGGTAAGCGGCTTCTCGGTATATGGCGATTCCTCGCCTGTCGCGATACCAGCGATTCTGGCCCACCCGCCGATACGGCCGATTTGATCCCGTTCCACCGTCCCGCCTTCCGCAAGATCGCGATCACATACAGCAGGTGTGCAGTGCGACTGCACATAGCGCGTCTACGATCGCGATCTTGACGACGGCACCGCCGTGGCCGGGGGACATATCCCGAGATATCCCCTGAGTTCTGCCCGGCAGCCGACACCCGACGCCCAAAGCAGAGGTTGGCGCCTGGGTTGGTTCGCGATCTAGAAGACTTGTGCACGCCATGCCTGCCTAAGTCTTCTAGATCGCGAAGCTGGGCAGCAGTCGAGTCCGGTATACCCATTTCACGGTTAATTCTGGTTTCCGGGAGGGTGGTCACGTTAGTTGGATGGCGGCCATTCTCCTGACCGCCGGTGCGCTGCTGCTCACCAGGAGTCCCGCACACGCACAAGGCGTCTGGACCGCGGTGCCGAGCCCCAACGAACCCGAGAACAGCTACCTCTCCGGCGCGGACGCCTCGGACGCAGGTCACGTCTGGGCGGTCAGGACCCGGTTCGGCCCGGACGCGTACGAGGAGCGGACGTTCACGATGGTCAGAACCTGACCATCTGATGGCCGGACGGCCACCCGCAACGGTGCACGCCAAGCTCAGGAAGCTAACCGCAGCACATCGCACAGGCGGCGCGCTTCCGCGGCCATCGCCCCGCGCGCTGGACCGGTGTACCGGCGCGGGTCCACGACCTCGCCGTCGGCCAGCGCCACGCGTACCGCCTGGGTGAAGGCCTTGTTCAGCCGGGTCGCGACATTGATCTTCGTCATGCCGGCGCGGACCGCGCGGGCGAGGTCCGCATCTGTGACGCCGCTGGAGCCGTGCAGGACGAGCGGCACGGGCACCGCCGCACGGAGCCGCGCGATCAGGCCGAAGTCCGGCGCCGCGTCCTGGGTGAGCATGGCGTGCGAGGTCCCCACCGCCACAGCCAGTGCGTCCACCCCGGTGGCCTGGACGAACGCCCGTGCCTCACCCGGGTCGGTGCGCACCCCGGGCGCGTGTACGCCGTCCTTGCCGCCGATCTCACCCAGCTCCGCCTCCACCCAGACGCCCCGCTCGTGGCAGTGCCGCACGACGCGGCCGGTGGCCGCGACGTTCGACGCGTAGCTCAGCATCGACGCGTCGAACATCACCGACTGGAGCCCCAGCCCGACCGCCTGCTCCACCAGCTCGGTCGACTCCGCATGATCAAGGTGTACGGCCACCGGCACCGCAGCGGCCTCAGCAACGGCGAGCGTGGCGAGCGCCAAGGGCCGCAACACGCCGTGGTACCTGACCGTGTTCTGGCTGATCTGCAACACAACCGGTGTGCCGGCCAGCTGTGCGGCCTCGACAAAAGCCTCGGCGTGCTCCAGCTGGATGACGTTGAACGCAGCCACGCCCTGTCCCAGCCCGTGCGCGCGGGCCACGATGTCAGCGGTCGGGGTGAGCGGCATCGATCTCCTCCACGTGCACGTCCGGCAGGAGCCCGTGGTAGGCAACGACATCCACGGACCCGGCGACCGGTGCGAGGACGGCGGCTGCGGACAGCGCGACGGCGTGCCGCAGCATGTCCACCCAAGCCTGCCCGCTGGCCATCCCCGCGACAAAGGCGGCGGCGGCAGCGTCGCCGGCGCCGGTGGGGTTGCCGGCCAGCCGGCGTGGCAGCCGGACCCGCCAGGCGCCCTGCCCCGTCACGGCGAGCATGCCGTCCGCCCCCAGCGAGACGGCCACCGAACCGGCGCCAGCCCCGCGGAGCACCTGCGCCGCCTGGATGTGGCTCGCCACCCCGGTTGTCGCCGCCAGCTCGGCCGCGTTGGGTTTGACCAGGTCAGCGCCGGCCCGGGCGGCGGCGAGCAGCGGCATGCCCTCGGCGTCGACCACCACCGGGATGCGCTGGTCACGGGCGAGCCGCACCAGGGCGGCGTAGCTGCCAGCGGGAGCACCGGGCGGGAGGCTGCCCGAGCACACCAGGCCGGTCGCGCCACCGCCGAGGGCGCGGGCGACGCCCTCGACCAGGGCGTCCCACGCGACGCCATCCACGACCGGCCCCGGTTCGTTGAAGACCGTGGCGTCGCCGCCGGCGACCACCGTGACGGTTCGCCGGGTCTCGCCCACCAGCGGCACGAAACGGTGCCGCAGGTGCTCGGCGTCAAGCTCAGCGCGCAGCTGGTGCCCGGTCACCCCACCGGCGAGGCCAACGACCACTGTGGAGTGGCCGAGCCCCGACAGCACGCGCGCGACGTTGACGCCCTTGCCACCGGCGCGCTGGGTGACCGTGCGGACCCGGTGGCTCGTACCGGGCTTCAACGCGTCAACCGCGTAGGTCACGTCGAGCGCCGGGTTGGCCGCCACCACCACGATCATCGGGGGCCGGGGCCTCTGCCGAGCAGGTCCCAGGCTTGCAGCGCCGCGCCGACGCAGCCGGCCCTGTCACCGAACGCCGCAGCCACCAGCCGCGGCCGCCGCTGGAACGCCAGCCGCCCCACCAACCGCTCATCCAGCGACGGCAGGAGCAGGTCCTGTGCCGCGCAGAGCCCGCCGCCGAGGACGACGACCTCCGGGGCCAGCAGGGTGACGTACGCGGCCACGGCGACGGCGAGGCTGTCCACCGCCTCGTCCCAGACGGCTGCCGCGTCGCCGTCACCGCCGCGTACCAGCTCGGCGATGTCCACGGCACCGGCCACCCGCCGGCCGGTGCGGGCGGTGAACCGGCGGCAGATCGCGGCGGCCGACGCGATCGCCTCCAGGCAGCCGCGCCCTCCGCAGGCACACGGCTCGTCGTGCCCGACGTGGAGGTGCCCGATCTCGCCGGCACGGCCGCAGCCGGTGTGCAGCAGCCGTCCCTGCACGAGCATGGCTGCGGCTATGCCGGTGCCGATCGGCAGGACCACGGCGTCGTAGGCGCCCCGGGCCGCGCCGAGCCGGATCTCCGCCTCGGCGCAGGCGCGCACGTCGTGGCCGACCGAGACAGGCCGGCCGGTGCGCCGCTCGACGAGGTCACGGAAGGGCACCCGGTGCCAGCCGACGTTGGCCGCGGCGACGGCGACACCCCGTTCGCTGTCGACGATCCCCGGCACGGCCAGCCCAACCGCCGCAACGGTGTCGCACTCGCCGACGAGCTCGTCGATGGCGGCCAGGACCGCCGCGACGACCGCGGCAGGCCGGTCGGTGCGCGGTGTCGGCCACCAGCGGGTGGCACCGGAGCAGCCGCCCCCGAGGATGGCGCCTTTGATGAGGCTGCCGCCGACATCAACGGCGACGACCGGATCCGGGGCCGCCACCGCAGGCTCTGCCGGCCTATCCGGCATGCAGCACCACGGAGCGGGGAAGGTGGCGGGGCCGGTCGGGGTCGAGGCCCCTGGCGAGGGCCGCCGTGACGGCGAGTCGCTGCGCCACCACCAGGTGCGCCATCGGGTCCAGGTCACTGGTCACGAACGTCGCTCCCGTCGCCGCGACGTCGCCGGCGAGCCCGGCCGGTGGCTCGCCGAACATCCACACCAGCCGGCCCGGCTGGGCGATGCTGATCGGCCCGTGCCGGTACTCCATCGCGGGGTAGGACTCCGTCCACAGCTGGGCGGCCTCCCGCCCCTTCAGCGCCGCCTCGTGCGCGATGCCCGCCGCCCAGCCGCGACCGAGGAACGTCACCTGCTCCGCGTCCACCCAGGGCTGCACCGGTACGGCGAGCGCGCGCTCCCCCTGCTCGGCCAGCGCCCGCAGGTCGTGGCCGAGGTGGGCGCGCAGCAGGGCGAGGGCCGTCGTGGCGAACCGGGTCTGCACGACCGCACGCTCGTCGGCGAAGTCGAGCGCCACCACCTGCCCGACCAGGCCGGCCACCGGGGCTGCCGGGTCGGCGGTCACCGCGGTCGCCGCCACCTCGCCGACCCGTCCGAGCAGGTCCAGCACCTCGGTCGTGGTGCCGGAGCGGGTGATCACCAGGATCCGGTCGTAACCGCGCCGGCCGGGCATCTCCGAGGCCGCGAATGCGTCCGTACGGCCGTGGCCCGCCTGCTCACGCAGGCTCGCGTACGCCTGGGCCATGAACCACGACGTCCCGCAGCCGACCACGGCCACCGTCTCGCCAGGGCGCGGCAGCGCCCCGGCGCTGGCGGCGGCGACCTCGGCGGCCCGCACCCAGCAGCCCGGCTGGCTGGCGATTTCCTCTTCAACACAGCGCATGAGCTATCCGCCCTCTTGACGGTGGTCACGTGCGGCGGCAATGGCCGCCGCCGGCTGTCCACCGGCGAAGAGCTCCGCCAGGTCCGCCCATAGCCGAGGGTACGGCCCCCGCCACGCCACCCGCCTGTAGCGACAGGGTCGCGGCAAACCAGCCACCTCCGGTGGACCGGCTACGCGACCCATTACTCTGGCGGTCGAGCCGCGGTCGCCCCTCAGCTGCACGTTACTAGCCAAATCTGGTCACCCGCGGCGCTGATGACGACGAAGGGTGGAGTCGGTTGGCTGCTGAAGCTCTCCCATCCCCCGAAGCTGTGGCGCAGGAGCTGGACTCCCTGGGACGTGCTACCGGGGTAGAGGCGGAGACAGATGACCGCGCCGGTGACGAGGAGATCCATGAGCCCTTCGACCCGGAGAAGATCGACGTGGTGACACGCAACCCCACTGTTGATCTTCTGCTGTCCCGGATCCGCACCCAACGGATCGACCTTCAGCCTGACTTCCAGCGGCACGCAGGGATCTGGACCACCAGGGCGAAAAGCCGCCTGATCGAGTCCCTGCTGCTACGGATCCCACTGCCGACGCTCTACGCCGCCGAAGCCGAGGACGAGTCGTGGGCGATTGTGGACGGCATCCAGCGGCTAACCACTATCACCGAGTTCGTTGAGCCTGCGGTCATCGGCACCCAGCCACTCCGGCTTACCAACCTGGAGTACCTGGACAAATGCGAGGGCATGCTCTTCGGTGACCTTCCTGGGCGGTTGCAGACCCGGCTCCGCGAGGCGGAACTGGTGGTGCACCTGATCCGACTCGGCACTCCCGAGGCGGTTAAGTTCAACATCTTCGCCCGGATCAATACCGGAGGGCTGCCGCTGTCCGCGCAGGAGCTGCGCCATGCGCTCATCCCGGGCGAGGCGCGGAAGCATCTGAAGATGTGGGCTGAGTCCCCGGAGTTCCTGCAGGCGACCACGAAAAGTATTCGCAGCGACCGGATGGCCGACCGCGAGATGGTGCTACGGTTCGTCGCATTCCGGCTCACCGCACCGGACGCCTATGCAAGCCAGGACTTCGACCACTTTCTGCGTGATGCCATGAAGCGCCTGAACCAGCTCCCTCCTGCGCGCGTTCAACGCCTCGAACGCGAGTTCAAGTCGGCCATGGAAACCGCATCGGAAGCCTTTGGTTCACACGCCTTCCGGAAGCGTAACCTGGACGGCTCAGGAGGCCATTTTCCCGTCAACAAGGCTCTCTTTGAGGCAGTGTCGGTCAACCTCGCCGTGCTGCCGGAGCACCAGCGCCGGCTGCTGGTACAGCGGCGACGCAGGCTCGAAAAGAGGTTTCTGGAGCTGATGAAGGACGCGAGCTTCCAGGTCGCGGTCTCCCAGGGCACTGGTGACGTCGCCAAGGTCAAGCGGCGGTTCCAGCGCATCAGGACACTCTTCGCCGGAGTGGTCGCATGATCCAGGAGCTTGGCCTGCGCAACTTCAAGGCGTTCGGGCACCTCAAGCTCGCGCTCGCCCCCCTCACCCTGCTCAGCGGCGTCAACGCCGCCGGGAAGAGCACCACCATGCAAGCCCTCGCGCTGCTGCGGCAGTCGTGGGATGCCGGGCTGCTCAGCTCCCAGGGTGGGCTACTGCTCAACGGGAACCTTGTCGAGCTCGGCGTCGGTCAGGATGTCCTGTACGAGGACTTCGACACCGGCGAACGCAGGACTCCCTCGATCGAGGTTAGTCTGAGCACAGACGCCGGTGAGCTGGCATGGCGCGTCGAGTACCAGTTAGCCCGCGACAAGGAGGCAGACCTGCTGCCATTGTCGTCAGCCCCGGCGGGGCCTATCGCAGACCCCCTTTTCGGGGCCGGGTTCCAGTACCTCAGGGCCGACCGGATCGTCCCGGCCGTGTACTACCCGAAGTCCTACGACGCCGCGGTCCGTAAAGGGTTCCTCGGCTCGCGGGGCGAGCATACGATCAACTTCCTTCGGGTACGTCGTGACGACTCGGTCCCCCCTACCTTGCGTCACGCGACGGTTCGGTCGACGGGCCTGCTCGACCACACTGAGGCGTGGCTCCAGGAGCTGTGTCCTGGTGTCAACATCGAGGCCGATGACCTGCGCGGCACCGACCTGGTACGGCTGAGCTACGGGTTCTTCGGCCGCTCCGGCATCGCCTCGTCCAACATCAGGTACCGGCCGACGAACGTCGGGTTCGGCCTCACGTACGCGCTGCCGATCGTGGTGGCCTGCCTGACAGCGGCACCAGGCTCGCTCGTCATGCTGGAGAACCCCGAGGCACACCTGCACCCACGCGGCCAGAGCGCCATGGCACGCCTAGCCTGTCTGGCTGCGGCCTGCGGCGCACAGGTTCTCGTGGAGACCCACAGCGACCATGTCCTCAACGGGGTCCGGCTGGCCGTCAAGGAGCAGGCGCTGGACAACACGGCGGTGTCGGTCCACTACTTCCGCCGCGGCGCGCACGGCACTGCCGCCTCGCCAGTGCCTCCCATCGAGGTCAGATCGCCTCTGCTCGGCCCCGACGGCATGCTGTCGCACTGGCCCTCGGGCTTCTTCGACGAGTGGGACAACGCGCTGGACCGGCTGCTCGACTGACGGAGGATCCATGTCCTTGCTCGTCTTCCTCAACGAGCTGTCGTACCAGGACACCAACGCCCGCCATGAGGAGATCATCGGTTCCATCCACGGCCTCGTTGCGCTGCTTCGTGAAGTCCGGCGGCATCGAACCGACATCGCGCTGGTCACCGAGGTCGCGTTCGTGGACCTCACCATCGGTACCGGGTTCTCGATGCGGCAATGGCAGGCCGATGGACGCAACCGGGACTCCGCCCGCTTCATCCGAGCCATGCGGAACCGTGCGCCCTTCAGCAGCGTGCTGGATGACCAAGCTCACGACACCACGGAGTACACCCACGACGGCAGGACCGCACACGGACTCGGTTGGGCGCACCTGGGCGGAGGGCTTGCCGCGAGCCTGGCGCTATCTCCAGCATGGAACAGCTCCAGGCTGCTCCTGCACCGCTGTGCTCTCGTGGAGAACGACGCTGGTGACGTAGTGCTTGAGGACACCGACGAGGAAGTCCGGCACGCATCCCAGGTAGCGCACGTGGCGGAGCACCGGCAGTGGATCTACCAGACCGGGGTCAGCGACATCCATACCGGCGCCGAGCTGTGGCGCCTTCGCGAGGACGTCTTTCCGCGGCTCAGGTTCCTTCCCCGGGTCGCCGAGGATCTGGAACGGCTCCATAGGGAGTGGGTGCGCCCCGCCAAAGAGCTGCTTTCCCGTCTCCAGGAAGCCGCAGAGGCGTGGGACCCCGGCCAGGCCCCCGCGCCGACCTGGCCGACCAAGGTCACACCAGAGCATGAACAGCGCCGCAGGCTGTGCTGGTTCGACGACCCCGTCGCCGGGCGGGCGCTCTTCGACCTGCATGCACGGCTGACGCCAGGTGCCGGGCGGTTGCACTTCCGGTGGGACGCCGACAAGGGAGAAGTGATCATCGGCTACCTTGGCCGGAAGCTGGAGTAGCTCACGCCTGCCTGGTCAGGGGGTGAGCCGGTTCAGGTCGCGCGGGAACAACGTGACCTCCCGGACGTTGGCCGCACCGACCAGCCGGGCCACGAACCGCTCCAGCCCGATCGCGAACCCGCCGTGCGGCGGCATCCCGTACCGGAACGTGTCCAGGTAGCCGGCGTACGGCGCCAGGTCGTGCTCGCCGCGCTGCGCCAGCGCGGCCACGTAGTCGCCGTACCGGTGCCGGCGCTGCCCGCCGGTGGCCAGCTCCACCCCGCGGAAGAGCAGGTCGAAGCTGCGGGAGAGGTCCGGCCGCCCCGGCTCCGGGTGGGTGTAGAAGGGCCGCTTCACCATCGGGTACGCCGTGACGAACAGCAGCTCGCTGCCGTGCTCCTGCCGGGCCCACTCGCCCAGCGCCCGCTCGTGCGCCGGCGCCAGGTCCGGCTCGTCCGGCTCCGCGCCCACCAGCCTCAGCGCGTCCGGGAAGCGGATCTCCGGGATCCGGGCCGGCACTTCGGGCAGCGCCAGGCCGAGCAGGCGCAGCGCGGCGCCGGCCTGCGCCGCCACCGCTTCGAGCATGCCGGCGACCGCGTCCCGGGCCACCGCCATCACGTCCCGATGGTCCTCGATGAACCCCAGCTCCGCGTCGAGCGAGGTGTACTGGGCCAGGTGCCGTACGGTGTCGTGCGGCTCGGCCCGGAACACCGGGCCCACCTCGTACACCCGCTCGAAGACCCCGACCAGCATCTGCTTGTAGAACTGCGGGCTCTGCGCCAGGTACGCCGGCCGGCCGAAGTAGTCCACGCCGAAGACGTCGGCGCCGGACTCGGTGGCCGAGGCGACGATCTTCGGGGTGTGCACCTCGACGAAGCGCCACTCGGCCAGGGCCGAGCGGAACCCGGCCACGGCCGCGGCGGACACCTCGTGCACCGCGCGCCGCCGCGGGTGGCGCAGCGCCAGGTACGCGCAGTCGAGCGCGGTCGGCAGCGCGGCGGTGAGCGTCGGCCGGTAGAGGTCGAAGGGTGGCGCCTGCGCCGGGTCGGTCAGCGCCTCGACCGACGGGTCGACCACCTCGACCCCGCCCGGCGCGGCCGGGTTGGCCCGGACCGTGCCGGCCACCGTGACGACCGACTCCTCGGTCAGCGTGGCGAGCGCCGCCCGGGTGGCCGGCTCGGTGACCACCACCTGGGCGAGGCCGGCCGCGTCGCGCAGGATCAGGAACGCCACGGACTTCAGCAGCCGCCGGCGGTGGACCCAGCCGGCCAGCCGTACCGGCTCACCGGCGCGGGTGGGCAGGTCAGTGGAGAGGATGCGTTGCACGCCAGCACCTCCTCGTCGGGAAGAGCAACGCTCCCCAACGGCGCGGGCGAGTGGGGGCTCGCGGTGCCACCGCACCTTCGCCGGCGGGTGCCGGCCTCGTTCGCGGCCCGGGTCGGGGGCCCACCGGCGGGGTCTACTGCGCACCGGACGCGCCGGTGCGGTTCTTCCCGCGGGCTCGGGAGGGTCGGGGCGTTCGTCAGGCGCTGACTCCTCCGTCACAGCCGTTGCCCCGACCCTAGCCGGCGGCCGGGGCCGCACGCTCGGCATTTACCGCCTGGTCAGCCAGAATCAGGACGTTGGGACACGGGAGGAGCAGATGACCACCGACGGTCCGGGTTCCGGTTCCGGTTGGGCGCGCTGGGGCGTACCGGTCGCCGTGGCGGTGATCGCCGCGGTGGCGACGGTGCTGGCGGCTGTCCTCCCCGGGCTGCTGGACCGGGGTGGGAACGAGCCGCCCTCGCGGCCGGGAGCCGGCCGGACCACCTCGGGCCCGGGAACGGCCGGTGGCCCCGCCCCGACCGGCACCGCCGTGCTGGTCTCGGTGGACCGCGTGGTGACGTCCCTCGGCTCCACCGACGTGGACCCCGATGACGGCGACGGGTTGGCCGACCTGTCAGCCTCGGAAGACAAGCTGACCGCGATCAGCCCGGCACAGCTCGCACCGCTGAAGCCCGGTGAGCGGCCCAGCCCCGCCTTCTGCGCGGGCCTGCCCGAGGACGCGTGGGTAGGTGCCGTCGGCCCACCGGTCCTGGCCAGCGGCCGGACGCTGTGCCTGCGGACCAGTGCCGGGCGGTGGGGCGCGGTCGCGGTGGCCCAGGTCGAGATGGTCGAGGGCAGGCTGGCGTACGCGCGGGTGCGCGCCACGGTATGGGGGTGAGCGGGTGTGGCGCTCACAACGCGTCCGGTCGGGGCGCAGTATGGCCGGCGTAGGCTGAGCCCGTGACCACCGTGGCCCCGGACGGCCGACGCCTGCTGCGGATCGAGGCGCGCAACGCGCAGACCCCGGTCGAGCGCAAGCCGCCCTGGATCAAGGTCAAGGCATCGATGGGCCCCGAGTTCACCCAGCTGCGCGCGCTGGTGCAGCGGGAGGGCCTGCACACGGTGTGCCAGGAGGCGGGCTGCCCCAACATCTACGAGTGCTGGGAGGACCGGGAGGCCACCTTCCTCATCGGCGGCGACCAGTGCACCCGGCGGTGCGACTTCTGCCAGATCGACACCGGCCGGCCGGCCGAGTTCGACGC